>CAZKQJ010000019.1:2017-82597 GCA_964554875.1 uncultured Spirochaetaceae bacterium | reverse complement strand
TCTTCCGGCCTATGCGTATTCGTGAAATATCCCCAGGATTTGGGACACTGATTAAGGGGAACTACAAACGCTACCAGCACTGGGACCATGTGGGGATCGACTCTCCCGGGAAACCTTTTCTCATGGGGGCAGCAACTTTCGGAGAGAATCGGTCTGTACAAAAGCGGGAGGATCATGATCCGTCCTCCCAAGGGGATGTAATGCCCTTCGAAAAGATTAACGAGGCCTGTGATCTTATGGAAGAGAAGAAGATACTCAAGGTAATACTTCCCCAGAGAGAATAGGGCTTTCTTCCATTTACTCTGCTGATGAACTCAGCCTTTTCCAGCAATAACCCGGTTTTTACCGGCAAGCTTGCCGGTATACATGGCATCGTCTGCTCGCTTGATACAATTCTGAAGGGTTTCGGTATTGTTCAAAATCGAGACGCCCAGGGTAACGGATACCTGGACAGATTCACCCTCAATTACAAAAGACGAATCCGTGATTTCATTTAGGACCTTGCCCGCAGCAAGTTCAGCTCCTTGTATATCCGTCCCAGGGAGCATTATCAGGAACTCCTCCCCTCCCCATCTCCCGACCTTATCCGTAAGACGCAGGGCCCTATTAATGCGGACGACGGTTTCCTTCAGAACTTCATCTCCGAAGGGATGTCCGTAACTGTCGTTCAGTTTTTTGAAGTCGTCAATATCGCACATCAATATAGCGAGACTCGCGTTGGATATGGAGTTATGGACCCTCTCGTTACGAAGGGCCTCCTCCATTCCTCTACGATTCAGGCAACCGGTAAGGGGATCGATCTGGCTTAGATGAGTAATGTAGGTTTCAGCGGCAAAGGAGGCCCTGGTCAAATAATATGAGAGCAAAGAGAGAGAAAAAACTACCACGATAAGATTTACAGTAAAGAAGATGTTCTCCACATCCGGTGAATATACGTAGGGTGGATCATGATTTACAAAAACTGTTCTAAGCCCGGCAAACATCAGAATGGTGAGAACCATAAGAATCCATTTTCCGAGGCTCTTTTCAAAAGGAAGCAGGAACATGCAGGGTCCCAGGGTCAGTATAAAGAGATGAAAACCAGGCCCCAGCCCCAGGAACATGGCACTCAGGGATGAATGGACCAGGATTTCCGCGGTACCAAGAAAAAAGGCACTGTAGTGGTAACCACGCTTTGTAAGAAAAAGAGAGAAAGAAAAAACCGTCAGACTCAAGCAATTGAACAGGGCCAAGGGATACACACCCAAAACAAGAAACAGCAACAGGAGAAGTACATGGGCAACTAGGGAAAAGAGGAACAGGTATTCCGTAACCAGATAAAAACGGAAAAGTGGCCTGGAAGCAAATACTTCCGGACTTAAATGTTTAATTTCCATTCTCTGTTTCCAATTAAACGTCTCTGCATCCTGGCCAAAACTGCAGATCCGGATATATCAGTACACAGGCTTATGACTCCTTTTCAAACCCGATCCTCTGATGAGGGGCCTCTACTCCCTGGGATCGCAGATACAGGGTCTGGGTTGGATAGGCAAAGTCGATACTCTTTTCCTCAAAAGTCCGATACAGTTCAAGGTTAATCTGCTGCTGAATATCCATGTATTTTGGATATTCAGGGCTCAACACATAATAAACCGTCTCGAAGGTAAGGGCAAAGTCGCCATATCCCTGAAAATGGGACCTGTCGAACTGAGTGCCTTCTATTCCCTCAATGATCTCCCTGATCAACCCGGGTATTTCAGCAAGTCGGACTGAGGGGGTCTGATAGGTAACCCCAATCCGAAACACAATTCTTCTTCGTTCCATCCGTTTGTAGTTGTGAAGACGGGCGTTGACGAGATTTGAATTTGAGACAACCAGCTGTTCTCCAGAAAGGGTCCTGATACGGGTGGTTTTGATTCCGATCTTCTCTATTATTCCCATTTTGTCGTCAAAAATAACAAAATCCCCAAGTTCAAAGGGCCGGTCAAAGAAGATGACAAAATAGTTAAAAAGGTCGCCGAGAATTCCCTGGGCTGCGATTGCGACGGCGATACCGGAAACACCGAGCCCGGCAACCAGGGTGGAAATATTGAAGCCGAGATTATCAAGAAGAAATATAAATGCGCTTATCCACAGAATAAATGAGATGAATGACAGCAGAGGTTTTATTCGTTTTTCGTCTTCTTCATGACCGGTTTTCTGGGCGTATTTACGGAGAGAGGTCTCCAGTAAAAAGACTGCAGCCCGGACAGCGAGAATGGCAATGACCGCTGAGACAATTCCCTGAATTATCCTGCCGGCAGTTTCATTCACCGCAAATCCATATATTGAGAGACGGATAACGGCAATATACAGCAACGGAACTATGATCTTCTTGAATCCGGTACGTGCAATCCACCAGCGGTTTCCCTCTTCACCAGCTTCACAGCGGCGTTTGAGCCGCCGCCCGATAAAAATTTGCAGAACGGAAACAATCAATAAACCACATACAAGTATTACAAGGGCTTGAAGATAAACTGAAAGCGGATTACCAAATAAAGAATATGAATTTAACTGATCAAACATATGTACAGTATACAGACGGAAAAGGGTATCCGCAACTTAATTAAGGCAAAACCCGGAAACGGCTCCTGCAGGAGTTTCCCCATGATATGTCTTTCCTCAGAATAAGCATGGCTCAACTTCCACCTCTGTTATGATACAATGATACATCTTCATTTACCGGAGACAGTACATGATAACTGCAATTAGTGCGATCCTTGCCGGTGCGATACTTCTATTCTGGAGCGCAGATCGCTTTGTTGAAGGGGCTGCAGCGTCTGCTCGACATTTTGGCATGCCCTCACTTCTGATCGGGATGATCATAGTCGGTTTTGGTACATCCGCACCTGAAATGCTGGTTTCTGCCATCGCATCCTGGCAGAATACCGCCGGCATAGCCCTGGGGAACGCCGTTGGTTCAAACATTGCGAACATTGCACTTATCCTGGGGCTCACATCGCTAATCAGCCCCATAAGAGTTCACTCCCGGGTCCTCCGCCGGGAACTCCCGCTTCTGACTCTTGTAACTGCGCTCGCGATCTTCCTGATTACCGATCTGACTATCAGCCGCAGCAACGCCCTGGTTCTTCTTGGGGTTTTTGCCCTGGTACTGGTCTGGACGTTTCGTCAGGGAAAAAAAAGCGATACCGATACTCTGGGGACGGAAATGTCCCGGGAGCTGACGGAACATCCCATGTCGATTAAGCCCGCCCTTCTGCGGCTTTTCGCCGGTCTGATTCTTCTGATTCTAAGTTCAAGAATACTGGTATGGGGAGCCGTGCGTATAGCTGAGGCCCTGGGTATTTCCGACCTGGTAATCGGTCTGACCATCGTTGCAGCGGGAACATCACTCCCGGAGCTTGCATCATCTCTTGTGGCAGCCGTAAAAAAGGAGCACGATATTGCCCTGGGTAACATCATCGGGTCAAATATCTTCAATACTCTGGCTGTTGTGGGAATCGCCGGAAGTATCCGACCGTTGCACGGCAGCCCGGAGCTTCTGTTCCGGGACATGCTCCTTATGGGAATACTGACGGTCTCCATCTTTCTGCTCGGTTACGGATACCGGCGCCACGGACGCATTAATCGGGTGGAAGGAGGCCTTCTCCTTTGCGTATATTGCCTTTATGTATATATACTGATTAGAGGAGTAAGCTGAAAAGGATTACTCAATACAAACAATTAGGAGCAGCAGATGGAATACAGAGTTTTTGGACGTACTGGAGTGATGGTATCATCCCTCTGTTTCGGCACAATGTCTTTCGGAGGCATCGCGGACAGGGAAGAATCCGCCGGAATGTACGCGGCCTGTCGTGAAGCGGGAGTCAATTTCTTTGATTGCGCGAATTCCTACAATAAAGGCGCATCGGAAAAGATACTGGGAGATTTGATACACCCTGAACGAGAAAACATTATCATAACCAGTAAATACACGGTGCGGACCGGGCCGGATATAAACGCCATCGGGTCATCCAGACGGAACGCGGTTCTGGAAGTCGAAAAGAGCCTGAAGCGCCTGAACACCGATTATATAGATATTTACTTCGTTCACAATTTTGATCCCTATACGGCAATAGAGGAGGTACTCAGGGCAATGGACGACCTTGTCCGCCAGGGTAAGATACTGTACCTCGGAGTCAGCAACTGGGCAGCCTGGCAAATATCAAAAGCTCTGGGACTATCTTTTCACTACGGCTGGAACCGCTTCGAGTGCATCCAG
The DNA here is from genome assembly GCA_964554875.1 of uncultured Spirochaetaceae bacterium. Classification (GTDB taxonomy): domain Bacteria; phylum Spirochaetota; class Spirochaetia; order JC444; family Marispirochaetaceae; genus Marispirochaeta. The sequence goes on along the minus strand of CAZKQJ010000019.1, from coordinate 78,357 downwards.
CCCATGTATAACCTGCTGAAACGTCAGGCTGAAACAGAAATTCTGCCTCTGGCAGAAGCAGAAAACATGGCAGTAATCTCCTACAGTCCTTTGGCTGGCGGACTTCTTTCGGGTAAGTACACGCCCGGAGAAAAACCCAAAAGCGGACGTTTTGCGGAACAGGAAATGTACGTTCAGCGCTACGGACGGGATGATTTTCATAGTGCTGCAGCGGAGTTCGCCTCCTACGCCAGGAGTCACGGCATTGATCCGGTTACCCTGATGATTGCCTGGGTCAAGTCGCACCCCGCCCTGACTGCGCCGATTATAGGGGCGAGGAATTCAGAACAGCTTCAGTACTCCCTTGCAGCGGCAGACTACACCCTTACACCGGAAATGAGGACGGAAATAAGCTCCATCTTCCCCGGACCTCCACCGGCGCATGACCGGCTGGAGGAGACTGTGGACGACAAATATAAGTTCCGGAACAAATAATCTAGCGCATCCGATAGATCAGGGCCAGAATGGCCCTCCAGTCAAAGGAGTCACCCGTAAACAGTGGTGACTCTGCGGCTGGTCCGACGTAGTCCTCCACCTGACAGCTTATACTTACCAGCCAGTTTTCTCCCAGGCTGCGGGAGATGTTTCCTCCGTAGCTGAACTTTTCCACCATTATGCCGGACTGCTGAATCTCCGGCGGATAATAGAGGTCGTCGATGTATCCGGCGTCGGCGACCTGGACTCCAGCATACAGCCGGGAATCCACCCCCAGGAGAGGGATATTCCTCAAGGCGGCGACTTCGGCGTACATCCGGAACCCGGAATATATTCGCGCCGATGGATCTGCGGCAATCTCTGCAACTCCCCAGAAAGGACCAAAAAGACGAAAACGTCCCCGCAATCCGGTTTCAAAAGCCAGGGGAAGATAAAAGACATCCGATTTTTCTTCCTCTTCCGGCTTTACCGAATCCTCCCCTTCAAAGAGGGCTGAGACTTTAAACGACAGGGAGGAGAAGAAGGGGCTGCCCCTTCTGTAGGCAACATATTCGAATTCCGGAAAACGGACATAGAAACGGCGGAGAATCTCCACCTCAAAATGGGGGACGATCGTATTTTCATACTCTTCAAACCCGCTGATCCTGGGCAGAAAGGTCCCGATTCCGCCCACCTCCATTCGGGATAATACCGGCGCGGGGACCGCATCTTCAGCAAAAGGAATATATGTACCCAGAGGCGCCGCAGAGCCGGAGATTCTCCCTCCGGGACGCATTTCCATGGGCTTGCCCGATTCTACACGCCGCATTACAAGAAAACCTCCGTTCTCCACAATTCCCCGGGAGTTTATTCTGGTATCAAAAGCACGGACCATTCCTCCAAAGGAAACAGCAAGAGGAGTGTTCAGGGTAGACTGCTGAATAAAGCATGAGCTGCCGAGGCTGACAGTTATAAGACCCTCATCCCCACTGGACTCGCTGTTTATTATGGTCATGGTAGCATGCCGTCCGGAAATCTCCGCAGTAGAAAAGAGTGAGTTTCTGAGCACCAGGGAAGAACCGTTCTCGGCCACAAAATTCCAGTACCCGAATTTCACACTCCTGCCAAAGCTGATGTCATAGCCTTCTTCCTGGAGTTTCCCCGTCGGCGGAGGCTTAAGATTTCGCACCCCGTTAAAATCTCCTTCCTCGCCTTCCTTGAGGATCAGCTCGATCCCCTCAAGACGTCCCCGGGCAAGTTTTCCGCCAACCCCTTTGAAAAGTCTCAGCCCCCACCTGATGGAGCTGCTATTCACTATCTCCACCGGAAAGATTCCCATTCCATCCCAGCTCCTCACTCTCGAAAAATAGGGAAGAGACCAGGTTCCCTGAAGCTCGGAGTCACCGTTAAGCCATATAAGCACGTTCTCAGAATTAAATATCTTTACTGAGGAACCACGGGAATAACGGATTTCACCAATATTTCTGGAATTCTCGATTATGAGGGAACTTGAATCCCCCGTAGTATAACGAAAAATGCCATCTGCGCTGGTATCCCGTATATGGATCCTGGAATCATCCGCAAGAGCCAGATCCAGAGGAAAAACAGAAACAAGCTGAGATGAGTGTATAGAGAGACTGCTGGTACCGTTTATGATAATCCCATTTTCACGGGGGTGGGTTTGTAAAAAGTCTAAACGGGAGTTATTGATCAGGACCTCAGCGTCAAAGGAAATAATTCTTCCTGCAATTCGCAGATCCGTATTTTGTATGCGTAAAGACGCACCGGGCTCCACGATTATATCACCGGCGATCTCCCAGGGACTATTCAGTTCAAGCTCATCCCTGACCCGGAGAATTCCCTTGTGGACCGGGAATTCCGGAAGTTGAATGCTCAAGTCATGAATTACCAGACGATTGCGTCGGGGAATAAAAGCGTGGGATGTCCCCGCATCGTATACAGTAATACTCGTTCCTGCATCTTCCGGTCGGAGGGGCTTTAGTCGGGAAAACTGCTCGGGATGAGAGAGGAAATCTGAAGGCTTCAGATGCAGAATATTGACAGTCTGTCCGCTCACCTTTCGGACAACATGAAAAGTCCGCAGTTCACTGTCGGTGACAGAAATTTCCAGCAGTGTATCGGTTTCAGAGAAAATCTCCAGCCGGATCATCTCGAACCCCTTCAAGGCAAGACGCTCATGCACATAATAGGGAACGGATGAGCTGGAATACGGTAGAAACAGAAAGCGAGGAGACAAACCGGCCCCGGTGGCATCACGCAAAGACCACCCACCGATCCAGTCCCGGGTCGGATCAGCAGCGTTCAGCTGAAAGGAACACAGGGTCAGAAAAATGCTTAGTATGAGAAAAAACGGTCGCACGGCACAATCTGAAGCTCTGTAAATCACCCCTTCATTATAAACGCACTTTTCCAACTTTACTAAGCAGCTTTTATCCTGTCGTCCACACTATGTCAGCGGATAGGTGTCTATTCCCATTCAATTGTCGCTGGCGGTTTTGAGGAGATATCGTACACCACCCTGCCAATCTCACGGACCGAATTTGTTATAAGGCTGGATATCTCCAGCAAGTCCTTTGATTCGAAGGGATAAACATCAGCGGTCATTCCGTCCCGACTGATAATCGCCCGCAGGGCAAGCACATAGCCGTACTCCCTGGCGTCTCCGGTTACCCCTACGGAGCGAACTGGGAGCAAAACACTGAAGGCCTGCCAGATTTCGTCGTAGAGTCCGCGTTTTTTCAGTTCAGCCATGAATATGGAGTCGGCTTCCCGCAGAATAGCGCATTTTTCCGGTGTTATCTCACCGAGGATGCGAACAGCCAGACCGGGCCCCGGAAAGGGGTGGCGTCTGATTATCTGGTCGCCTATTCCCAGGGTAGATCCAAGACGCCGAACCTCGTCCTTGTACAGTTTGTCCAGGGGTTCTATGATTCGGCCGGCTTCACGCTTGGCCTCAACCAGGGGAGAGCGAACATTGTGATGGGACTTTATGACCTTGGCCTTCTTTCCGACCCCCTTGCCGGATTCTATCATGTCGGTATAGAGGGTCCCCTGGGCAAGGAAGGCATCTCCGATGGAAAGTTTTTCCACCTCCCGGGTCTGTACTGTAATAAACAGATCCCCGATAATGCGCCTCTTTTCCTCAGGATCGTCAATCCCCGCCAGGGCCGATAAAAACTCATCCTCCGCGTGAATTATCGAAAGATTCTTCGCTCCCAGGGAACGCAGCGTTCGCTCGACCTCCACCGACTCGTCCTTACGCATGAGCCCGGTATCGATATACATGAGATAAACCTGTTCATGTGGCAGGGCCTGAAGCAGCAAGCCCCCCACAACGGTGGAATCTACTCCCCCCGAGATCAGCAGCAAAACCCGCTCGCCTCCAACCCGCCTGCGAATCTCATCCGACACCTGCTCCAGGTAGGCTTCCATCGACCAGGCTACCTTGGCACCGCAGATATCCAGAACAAAGTTGCGCAGGATTTCCACCCCGTACTCGCAGTGGCTAACCTCCGGATGGAACTGGATACCGTAAAGATGCTTTTCCCTGTTCCAGGCTGCCGCGATATGGTGCTCAGACTGGGCCAGCAGTTCAAAGCCTTCTCCGGTCTTCTCAATACTGTCGCCGTGGCTCATCCAGGAGGTAAAACCGTCGGGAATATCCCTGAACAGTGGAGCTGCACGACGGTATTCAATCCGGGACCGGCCGAACTCCCGTTTCTCCAGGGGAGAGACCTTTCCGCCATGATCCTCCGTCAAGCGCTGAAAACCGTAGCAGATTCCAAGAATCGGAAGCTCCAGGGAATAGATTGTTTTATCAGCCTGAGGGGCATCCCTTTCGTAAACGGAAAAGGGACTTCCGGAAAAAACAAGGCCCTTTACTCCCTTCAAAGGCAAATCAGATACCGGTGTATCTCCGGGGACTATATCCGTATATACACCGATCTCCCGGATTCTCCTGGCGATCAGCTGGGTTGTCTGGCTTCCAAAATCAAGAATCAGGATTGAATCCATGGGTCCTCGCGAAGGATAGTCTGATTCCGTTCGTAACCCACGGAAACAATGGTAACCGGGGTTTCGGTATACTCTTCAATAAAGCGGATATACTCCCGGGCCTCCCAGGGAAGGTCCTGGTACTTCTTGATTTCCCCCAGGTTCTGCTGCCAGCCGGGAAAGTCCTTTGTCACGGGTATCGCCTTCTCAAGGTCCTCAATACGACTTGGAAAGTCGCTCACCTTTTTCCCGTCTATTTCATAAGCGGTACAGAGGGTAACGGTTTTCAGGGTATCATAGACATCAAGATGGGTAAGAATCAGGGCATCGATGGAGTTGGTGCGGCAGGCATATTTGAGGGCAACCAGATCGAGATAACCGCATCGTCGGGGACGTCCGGTGGTTACACCGTATTCCCGTCCGGTCTCGCGCACCAGATCGATGAGACCCCCATGCTCTTCCGGGGCAAACTCGCTGGGGAAAGGGCCGTTTCCGACTCGGGTGGAATAGGCTTTGAAAACACCGAGGATTTTATCCAGATCCCGGGGGCCAATACCTCCGCCAAGGGCCGCGCCTGCTGCATTTGAATACCCGGACGAAACGAAAGGATATGTTCCGGTATCCAGATCAAGAAGAATGCCCTGAGCCCCTTCGAACAAGACATTCGATTCACGGTGTTCCGCCATGAACGAGGCAAGGTTAATCACCATGCCTTCCAGTCGCTCCTTGAAGGGAGTCAGGAAGTCCCGGTCTTCAGGCAACAGGCTGTTCCAAACCCTGGAATCCCACAAATCACCTGCCCGGACCCCTTCTCTCTGGGCCTTCTCAGCGTAAGCGATGCCGATCCCCCGACCGGTGGTTCCGATGGGCAGACGCCGGTCCTTCTCAAGCTCCAGGTCCATAGTCTTGTATCGCGGAAGCACAAGGTGGGCCCGATCGGAGATAAGAACCCTCCCATGCCAGTCGATCCCCTGAGACTCAATCATCTCCAGTTCACTGAAGAGAGCCTCCGGATCGATTACCATACCCGTACCCAGCACAGCAATCTTCTCTTTACTGATAACACCGGAAGGAATCAGATGCAGTTTATATGTGGTATCTCCGATTACTATGGTGTGTCCCGCATTGGCGCCTCCGGAAAAGCGGACAACCACCTGGGCGTTCCCTGCCATGTAATCAACGAGTTTTCCCTTTCCTTCGTCACCCCATTGAGCACCAATTACGACAAGATTCATTATTTCCCCTAATTTCGTGAATAGTTGGGGGCTTCCTGGGTGATGGAAACATCATGAGCATGACTCTCCTGAAGCCCGGCGCTGGAAATCTTAACAAAATTCCTGTATAAACGCAATTGATCTATGGTCCGACAGCCGCAGTACCCCATTCCCTTTTTCAGACCTGTTACCAGCTGGTGGAAAAAGTTTTTGAGTTCTCCCTTGTAAGGAACCTTTCCCTCGATTCCTTCCGGTACCGGGGCTTCTCCTTCCTTCATCTGATACCTGTCCCCAGAACCCTGCTGAATCGAGGAAAGACTCCCCATTCCACGATATTCCTTGAACATGCGCCCGTCGTAGATTATCTCCCGACCCGGGGCCTCCTTTAATCCGGCAAAGAGGTTTCCGATCATCACGGTACCGGCACCGGCGCAGATGGCCTTTGTTATGTCGCCTGAAAATTTTATGCCCCCGTCGGCCACCACGGGAATGCCGGATTTTTCAGCTTCCTCTGCACACTCGAGCACTGCGGTAAACTGCGGAACCCCTATACCGGCAACAATCCGGGTGGTACAGATAGATCCCGGTCCGACCCCTACCTTTACCGCATCGGCCCCGGCATCGATAAGTCGTCGGGTCCCCTCCGGGGTAGCCACATTCCCTCCGATAACCGCAGCGCTGAAGTCAGCTTTTATATTCCTTATTGCGTCGATAACACTCTTGCTGTCCCCGTGGGCGGTATCAAGGACAACAAAATCTACATTCGCCGCCTGCAGCAGCGGCATGCGCACCCGCCAGTCATTGGGAGATACTGCAGCTCCGACGATCAGTCTGCCCCGGGAATCCACCGCGGCATTTGGATAATCCTGATGTTTCTCTATATCTTTGACAGTTACAAGACCTGTAAGTCTGCCGTTTTTGTCGACCACCGGCAGTTTTTCGATTTTGTGGGTATCGAACTTCTCCTGGGCGCTCTCGTGTGTAGGATCCCCGATTTCCACCACAGGATCAACGGTCATGATTTCTTTTACCCGCCGACTGTCATCCCTGCAGAACCTCAAGTCCCTGCTGGTGATAATTCCTTTCAGATAGCCCTCAGTATCGACCACCGGCAGACCGGAGACCCGGTTACTCTGGGTTTTCCGTTTGACCTCTGCGATGGAATCTTCCGGATCAACAGTAATCGGATTATCGATAACCCAGTTCAGGTAGCGTTTGACGCTTCCTACATGGGCAGCCTGATCTTCAGGGCTCAGATTCCGGTGAATGACCCCCGCTCCTCCGTTCAGTGCCATGGCTATAGCCATCTCCTTCTCTGTTACCGTATCCATGGCGGCGGAGATTATTGGTGCCTTCAGATATAAATCCCCGCACAGGCGGGTTTTTACCGATGCTTCACCGGGCAGAAAATCAGCATAGGCTGGAATAAGCAGAACATCGTCGTAGCTCAGGGATTCTCGAAATTCCATCTATTTATCCTCCTTCAAAAGGTCCTGTATGCTTTCGTAGCGGTCGGCAATCTCCCTGGCTTTCTTGACCGCCACCCCACGGTACTGCTCCTGGCGGGAAAAAAACAGCTCTGCCTCGGGCAGTCCAACTGCCTTGAGGGAGCGGGAGACAAGTTCATTGACGGCGCTGTTTTCGTGTATGGCCTTGGCAAGGCTGATTCCTTCCTTCTCGCAGCGCAGGGTCAGCTGTTTGATTATCTCGTGGGCCTCCGATTCTCCCGCCGCGGCGAGCAGAATATAGGCAGCCTCCGCGAGGACCAGATCCCCGGAAGCCTGAATGTTCTTCATCATCTGCTCCGCATTGACGTGAAGACTCTTCAGCACCTTCAGACTGCGGGCAGCAGCGGCGGCGAATCCTGCAAGATAATCGGCGATAAAACGCATGGAGGCGGAATTGCTCAGATCACGCTGGTGTTCGGATATCTGATCCATAAAAAAGGTCATGACCCGGGGAGCAAAGGCCTTCCATAGACTCTTTACATGTTCAGAGTTCCAGGGATTCCGTTTCTGGGGCATGGTGGAGGAACCGACCTGGTCGCTCTTGAACAGCTCCCGGACCTCGTTGATCTCGGAACGCTGGAGGTGCCGGAGGTCGTCGGCCAGATTGGCCAGGATACCGAAGGCCACATTAATCTCCAGGAGAAGTCTGAGCAGATACTCGGGCTCCACCATCTGGGTCGCGGTTTCCGAGGGGCTTAAACCCAGGGATTCGAGGATTTCCGCCTCAAAGCTTTCAGGATCGGGGGTCAGCAGGGCTGTGGAATTATAAGAACCCACCGCTCCGGCAATTTTTCCCCGAAGATCACCGGCAAGGCGGTTGATCCGGATAATCGATTTTCCGAGCCTGGAAGCATACTCAGCCATGGCAAAACCAAAGGTAATGGGTACAGCATGCTGCCCATGGGTCCGACCCACCTGAGGTAGCTCGGCATTGTTCCGGCAGAGACGGACCAGTTCCTCCTCAACCTTGAGCAGAGTCGGAAGTATCACATTCCTGACCGCGTCCCGCATGCGCATTGACTGAGCAGTATCCAGAATATCCACTGAAGTGGCGCCAAGATGTACATAGGGAGCGGTTTCCTCAGGGACCTTGCGCTTGAGTACGTTAACCAGTGCACGGATGTTATGCTGGGTTTTCTCCTCTTCTTCGTAGACCTCGGAGGGACTGACAGACGCCTCCACAGAATCGAGGGCGGCCAGCAGATCCGGGCGTTCTTTCATGCTCAGTTTTACATGGCTTTTAAGGAGGGCGATTTCTACCTTGATACAGTACTGGATCGAAGCCTCTTCGCTCAGGTAGCTGCCAAGCTGATCGAACAAGTTCCGATTTGCCAGATAATAACGATGGTCCAGGGGGGACAGACAGTGAAAAATGCTTCTCTCTTCCATACGCTACTATGCCGTAAAAGGGGACCATTTGTCAAAGCCCGGGTAGGTATCGGAGCGTATTTTAGGTACAATGAAGCTATGCAAAAATATGAGGAGCTGCTGCGAAAAGCAGTAGATGCCGGAAAACGACGTGATTACGAGGAATCCCTTCGCCTTCTTACCAGGATCGTAACTGAATCAGAGGGACTCCCGGATGCCTACCTCTACCTGGGACGGACTTATCACGCAATGAAAGATTACAACAAGGCGGTCATCTTTCTTTCCTATTACCGGCGAATGAGGCCCCGATCCTCCGCCGGTGACTTCTTCCTTGGCCGGGCATATCTGGCCGCAGGAGCCTGCTCACGGGCTATTCCCCTGCTCAAGCGGGCAAGCCGTCATTCAGCCAACATAAAACCCCTTATTCTGCTGGGTATGGCCTGTCTGAAGGCCAGGCGATTCGAGGATGCCGTACACTACCTGGGTCAGGCTGTTGAACAGGCCCCTGAAAATCGCCGGCTCTATGTTGGTTACCTGAACGCCCTTCTGGTCTACGGATTACGCCGTTTTAATGCCGAAGATCTGGATACGGCACAGCAGGTACTCGAGTTTCTCGAAAGCCTGGACCTTAATTCGGTAACTGTATATCTCTATCTGGCAAAAATACTTCGGGAGCAGGGTGACCATACCAGGGCACTCGACTATTACCGAAAAGCCGCTGAACTCGAAGAGGATGACGAGCTTATCAGACTTCAGATGGCTGACTCCCTTTTTGCCTGCGGAAGACTCGACGAGGCCCGGAATATCCTGCGGGAAATTGAGCATATCCTTCCTGAAGGAGAGGGCTTCAGTCTGGGACAGGAAAATGTGGAACCTCTTCTGGCGGTAAAGAACTTTCAAAACCAGGATTTTCGGAAGGCCATTTTTCACGGCTGCAGATCCCTGAAAATCCGCAGGGATGCGGATATGCATCTTCTTGTCGGGGAAGCCTATCGTAACACAGGGAATCTTGATCTGGCGGAAAACCATTTCAACCAGGTCCTCAAGGGAAACCCCGGATCCGGCGAAGCCCGCATGGGTCTTGCCATGATAGCATGGCAGCGCGGCAACTGGACACAGGTAATAAGCCGTCTGGAGGGTCTTTCCGGAAGCGGCCAGTACGGCGATCTTGCCGCTTACTACATTACCCTGAGCCGTTGCCGTCTTGAATATCCAGCTGAAGAGCTCCTGGACCAGGTCAGGGAGGAGGTGCGGCGGAACGGCCCAGACCCATATATTCTGTGCGCTCTGGCTGACCAGTATGTACGGTCAGGTCTGCCCGACCTGGCGGTAAAATGGTACCGGAAAGCCTTGATCCTTAACGAAAATCATACCCCTGCCATGGAAGGTCTGATTACCTGTTTCCAGGATTCCGGCGATACCGGAGAACTGATAAACCTGTACCGGGAAATTCTTGACCGGGAACCTGACAACCGCGAACTCCGGGTACAGCTTATCGACCTTCTCTATACAGATCAGCGCTATTCAGATGCCGCGGAGGAGGCAGAAATCCTTCTTGGAACCGGGAATCTCGATGTCCGGCTGCAGCGTCTTCTTGCTATCTGCTACAGAAAAACCAGACGCTATCGGGACGCTGCGATTATATACAGGGAGCTTCTGCGGGAAGAACCGGAAAACGAAGTATTTCTCCGTTCCCTGCTCTACTCCCTGGATAAATGCAGACGCAGGAAGCAGGCAATCAAACTCCTCGAAAGCGCCCTGGCATATTTAAAGAGACCAAGTTCGTCCCTGAAGCTGATTCACGGGGTGCTTCTGCATAAGGAGGGCAATGCGGAAGCTGCCATGGCAGCATTTCGGTCGGCGATGGAACTGGATCCCCGGGATTGGCGCCCCTACCACAATATCGGTAAAATTTATAAAGACAGGGGACTCGACTCTTTTGCTGATAAATTCCTGAAAAAAGCGGGGGAGCTGAAAGAAATATAAAAATCAGCTTGATATTTTCCCGGCCATATTTATACTGACACAAGGAGGACAAAATGGCGACGAAAGCTTTAGATCTCTTCCAGGCATACGCTGAAGACAAACTTCCCAGGGACGGGGGGTATATTGTATCTTCGTTTTTCGACCAGAATTCGGCCTATTCGAAATATGAGGTTGTCGCCTACAATGGTGTAAAGAATATCTACCTCACCGAAGAAGGCCTGACCTTTCAGACCGACGGAAATAAACTTTTTGTTTTGGTCGAACCTACAAATTACCCGGAAAAACATGTGGAACCTTATGTCCGCAAGATGGCCTACCAGATTCCCCACCGTTTTAACGAACTCGAGATTTTTACTGCTAAAAACCAGACCAAAGTGATGGTGAGCAAGGTCCCTACCATGACCTATTCGTCCTTTACCATACTCAGACCTACGGGAATCAACTTTTCTCTGCTGATCTTCAACACTCCGGACGTTCTCAATACCATGGAATATTTTTTTACCGAGACCATAAACAAAGAGGCGGGGGTCCCGAAATCGGACGCCAAAAAAGCCGCTGCCTACGTGATCGAGGGTATAAAAAAGTTCTCCATCTTTTAATACAGCTTTACCATTTACAAGGACCGAAAAAAAAGCTGCCGCGAAAAACGGCAGCTTTTTTTATCCCTTTAGAAGAGTACATTCATCCCGCGGCAGCTTCCTGTCGTTCCAGTTCTATCTGGGCAACCGCCAGCATGGCGATCGGTACTGAATAGACGGAACAGGAAACATAGTCCAGCCCTGCCTCCATGCAGAAGCTGATATTCTCCGGTACCGCACCGTGTTCTCCGCATATTCCCGTACTCAGCTTCGGCCGGGTCATGAGCCCCCGTCGGACCGCCGTCTGAATCAGCTCTTTGACATTCTTGTCCAGTTGCTGAAAGGGATTTCCGTTCAGTATGTCGAACTGGGTGTAGTCGGGCATGAATGAATTGAAATCATCCCTGGAGAGCCCAAGGGATGTCTGGGTAAGATCGTTTGTACCAAAGGAAAAGAACTCTGCGTAACGGGCTATTTCGCCGGCACTCAGGGCCGCAGCCGGAAGCTCGATCATGGTCCCAATCTTGTAGGACAGTTCTTTTCCTCCCTTCTCCTTACGTATGGCCTCTGCTACCGATGTAAGACCTTCATAGGTATCTCCCTCGATCTTCTTGCCGTACACAATAAGTTTCAGCTCATCGGCATTCATTATGAGGGGAATCATGATTTCCGGCATGACCTTGATCTTTTCGTCCCGAAGGGCATAGGCAGCCTCAAAGATAGCCTCGATCTGCATGCGATAAATTTCGGGATAAGAGACGGCGATCCGGCAGCCCCTGTGTCCAAGCATGGGATTAAATTCCCTGAGCGAATCACAGCGGTATCGAATCTCCTTCTGGCTCAGGTTCTGATACTTCTTTTGCCCCTTTATGTGGTCCAGAAAGTTCCCCATTTCGGTATCGTTGTGGGGCAGGAACTCATGGAGCGGAGCATCCAGAAGACGGATGGTGACCTCCTTGCCATCCATTGCCCGGAAGATACCGGAGAAATCCTGGACCTGCATCTTTTTAAGCTTTTTCAGAGCCCCTTCCCGGTCAGACGTACTATCCGAAATGATCATTTCCCGAAAAACGTTGATACGCTTCTCGTCAAAGAACATGTGCTCCGTCCGGCAAAGACCGATTCCCTGGGCGCCAAAACGAACTGCAAGTTCGGCGTCATGGGGATTGTCCGCATTAACCCGAACATGGAAATTCTTCATCAGCTTCTTTACAATATCGACATACTCCAGCAAACCGGATCCTTCGGGAGAAGGTTCGATAAGGGATGCCTTTCCTATAAATATCTGCGGGTCACCGTAATGGGGAACATTCATGGTTATATAGTCCCCCTCTTTTACCGTCACTTTATCCATAACGGCTTTCTTCCCGCTAATCCGCAGCTCAGGTTTAACCAGAGAGACCTTTCCGTACTGCCGTGCGACAACCGAAGCGTGGGCAGAATAACCTCCCTCACTGGAAAGAACGCCCGTAGCGACTTCAATGGCCTTGACATCTTCTGCAAAGGTAGCGGGCATACACAGTATAAATTTTGTGTCCGTTCCTTCCAGTTGAGCGGTCTTATAGGCTTCCAGCAGTCCTTCGGTTGTAAAATATACTCTTCCGACAGCCGCTCCGGGTGCACCGGAGATTCCTCCGCTGATTTCTTCAAAATCCTTTGTGGATTTGATATCCACCACAGGGTGAAGTATTTCATTCAGCTGTGCAGGTTTTATGCCCTTTATCAGATACTCCTGATCGACTATTTTCCGACTGTACAGATCGAGCAGGGTTTTAAGATCTGCCTGAGTCGATTTCGTCATTACTGGACGCTGTTCTATAAGCCACACCTGCTTGTTTTCAATGGTAAAGCGGATGAAACGTATCTCCTTAAAATGATCCTCAACGGTTTTTGCAATATTTTTCAATTCCTTCAGAAAACCGCTGCCAATATCGTTAATGTCCTTGCCCTCAGTGTCGATGGTGTCGAACTCGTTCTGATTGTACCAGCCCTGGAGCAGATCCGCACCGCTCACAATATCCCTGGTGTAGAAACTGCCGGAGGCGCTGTCCTTACCGTAATTACCGTACACCATGGGCTGTACCATAATTGCGGCGTCCTCGTCATCGAGGTCGTCCAGTTTCAGCATTAAACTGATACGCTGCAGGGCGGTCTGCATCTGGGAATAGGCGGAGGTAAAAAACTCCTTCGGCAGCAGTCCCCGGTATTTTGCAAAGGCTGCTTTCAGTTCTTTCGAACCGGCATCTCCTTCCAGTATTTTTTTGAGTTCACCGATGGCAGTGATAAGCTCCTGCCGTTTCTTTTCCTTTTTCTCCAGTTCGGAAATTTTCAGTTCGATTTCCAGAAACCCATGCAGCATGAACAGAACTTCGTGGTATCCAAAAGTCTCCCCTACGAAACCGCAAAAACCCGGAATAGTAGCGTCGGTCAAACCGAAATTGTGCAGTGTCGGATAATGAACGATTGCCAGGTTGGGACTGATCACGATTTTGAGGAGAAGAGGATTCTCAGGATCATCAAAGCGCTTTTTTACAACATCCTCAAATTTTTTGAGATGGATACCCGCTTCTTTCTTGAAATCAAAATCATCCAGATGGGCTGCAATTTCCGCGTCAATTATAAACCCCGGCAGGATGGGCAGGTCCAGGGAAGCAAACTCGAGGGCCTGCTTTCCCCGCAGTCCTGATTTTTCCATAACCTGTTCGTTTTTAGGTCGTATATTTCGACTAAAATAGTGGATATTTTTGTTGGCGGCCATACATTCTCCCCTTTCAGCTCATTATTAGAACAGATTCAGCACGGTATTTACCGGGAACCGCAGAAAATCTTCGAACCTGGGACTTGCTCCCTGGCGAAGATAACGCTGGAGTTTCGCCACATCCTTAATATCTTCTCCGGCAACCGCAAAAACAATGGTACTGCCGTGTTTGACCTTTCCCCATTTGAAAAGGGCAGCTATATCATGAATTCGTTCGCCTTCATAAAAAATGTACACCTCGAGACCGGGATGTTTTGCCTGGTAACTCTGGATGATCCTTTTCCAGGCCTCAACGTTACCGTTGTGAAAAAGCTCGTTGGTAACAGGAACAGAGTAAAACGGAGTCATGCGCTTTTTACCCCCTCCGCTCTCTCTGGCGGGCGGAGGTGAAGCTGCAGCAGCGACTTCCTGACTGGCGGTTTTTCTGACTGTACCGGTTTTCTTCTTTGGTGCTGTCGTTTTTTTTGCTTCTTTTTTTTCCTTCGGCGGTGAGTATTTGAAAGATCCCTTCGACAGCAGCGCCGGAGTCTTCCCGGCGGAACCGTTCAAAAATTTAACAAATGTCTCTACAGCCTTGTCGGCTGTTTTCTGATCGACTCCCTTGTCCATTCCGCCTGCATACACTGTGACGATTTCGTTCTTTCTCAAGGTGCCGACAGAATCCCAGTAAGAGCGGTTTTTCGGATTTACGATCAAATATCCAAGCTCCGGGTGGATGTATGTCATGACAAGATCAACAGCATTCCATCCGACCACAGCCTCATGAAGACTGTCAAAGGCTTCCACGGTTTCCTTCAGGTTGCATGAATCACAGGCATAGCCGTATTTGTCTACAAGCAGCGCATAGACGATAGGTCCCAGCTGGTTCTGGTTCAGCGTATTCTCACCTATCATCTGGTTTAATTGATCCGCAAGATTGTTCTTCTGCTGGATTTCCGGGATTATGTTGGCTACAGCCTGAAAATGCCCCAGGGAGGAGTTGAATCCCTCCCGGGTAAAAAAATGTTCATAAGCGTACGGTAATGTTCCCATCTTTTTGTCCTCTCGCGCAGTTGAAAAAAGAGACCCCCTCACGAGGAGGGGGCACAACAAACCGCTTAGATAGTGGTCAGTCCGGAATCCTTGGATTTACTTTTTCGGGGGCGCCCTCGTTTGCTCTTTTTCTTGGCGGGGGCATCCACAACACCTTTGGACTTGCCTTTGCCCTTGGGCTTGGGGGAAGACTCGGGAGCAGAGGCAGGCTCTGTATCGGTATTCAGCATATCGAGATAAGCCATGCCGCCGCCGGTTTCTGCAGCCTCTTCTTCTGCTGAAGACGAGAAGTGCATGTCGATGTCCTCACGTACTGTGGAACGTCTGCGGGAGAATGCGGCAAACGCGGCGTCCTGGAATCCTTTGGACACACCGTGGAGGAATTCGTTCAGAACGTTGGCCATACCGTCCAGGGTTGCCTTTTTCCGCTTGATGGAGGTGATATCCACGTCAAGCAGCAGGCCGGGCTGTATATGGTAGGGATTGATCATATAATCAAACTTATTGAATTCCCTTTCCAGGAACTGCAGCCGGTCTTCCATGACCCGGCGCTGTACGGGATACCGGAAGCCGTACATATCCTGCAGCTTCTGCTTCATCAGGATAAGCCGGTTCTTGATTTTGTCCTTCTCGAAGATGTAGGTCCGGTTCATTTTCTCGACCTGGGTCTCGGCAGGCTGTACGAAGGAGATCTCGTCCCAGCTTTTTTCGATATCCTCATAGACGGGGTCGCCGGTTTTCGCCTTGATCTTCTTACGGATCTTGTTCTTGTAGATAGCCGCCAGATCATTGAAATCGGAGATGCGTTTCCAGAATTTGGTGTCTTCGTAGACCATATCCAGAACGTCCCAGATGTGCTGAACCTCAACCTCCAGGGACTTGATCATCACATCGTAGGCTTTGCGCTCTTCGATGAGCTGAGCATTGTCGTAATACTTCATCTTGATCTGATACCGCTCGTCCGGCAGGTTGTTGGCGTCGGTATCCTCATACTCCCGGATAATCAGCTCGCGGGTGTTCTTGAGGTTTTCGATGTACTGATACCCCATTTTGGAGGTGTCCAGAATCGAGGTGATCGAGTTGATGGCGGTATTGTAGCCCCGGTTCCTGATATTCTCGATATCAATGATCTCTTTCAGGTTTTCCCGGATATTCAGCTGGTCAAAGGCTTCAGGATCAATCTCGGCGCGAAGACCTTCGATTCTTTCCATCAGGCTCTTCGCAAAGTAGCGGTACCGGTTCGACTTGGGGTTCTCCTTGTCGTCGGAGGTGTGGTTCTCCACCCGCTTCATCTTCTCGAAGATGATCTCGGAATCGTTCAGTTCATCCAGACCTTCATCAATGCGCTGATCCTTGAGCTGTTCGATCTCCTTGTCAATATTGTCCATGATATGCTTGGAGATCAGGTCCTTGATCAGGTATTCAACGGTTACCTGATAGTGGAAAATCGGGCTGATAAGCTCCGAGTCGAGGATATTGACAGAAAGTTTGACGTCCGAAACCGTTTTCGGCTTGTAAATGTTGTCCTTGAAGGCACATTTAACAACGGAATAGGCGTTTTCTCCACGGATAAACGCGCCTACATCGGTCTTTTGACGCAGCAGCGAGTTGGTCAGGTTCTCCAGGTCGTTAACACCCCGCTGGACGTGGCCCTGCAGGTGTCCGTACATGTTGACAATGGATTTTTCGATTTCACCGGTATTGAACCTGTCGGTACCTCCCACTTCGTCTAGGAGCTGTGCAATCTCCTTCGGCGTGTAGCGGGTGAGGACCTTCATCTCCTCCCGGTCAATGAAATTCCTGACCTTTTTAACCATTTCGTCTTCGGTGGTGACGATATAACGGTTAAACATATTCTGGTAGTTCTGGTTGAAATAGTTGTAAACCTTTTCCTTCAGCCCGCCCATAACATCGAGCCGTTCCAGAACCTCTTTCGGCAGTTTCGAGGTTACATGGTTAATAACCTTATCGACTTCTTCCTCGAGAAGTCGGTCTACTTCGGCCTGTTGATCCCGGCTTTCCTGGGCGAGAGAGTTTCGTGAACCCACCGCGCTTCGCTTTTCCGGGTGAAACACCATCGGACTTTTCGGTAGATCTATGCTTCCCATGGGACTCTCCTTACATCATTGTTCTCTATAAGATTATCAACATGCTATCGGAAATATCAAGCACGTTTTTTTTTTTTTTGATTTTTTTCGCTATGTTTAAGATTCAGCGCGTGATAGTATTGAAAAAAAGAGGCTAAGGTGTGGTATATCATGAAAATCGCGGAAAGATATGATTCTCTCATTCCTAATATCTCCATTAAAACCATCCTTATTGCAGCGCTGTCTTTTCTTGTGCTCTGTGCGGCGTCAGCGGATCAGCGGGACGAAAATATTGACGTCTTTCTTGTACTCGATAAATCACTGTCCATGGTGGAGGAGATAGATGCGGTACGGGAATATGTTGTTGACGAACTAATTGAGAAGACGCTGATTCCCGGTGATTTCTTTCTCGTCATACAGTTTTACGGCAAGGCGGAGCTGCTGCTTGCCGAGGAAATCGGCAGAGAAAACCGTGAAGATCTTACCGCAGAAATACGGAGTGTCATGGCTGATGGCCGCTTTACCGATATCGGAAACGCCCTGGACAGCCTGCAGGACACCCTGAAACAGTACGACCACCGGGAGCGTCGACGGTATATGCTGCTGATAACCGACGGCATCCAGGAGGCTCCGCCGGAGAGCCAATACTACTCCCCCGACGGAAGCTTCAACCACCAGTTTCTGGAGAACAGCAAGGTGATACAAAAGCAGGGGTGGAAAATCCATATTCTGGGGATCGGTCTGGAAAGTGCCGCCAGAGAAATTGCAGAAGCCCTGAGCGGAACCTACACTGAAGTAGAAACCGGCACTGCGGAGGGGGAAGAACCATCAGAAACCGAGCTCGAAAAACTGACGGAGAAACTGGCGGAAAGTACCAGAGATTTACTGGGAATAGTCACTGTGAGCGGCATGCCGCGGATCGGAGCTTTCAGCGAAGATGGAAAAAGCAGCCTTGTGCTTTCATTGAAAAGCAACGGCTATGAAAGTGAACAGACAATCCGAATCAGCACTCTCTACCTGAGCATTGACGGCAGAGAATATTCAGGGGCCCGGAATGTTCGTCTGTCCGTGCAGCCGGAGAGCGAAGAGGAATATGAAATACCCCTTCTTGTCGATGCCGCAGCCGGGCTGTCGTCCACGGAGGTGGAAATACGGGCGGATTTCGCCGGAGGGACCGTCTTTACCCCGGCAATCTTCACAGCCGAAGTCGCGGCACCGGGATTTATGACCCGTTACTGGCCGTACCTTCTTGCCGCTCTTCTGGTTCTTATGCTTATAGCCCTGCTGATTATACTCATCAGCCGGGGAGTTTTTTCCGGCGGCCGCAAACTGGAACTGGAAATAGACTGGGATGATTCGGATAAAAAGAAATTCATCAGCCTTCCGGGAAACGAACAGCTCTATATCTCGGAAGGAATCAGCGGTATCGATGTGGGACTCCGTAAAGTGGGAGAAGTCCTGGCGACCCTTCACAGCGAAGGGGATGAACTGATTATCAGCACCGACAAAGAGGACCTTTTTCTCGGCGGCCCCTTGAGGGGAAATGTTCTGGGAAAACCGATGAAGATAAAGGACCGCTACGGCAAATACAAGGGCCTGACGTTCATACGGAAGAAATAGGCACAAGCGGGCACAGCATGGCGTTTTTACCATTCAAGAGGCTTATTGATACCTACACAGTTTTTTACCTGACCTGCCATGAAACCCCTGACGGGGACGCAATCGGCGCTGAAGTCGCCATGTATCATGCCCTCGTCTCCCTTGGTAAGACCGTGAGGATCATAAACTCCGATCCTGCACCGGAAAAATACCGGTATCTCTACAGAGCAGAAATGGTGGAACTTGTCCATGCAATGAACACCCGACCGGACCCGGAAGCAGTCCTCCTTATTCTGGACACAAATGACATCCACAATATCGGAGATGTCGCCGAAAAGCTGCTCCCGCATGTCGCAGAGTACTTCATTATCGATCACCACGAAAGCGAAAAGGACATAAGCAGCGGACGGCTTATCGAGGCATCCGCCTCTTCAACCTGCGAGATCCTGTATAAAATTTTTTCGGAACTGGGAATAGTCATATCCAGAGAGATTGCATTAGCCTTATACACCGGGATAATTTACGATACCGGGTGCTTCGTCTATCCCAAGACCAGCGCCTTTACCTTCAGCGCGGCTGAAAAACTGGTACTCGCCGGTGCCAATCCCTATAATCTGTACACCGCCATATACGAAAGCAATTCCGTATCTTCCCTTAAGTTGCATGCCAGGGTCCTTTCCAGTCTGGAACTCCATTACGACGAGCAGGTATCGGTGCTGGTCATGCGAAAAGACTGCATAGCCGAAGCAGGGGCCCTCTATGAAGAGGCGGACACCTTGATTAACATTCCCCTGCATTCTGAAAAGATCCGGGTAAGCCTCTTTTTCAAGGAGAACAATGAGGGGCTGCTACGCTGCTCCCTTCGATCAAAGGGGAATATCAACGTTTCAGATATTGCCCAGAAATACGGTGGCGGCGGTCACCGTACCGCTGCGGGATTCAAATCTCCCTATCCCCTGGAGCAAATCCGGATCATGGTTCTCCGGGACCTTGCCGGATATTTCCCCGGAACAATTGTCTGAGCTCCGGTTTTACGCTACAATCCAGCTCGTATGAAGAAACGACTCGTACTATTCGTTCTCACTGTACTTATTCTTTTTACTGCGGTTTCCTGCAGCAGGGAACCGGCAGCCTCGGAAGTCTCTACAGAGCCCGTTATCGTTACACCGTCAGGGGGCGGCTCTTCCGAGGAGTTGGCCATGGACTTTACGGGTTCCATCCGGGAAGACGAGGTACAACCCAAAATCGATCTGCCCCCAAACAGCGAAATCATACAGATCGTCAACGAAAATCTCGATATTGACCAGATTGAAGAGCAGATCATTGCTTACCGGGAGAGGAACGTTTCAGGTGCTTCGATCCGGTTGCTTGTGGCCGATTACGATGCCATTCAAGACAGTTATTTCCCCGCCTGGGAGGCGGAAGTCGATATTTCCAACCCCATGAGCTTTTCCATGAGCTTCATCGATCTTGTTGGAGACCATATACCCGAGATAGTCTGTACCGGCACGGATCCGGAAAACGGGAACCAGCTGCTCAGGGTATTCAGAAAAGAGATCAGTCCCAGCGGATTCGGACTTTATTTTTCGTCCATATCCTCCCTGTCGGTTCGGGGTTCCATCGAGATTGTTCAGATCGAACGTGAACAGGCCTATTACAACGGACAAAAGAATGGAAAGAGTTTCCCCATCGTCAGCTATGAACAGGATGAAGACTCTGACAATCTGAGCGATTTAATAAAGACGAGCTACTACTGGCGATACCAGGAGAATTCCTATGCCCAGGTTATGCGGGAACAGGTCCGGGGCGAGAGAATCGAGGACGAACGATTGAATCGCCTGTTCCGTTCCAATGAAGGAGATTTTGAGGCATTTCTGCAGGGCCCATGGCTGAAGACAAGCCAGGACGCTTCCGGAAAAGTCAGTCATTCAGTCCTTTACTTCCAGCCGAAAGGCAGGTTTTTTGCAAATTATTCCGGAGACGTTCAGGAGGAATATATCTGGCAGGCCTCCAACCGGACCAACTATAATCAGCTCTATATAATCGGAGCCAATGATCTTATACGGTATATCCGCAAACAGCTGTCTATTACGGTAAGGGACATCCATAACATCCATATCTGGACCAGCGATATCAATGATACCTGGAGCGGAGAATACCAGAGGATCAGCGGCAACGTTCAGTCCATCTTTTACCCCGAGCGCAAGACCAGTCAGGAGCTTCCCTTCCATCTTTCCGGAGTATTCACCAACGAAGCAGGGATATCGATAGTGTTCGATGAACCCCGCTTTCAGTACCGTGATGGTGAGAAAGAAAGAAACGGCGGTTATGCTCTCTACTACTCCGGCGCTGGGTATAATCGCAACCTTATTCTTGAACTGGTTTTTCTCAGTACTGCCGGCCTTATAGAGGAGAGACGTGTTTACAAACTTGATTACCTGGAAGAACAGCGTGAACAGGAGATAATCCGTACCGTTTACCTTATTCCCGGCAAGGTTGGCGTCCGTGGATTTTTACCAGATGATGAGGGCTTTATTCAATACGAACAGATAGAGACCATAGATACGGCAAAGGAGAGTGGAATCAACGAAGAATGAAGCCTTCGATCCCTTTTTCCTTGAGTCTGATTAATTCACGCTGGGCAGTGTTTTGAGGAATTCCTGAAATAATGGTCTTGTAGACCTTTGTCCCGTCCTGCCGTGTACTTGCCAGAATTTCAGCACTGATTCCCCGGCCCTCGAGGTATTCCAGGTGCGCCGTCGCGTTTTCCTTCCGGGAAAAGGCCCCGACCTGGATACTTATCCCTTCAGATACCTCCGATCCGCCGGAAAATACGCTTTGGTCCGCTTCGACGGAGGCCGTGTCTTCATGCATCCGTACCTGGGGAGAGAGAAGAAAGGCGGCGGAAAAAATCATTCCCCTTCGCTCCGCGTAATACTCCGGGCTTCCGGGATTGTTATTCGACAGTTCTTCCAGACTGCTGAGGTCCAGACCAGGGACAACAGCACCTTCCCTGTTCATGGAGAGTGGAATTTTCCCATGATTTATCGCCAGTCTCAGCCCGAGTTCCGACTGCCTGTTCCCGGATTCCAACAAGAGTTTTTCAGCCTCTTCGGTTCTTCCGCTTAAGAGAAGGAGTTCTTTTCGAATGCCGTCGGCGACGCTGCGCAGTGGCTCATGCCGGGCAGCATCTTCGAGAAAAAGCAGTCTTCCGTTCAAGCTCGATATAATTGTAAGCCGTTCCCGCAGAGCCGCTTCCTTCTCTCCGGCATCCGTGATCTCCGCAATGGCGTCAAAAGGAGTAAGATCCCCCTCATCAGCCATGAGAGAAGCACCAAAAAAAACAAGGAATATGGATACCAGGCAAAAAATACGCATGGCCGTACGCTTGATGCTTTACCCTTTTCCTGTCTCTGAATCGAGGACGGATTCCTCTGTTACCTGTAAAGCTGCAGCAGAATCCTTGCTATTCCTGGCATTGGTACGTGGAAGCTTCTCTTTTTTAGTTTTCTTTTCCTGGTTTAACTTGTTTTTCAGCTTTCTCTTGTGCCGAAATCCAAATGTAAAGGGCAGCATTACAATGACCCCGGCCAGGAATGCCACAAACAGGCTGATAAAAATCGGGACCTGGGTGAATGTGTGAAAACCGAAGGAAACATCAGCCCGATTTTCAATATTGAAACCGACAAAAAAGAGAACAATTCCCATTAGGATTACAACAAATATCAATCTCCAGGGCATCTGCAACCTCCTTGGTGTTCTGATAACGTCAGGACTGCCGGACAGCGCGGAAGGTCACCCCGGCAAGGGAATCCAGCCGCACATCAATAAATTCCCCGATATCAGTATTATCGGCAGGAAATACCACCATCTCGTTTCGTTCTGTCCGTCCCAGAAGCTCCCGGCCATTCTTTTTCGAGATACCTTCGACCAGTACTTCCACCGTATCGCCGATACGCTTCTTCTTATTATCCTCGGTGATTTTACGCTGGAAGTCAATCAGCCTGCTCAGGCGTTCGTTTTTTTTCTGCTCCGGAACCCGGTCATTATAGGAAGCGGCGGCTGTACCCTCTCGAGGGTTATACTTGTATGTGAACGCGTCATCGAAGCGCACCCGTTCAAGAAGTTCCAGAGTGGCGGAAAAATCCTCATCCTTCTCTCCAGGGAATCCCACAAGCAGATCCGTGGAAAGGGAACAGCCCGGCACCGCTTTCCGCAGTCTATCCACGAGGGACAGGTAGAACTCCCGGGTGTATCCCCGGTTCATTCTGGAGAGAACAGGATTCGCGCCGTGCTGAATGGGCAGATGGATATGGCTGCACATCCGCTCCGAAGCGGCAATCACCTCTATGAGACGCTCGCTCAGGTCCTTGGGATGGCTGCTCATAAAGCGGATCCATCGGATGGACTCCATTTGTGCTTCCAGTTTTTCAAGAAGGGCAGGAAAGTCGGATCCCTGATCGCCGTGGTAAGAGTTCACGTTCTGGCCGATCAGCGTAATTTCCCGAACCCCCTGACTCTCGAGACGACGCACCTCGTCAAGGATCTCATCTTCCTTTCGGGAAACCTCCCGGCCCCGGACATACGGCACAATACAATAGGTGCAGAAGTTGTTGCATCCGTGCATAATCGGAACATAGGCGCTGAACCCGCCGGGAGAAACCTCCGCCGAGAGGAATTCGTAAACCTCATCGCCGAAGAAATCCCTTGATCCTTTCCGGATATCCTCTGTCCGACTGATAAATCTCAGAAAATCCTGTTTGCCGAAGGTCCCTACCAGCATATCCACTGCCGGGAAATTTCTGCGCAGGGAGCTGTTCAGTCGTTCGGTCATGCAGCCCATTACGACAAGAGAGAGGGGTCTGCTCTGTTTCAGATGCTGGTAGTAGCCGATCCGGCCGTGGATCCGCTGTTCCGCCGAATTCCTGACGGCGCAGGTATTGAGAATCACGAGATCAGCCTCGGACTCATCCTCTGCCTGCCGCCAGCCCTGGTTGAGCAGCTCCCGTTCCACAGAAAAGGATTCCGCCACATTCATCTGGCAGCCGTAGGTTTCCAGAAAAAATTTGCCCATATTCGTTGATTGTGTCCCTAATGCTTGAAAGAACGCTGCCCGGTGTAGACCATGCTTGCACCATATGCGTTGACAGCTTCAATGGTTTCAAAGTCCCGCAGAGAGCCTCCGGGCTGGATAATCGCGGAGACCCCTTCCTTGAGTCCCACCTCGGCGCCGTCCCGGAAGGGAAAGAAAGCGTCGGAAACCATGATCGACCCCTCCAATCCTCCCTTCAGCCCCCTGACCTCTTCCCGAATTGTCTCTTTAGCCGAAGGGTCCTCCAACAGGGCGAAGGGGGTCCTGTGGCGCTCCCAGCAGATACGGTCCTCCAGTTTGCGGTAGGCTTTGTCCCGGGCTATCTCCGCCACCCCTACCCTGTCCTGTTCTCCCGTGCCGATTCCAACGGAGACACCGTCTTTTACGTAAATAACGGAGTTGCTGGTAATTCCAGACTCCAGGTACCAGCCGAAGAGCATATCCGCTTTTTCCGCTTCCGTGGGGGCCCGTTTGACCGCGTAACGCTCCCCTCTGTACTCACATTCCGCGGGCAGGAGTTCATCCGGGCGTATCTGCTTCGGGACAAAAGACCACTGCAGAACGATTCCGCCGTCCATGAGGGACTTGAAATCCAGCACCCGGGTTCCGACGAACTGCTGCAGCCTGGAGATATTTCCGATCCGCATAACCCGCAGATTCTTTTTCTTTTCGAAGAGTTCCATGACCCCATCTTCGTATTCAGGAGCCGCCACAACCTCGCAGTAGCTGTCGCAGATGGTCCCGGCAGTCGCAGTATCCATCGGTCGGTTTACCACAACTGCACCGCCGAAGGCTGCAATGCGGTCCGCCATAAGTGCCTTGCGATAGGCGCTCTCAAGGGTTTTTCCAAGGGCAGCCCCGCAGGGATTATTGTGTTTTACAATTACCGCCGCGGGGGTATCGGTAAAGTAGCGCAGGATGTTCAGGGCGTTGTCCACATCGGTAATATTGGTCTTGCCCGGATGCTTCCCGCTCTGAAGCAGCTCGATATCCGAAGCCAGGTAGCGCCCCGGCTGAATGGTACTCAGCTCGCCGAGGGTCAAATTACCGTTTACCAGACGGTACAGAGCCGCCGGCTGATCAGGATTTTCCCCGTAACGCAGTCCCCGGGTCTCATCTCCGATGGTCCACTGCACTTTCTCGTATACCAGGTGCTGCCTGCCCCGTTCATCCTGCAGGCTGATGCTGAGCTCCCCGGGAAAATCTTCATCGAGAATTCTGCTGTACTGTTTTCTGTCCGCCTGGTTTGCCATATATCTGTTTCCCGTCCTTAGAGGCTTTCGCTGATTGAATAGATTTCCAGCCCTTCTTCCGGATCGATCTTTTCGAGATATGAGGCTATCGCCGTATCGTAGCCTGCGGTATGTCGAAAGGCCTTGCGAGCCAGCCGGAAGCGCTGCTCCAGACTGCTGCATCCCTGATTTTCCCGGATTTCACTGACTGTTTGCCGGTAGTCCCGTGGATCGCAGACTACTGCCACGCGGAGAAAGTTTTTCGCCGAAGCTCTCAGCATGCAGGGCCCGCCGATATCGATATTGCCCCGGGCGTTCTCGAGGGTCGAATCTTCCCTGGCAATGGTCTGTTCGAAGGGATAGAGGTTGACTACCGTCATATCGAACTTGATTCCATTGCTCCGCTCCAGATCACGCAGATGCTCCTCATTGAAGGATTCGCTCAACAGCCCAAGATAGATCTTGAAATCCAGGGTTTTGACCAGCCCCCCCTGCATCTCCGGCTGTCCGGTATAGTCGGAAACCCGGTGCAGCCTGCTATCGGCCAGTACTCCCAGAATTTCCGAAAGCAGGTTGAAGGTGCCTCCGGTGCTGTAGAAATTCACTTCCGGGTTGATCTCCAGCAGGGCCGGAATAAACTCATCCAGGCCGGATTTATCCGCTGTACTGACAAGTACATTTCGTACAGCCACACGGTCTTCGGACCTGCTTACGTAGTTCAGATTCATACGGACTTCTCCGCAGCCGCCAGGGTATTGAAAAGCAGCATTGTTATCGTCATGGGACCGACTCCCCCGGGAACCGGCGTGATGAGGGATGCCTTCTCGGAAACAGAAACAAAATCCACGTCTCCCTCGAGACGATAGCCCCGTTTCCTGCTCTCGTCGGGAATCCGGTTAACCCCCACATCGATGACCACAGCCCCCTTCTTGACCATATCGCCGGTTACAGTACCCGCCCGGCCGGCAGCCACAATGAGAATATCCGCTCTCAGCGTATGCTCCTTCAGGTTCCTGGTGGCGGTGTGACAGATTGTTACCGTTGCATTGCCGGGATTCGCCTTTCGAAAAAGGAGATTCGCCACAGGTTTGCCAACGATATTGCTGCGCCCCAGAACCACGACCTCTGCCCCTTTGGTCTCCACCCGGGACTCTTCCAGGAGCTTGAGTATCCCGTTCGGCGTGCAAGGCAGATAACAATCCTGTCCCAGGAGCATTTTTCCCGCGTTAACAGGATGAAAACCGTCCACGTCCTTTTTTGGATCGATGGCCATAATGATTTTCTGCTCATCCATGTGCCGCGGAAGGGGCAGCTGCACAAGGATACCGTGCAATCTGGGGTCACGGTTCATGGATTCTATCAGGGAGAGGAGTTCCTTCTCCTTTGTTTCTTCAGGCAGACGGGTCTCGGAGGAGAACATTCCCAGCTCTTCGCAGGCCCTCTCTTTGGCAGTTACATAAGAGACGCTCGCGGGATCGTCCCCCACAAGCACGACCCCCAGCCCAGGGGTTATACCCCGTGCTTTAAGTTTATCGATACGGGACCTCAGTTCTTCCCGGACCTTCGCAGCTATCTTTTTACCGTCGATCAAATTAGCCATGACAGGACTCCTTAGACAGATACCCTGTTTAGCATAAAAACGGCATATGATCAATCAAAGGAGACAAAATGATTGCCCTGATGGAATTGCTATCTGTTGATAAAAGCTTATTGGGGTGATACTATTTGTAAACTTTACGAAGTATCTTTCAAGTTTTTATACAGCGAGGTGACCCTTGGACCGCCGTCGACTATTTTGTGTACTTCTGATTCTGTTACTGCTCATACCAGTCTATTCCCAGGACTCCGACATGCCCGGTGGCGGTGCAGCTGAAGGGGAAGAGAACGGAGGTGCTGAATACTACCGCAGCGTGTACGAGCTGGGCGACCAGGTTTTCAACATTACCGCCGGTCTGTTCATCCCTCTCTATTACAGACGGCCCGGAGATTTTTCCACCGCCCCGGCTAACCTGAGCCTGGGAGGTACCGGAAGCATTGAATACTCCAGCTTTATCAACTCCAACATGACCCTTGGCCTGAGCCTGAAGGGCATGTTCGCCTATACCCCCAACGACAGACTCCTGTCCATGTTTCCCATCACCGGCAAACTTACCTACTATCTGACTGATTCCTATCCCTTCGAGTTTCCCCTGTATGTTCACGCAGGACTCTGCATAAGCCGTCTGGAATCGGAGACCTTCTACGGTCCAACGATCATGCCCGGTGCCGGGGCGACCTGGAACATGAACTCTTCCTGGGGATTCGGAATAAACGCCACCTGGTGGTGGGTACCCATGTGGTACGGCCCGAGCCACGAAGACACCGCAAAGAGCCGCTTCGGGAATTTTCTGGACATCTCCCTGTCGGCCACCTATCACTTCTGATGCAAGGACGCTGAGAATCATGATACGAAGCACACAGAAACATAGCAAGCTCCTTCCCCTGCTCCTGCTGATCCCTCTGATCCTTTCTTCCTGTACCGACGGAGGGGCGGGGATATTCTATTCCATCGAGATAGAACAGGAGATAAAAAACCGTTCTCTGCCGGACTACCTGACGGCCTTCAGTTACGCCAAAATCAATGATATGTACTATCTGGCAGGAGGAGGTCTCTACCGATGGGACTCCCTGGTTCCGTCCCAGGAATGGTCGGATATGTCCCTCCCCTCGGGATGGAAATACACATGGCAGGTGGCGAGCAACGAAACGAATACCCTTTATGTTATCCTGGAGAACAGCGACGGCGACCGTACGGCCCTGTATACCTGGGACGGAGCGTGGAGCCCGTCTGCATTTTCTCTTCCTGAAGGAAGACCGTACCGGCTGTGGTTTGTTGAAAATGAACTATATGTAGCCACCCAGGAAACGGCCAACGAAACCGACAAGAAATACAATTACCGATTGTACATTGCGAATAATCCTGCCGACCTCAGCCTGGGTTTTTCTCAGATAACAGTCGGCGGTTCTCCCTTTGTCTCGACCAACAAGCCGATCAGGGATCTTGATGCAATTCCCGCCGGAGACTTTTTCTTTATTACATCGGCGGTGGTCTATACCGGCAGCGGCGATACATTTAATGAAGCGGTTTGGCCGGATCGTTACCTGCGGAATCTCCACTATTCTACAACCCATGGTTCCCTTTTCCTGTCCACCGGAAGTCAGCCGATAAATGGTTCCGGCTATGTCTATGAGTGGAACGGAAGTGCCTGGGACGGCTTCAGTTCCGTCGGCGGCGACCCAAACGACTTTGGAGACATTGTCTTCGGTGGAGTCAATTATCTCGTCATAGGTACCAAAAGCGGATACTACGAAAGCAGCGGCGGTTCAGGCTTTTCCGGGGAATCTGCAACTATCAACTCCGCCGCCGAGTATGACATTACAGACCTTTCGTCCTCGGTTGTTCAGGGACTTTTTGACGGTCCCGGGGATATCTTCTTTGCCATGACCTCCGGCAACGGTCTCTGGCGAAACACCAACAAAACCTGGTCCAGGGAATAGGAAGAGCTAGGGGACGGGATAAAACTCGTCTGCCCCTATATCCGGAAAAGGCCTGATTCCGTGGGAGGGATTGGGCCTTTTTTGTCCGTCCATATCGGGGAATCCGGCCCCGCTCTCAATACCAGCGTTTACACAGGCCGAGTTTTCCTTCAGGCGGTAGGATTCTCCGATAAAGCTCTCCCGGGGAGACTCTGCGATATTAGCGTCTATCCAGCCGCCCAGGGGGTCCCCGTCCAGATTGTTCATGGCCTCCGCATCCGGCACGAGCCTCCCGCCGTACTCCGCGATTCGGGCCCAGTCTCCAAAGTTGCAGTTCCTGATACTCCAGGCATCCTCTTTTTCGCCACGTACGGCTGTTCCGGAGGGTCCCCGGGCGTTGGACACTATGCTGTTGGTCAAAAAAAGCTGTGCGCCGGCACGGCTTATTATTCCTGAAGGCCGCTCCCGGGATGACGAGACCAGCAGGCTTGAATGTATCATGCTCAGACGTCCGCCTTCCAGGTCAATAAGAACAGGCTCTCCCCTGGCGGAAACCGAAGCTGTACAGTTCAGAAGTTCACTGCTACCTCCCTGCTGACGCAGCATGAAGCTGAAACCCGCTTCCTCCTCAGTACTGACGTCACAGTTCCGCATCGTCAATTCGCTGCCAGTCAGGACAAGTCCGGTGTTACCGTTCCGTCCTCCCAGTTTGATTCCGGTTTCCCGGATTTCCAGTCGGGCGGCGTCCGCGCTAACAGCAATTGGTGTCTGAGCTTCAACGGCTCGCAAGCTTCCTCCGCTTATGCGGACCTGTCCCCTGACAATCCTCAGAGCAATAGCAGATCTGCTGCCTGTCCCTGAATACAGCTCCGTTTCCTGCAGGCTAATGTAGGCATCTTCTCCATCCACAGCGCTCGTACGAGTGCCCATTCCGGGCCGAATGCTACTGTGCCGCAGGCTAAGGCTTCCCCCCTTCATGGTAACTGCCGCCCAGTCTCCGTCTATATCTCCAGTAACGGTAAGGGTTGTGTCTTCGATATTCAGGCTGCCCCCATGGTTCAGGAATATACCTCGTCGGGCCCCCCGGTAGATTACCGAATCCCTCAGCGTAATAACCCCGTCTTTCTGGCGAAGCAGATATTCAAAAGAGCTCCCCTCCGCGGTATCGATATCCTTAAGTTCGACATTGGCCCCCTGAACACGTATGGGCAGGCTTGTTCTGCTGTGGGGATCGCTGAAGAGGAGTCCCTGTATGCTGGAGTCGCTTTCTATTGAGAGAATCTCCCTGCCCCGAGGAAAGTACTCCCCACTCTGTATTATGCTTCTTCCTTCCGGCTGCCAGTCTTCCTGATCCAACCCGCCAATCAGGTTCGTCTTTCCCGGTATAACAAGGGGTTGTTGTACAGTGTAGCTTCCTTCGGCAATATATATGCTGCCTCTGTTCAGGGAACCAGCCTGCTCAAGGGCCTTATGCAGAGTCCTGAAGGGTCTGAGTCTGCTTCCCTCGAACAGATCGTTTCCATTTTCTGATACATAGATTATGTCCTGATCAAGGAAGACCGTCCATTCCATGATCCTGCTCCGGTTTCCCATCTGATCATAGGCGACAGCCCGGACAGGAACAGACCTTCCGCTCTCTTCCCGGACATCAAGGCGTATGGCCCCGGCATACTCCTTTTGCGGCTCAGAACCGTCAAGGCTGTAGAGTATCCTGTTGCCGTCTGCTTCCAGCTCAATCGTCTTCTTCCTTGCATCCGAATCACCGGATACCCCCTCGATCAAAAGCGGAGCTCTTGGACCCAGGCGATCGATGGTAAATTCCAGATATTCCTCCGTCTGAGGAACCCGGGACTCCCGGAGTGGATAGAACCCGGAGCGAAGGCTGTACCTTCTCTCCATTCCGGCAGGAACATTCAACACCAGCTTCTCCTCCATGATTGGAGAATGAGGTCCCAACTCGGGGGCTTGTGAATCTATGCCAAGTTCATAACGCACAAAACCCTTATCGGAGGAGAGCTGCGGTTCCAGCACAACCTGGCCCGGGTATACGGCTCCCTTCTCTGCACCCCGAACAAGCGAACCGCCTCCTTCCCGGACAGCAGATTTCAGCCTCAGGGTCTCGACTGGTGTGGTGATTCCATATTCGTTCCGAAGGTAATACTGAATTGATGAAGCCCCCTTCCCGGAGGATGGATCAATGCTCAGCGGAGAGGAGTAGACCGACCAGTCCGGCTGCCCCTCAAAACGGTACAAAAGCGTGGCTCCGGGGGCCACCGACCAGCTGATCAGCGCGGAAGCTCCTCCCTGATACTCGACCTGAGGTTCTCCCGGTGATGCCGCGGGCCGCCGGTCAATAGTTACTACATCGCGCAGGGTATTGCGGGATCTGTTGCCGGCCTCGTCAAAGCTGCGGTATTCAAGCTGAAATACCCTGAGTTCACCATCGGGCGCGGAGAGTTCCAGGGTCTCCTCGTAAGGGACAAAAGGTATCGTTCCTTCCTGGTAAACATCCCCCTCCCCGACAATACGGTATTCCACACCGGCGTCTTCAGGGGCACGGAAATCAAGCCTCAGGGGAGAACTGTTTATCCCGTTCTCCGGAATACCGGAAATTTCCGGCTCAAGGGGCGGACTGCGATCTATTCGAACCTGTAAAGGTTTTTCCATGTCCATGCGGTTTCCCGCCGCGTCAAGCATGCTTAATGTGATAATAAAGGTCCTGTCCTGACCATCCTGAAGACCTATCCTGCGCGGCCCGATGTACTCTTCTCCATGGAGAAGGGGATCTGAATCAGATTGAGAATCGGACTTTTCGCTGATAAGAATATACGCGCTTTCGTTCTCCGGAAAATCTCCTAGGGTAAGAACAACATCCTCTGCGGAGATTCCACTCCGGGGGATTCCATGGATTTCGGGGATCTCCGGGGCCTTTCTGTCCACTACGAAGCGAAGAGTCGTAATCCGTCCCACGCGCCCCCTTTCGGGAAAAACGGGAAGCAGCTTAAGTTGGTAGTATACCTCGCTGCCCTCTTCGGTTTCGATTTCAAGGTCCTTCAGGCTCGGAGAGTCAAAGCCGGGGTCCGGCGGTTCCTGAGAATCAGTGCCCAGGGAGTAAACTACATCCAGGTCATCCTCATGGCTGCTGAATCTCGGCAGCAGAACAGCATCCTTGTACACCCGGCGGTCCTCCAGACCGATAATCCCGGGGAGTTCCGGGAGCCTTTCATCAATCCTGAAGTCATACCCGGCGATGGAGCTTCGGTTGCCCCACACATCTTCCGCGAAGGCCTGTATCCGGTACAGCACCAGTTGCTCAGCCTCTCCTTCCAGGGTGAAGGGCTCTTCGAAGGGGATGTAATCGCCTTCTGTTGTCGTGTCCCTGCCCCTCGTGGCCAGTGAATAGAAGAGTTTTCCGCTGCCTGTTATATGGACCTGGTCATGTTCCAGGTCAATCCGCGGAGCCGGCGGCGGGAGTCGATGGAGTTCCGTCAGAACAGTTACAGGATCAGACAGGTTTCCGGCGCTGTCCCGCGAAGCAAAGCGGAAAAAGCGCCTGGTGCTCATTCCCCAGGGAATATGGAGGTCTTCGCCTGACCATACTGGCGACGATACGGTGATATTTGGGGTAGAGGACTCATTGTCGCCGGTTTCAAAAACCACAATGGCGTCACCGGAGACATCTGCCTGTATCCGGAGCGATCCGGCCCTGTTCAGCTCTCCCACTCTCAGTTTCGGCGGCTCCGGGGGAACAAGATCGTAGGGGATCAGACGCCCGGCTACAGGGCCTGGGACTCCTTCTTCCGAAACAATCCGTGCCTTTATTATCAGACTTCCTTCCGACTCCGGCACGGGTGGTATAAATGGTCCTGAATACACTGGCGAGCCGGCATCAGGATCGGAGCCATCGAGGGTATAGTGGATACGGCTCGTGTCCGGGGCAAGGATAGAGACCAATGGCGCTTCAGCGTAGGGTGCGCTTCCCGATACAGTGATTACCGGAGCTACAGGCTTCCGGGTATCAAAAACGTAAAAGCAGCGGTAGTGGGCTGTTCCATCAATGGACCCGCGGGAAACGAATCGCAGGGCATAATGCTGTTCCAGACCTTGAGGCGCCGGGAGATTCAATACACCTTCCGCGAGAGGATCTTCCTTGGTGGGTCTTCTTTCTTCGAAGGTATAGAAGACGGGGTCAACACTGAAGTCGAGGGTTTTCTCTTCCCGGTAAACCCCGGAAAGCGGTATTCCGCTGACTGCATTATCATCACCGCCCTCAAGTACCGAAAACCGGAGGGTTTTTACGTCGGTATATTGTCCATCCGAAAGCTTGCCCGCAACAGACAGGGTAATATTTCCCCGAAGGTCATCCAGCATGGTGGCCCCATAAAAGGTCTTTCCAGAGCGCCGGGGATCGCTGCCGTCGGTGGTGTAAAGAAATTCGGAAAGTCCCTCGCTCTTGACATATAGTAGCTGCTGATTGTGAAATACACCTTCCGCGGGGCTGAGGATATCGAAGAAGTGCCGCTTTTCCGCTGAGTTTTGACGAACCGTATACTCTTTCCCGGCAATATTGCTCAGATTCCCCGCAGAGTCCCTGGCGTAAGCCGACACTCGGTAGGGTTCTTCCCGTGGCTGTAAAACGATATCTTCCCCCCGCCATAAGCGAGGGGTGCTTGAGGCGCTGTCGCTCAGGGAAAAGAAAATGGCATCCTTCCCGGATCGAAACGAAAGTTTCACAGAACCTGAGTAGACCCCCTCTTTCGGTTCTATTTCAGGTGCCTCGGGAATACGCTTATCTATGCGGTATTCGAATACCTCGAGCTTTTTGGTATCTTCCGGGACCGGGCTGTCTGAAACTTCGATTCGGTAGTTCCGCTCTTCACCCGAAAGGGCGCTCAGATGGAGCGGAAAGCTGTAGGGAACAAAATGGGTATTGTCTGAAAAGCGATAATAGAGCTGTTCATCGAGATCGGTTTCCATCTCGAGAAGAACAGAATGTTTATACTCTCCCGGGGGATGCGACAGCTGGACTGACTGTCCGTGCAGTCCAATTACGGAACAGAACAACAGCAGAGAGACCAGAATATGCGTTTCCCGCTTATGTTTCATTGCAGCGCGCTCTCCAGCGCCTCCCGCAGCAACGGATCGTCGGTTCCGGCGTAATAGTAACGTTCACGTTCGTCCCTTGTGAGTCCGATCAATTCGTGACTCGCATAATGGATCCAGTAGTCCTCCTCGGGAGCATTTATACTGAGCCGGCGACAGTAGTAATCCGGTTGAAGGGGCAGCCTCTTCTCCTCCGGAATATATTCCAGAATCTTGTAATCGTGAACAGCTATTTTAATATCTTCCCTTGGAATTCCCTTATCGATAATAATTTCCGAAAGATGATTTATCGTCCGTCCGGAATCGAAGATGTCGTCCACCAGGAGTACCTTGTCGCCGTTTCTAAGATATGAGGGATTATATGTCCATCCGTCAACCATGACCCGTTCCTGCTGACGTATATCCGTATACGATCGGGCGACCACAGCAGCATAAAACACGGGTCTGTCGTTTTTGCGGATGGCCTTGAAATACTCACTGATAATGTTTCCGAGATATGCTCCACCCCTCAAGGAGACATAAATAACATCAGGGACAAAACCATCCTTGTAAATGGAATAGGCCAGCTTTATGGAATTGTCCCGCATTGTCTGATATGGCAGAAACTCTTTTTTCATTCTAAGTACCGTCTCTTTTTTCAGTCCTGTTTCATGGGACCCAGTGTAAGCTCCAGCTCCTCACCTGCCCGATGTACCTTTACAGCCAAAGCCTTTTTTTCCGCCAATGTTAAGGAGGAGTAAAAAGCATCCAGAGAGTGTACCTCGGTTTCGCCCAAACGGGTTATAACATCGCCGGACTTCAGACCTGCGGACTCCCCCGGGGTTCCCCTGTCTACAGCAAGCACGTAGACACCTTTTTCGGGAATCTTTTCCAGCTCCTCCCGCAGCGCTTCGGTAATCGGATAGAGTCGCAGTCCGGGCCAGAACTTGGCGGATTGTGCACGGATTGTATCGTCATCGGCCCGTTCCTGCACCGCCACCGGGATTTCCCGGGACTCTCCGTCTCTCAGGATGACAAAAACACTATCCCGGCTGACCGGAAGGTCGCTTACAGCCTGAATCAGATTGTCAGCATTCTTTATCCGGCGTCGACCTACATTCAGAATTATATCTCCCGGACGTATGCCGGCTTTTTCGGCAGGACTGTCCACATAAATATTGGTAACAACTGCGCCGGAAACATCCTTTTCCTTCATGCTTTCGAGAATATCGTGGTTTGTATCTGTAATACTTACACCCAGCCAGCCGTAGGCAACCCGTCCGCTTTCAATAAGCTGATCAACAACGTTTTTGACACTGTTTATTGGTATGGCAAATCCAAGGCCGATGCTCCCGCCGGTGGGAGTGGTTATCCAGGTGTTGATACCAATTACCCTGCCCTTTAAATCAACCAGCGCGCCGCCGGAGTTTCCCTGGTTAATGGACGCATCAGTCTGAATAAAATCACTGATATCTGTCGGTCCCGATCTGTGCAGCCCGGATATGATACCCTGAGTAACGGTTCCACTGTACCCGAAGGGGTTACCGAGAGCCACGACAATATCTCCGATCCGCAGGGAATCGGAGTCCCCCAGCCGTGCCTCCTGAATATCAACACCCGGGGCTGAGAAGGAAACGAGAGCAAGATCGCGCCTGGGATCCTTACCGATCAGATCTGCCGGATATATTCTGCCGTTATGCAGGGTTATGCTTACCTCGTCCGCCTCTCCCACAACGTGGTTATTGGTTACAACGTAGTAGGTATCTTTATTACGGCGAACTATTACCCCCGATCCCAGTCCCTGGGTACGAAACTCACGTTCTTCCGATTCCCCATCGCCTTCGGGATCGGGAAAAAAGAAGTCCCACCCGTCAAGATCAGGTACTTCCTGTGAAAAAATATCAACCGTATTTACCTGCACCACCAGCGGCAATGTTTCATCTGCGATTTGGCGGAAATTTTGCTGGATGGTTAGAGAGGTCAACCCCGCACAGCCAGTAATCAGGAATATGAGTACAAGGGTAAAAAACAGCATAAATTGCTTTGGTCGAGTGGTCATTATCTTTCTCCCAGCCGCAGCGGGCTTCTTTCTATTGTCGATCAGGTAAAGCATAATCTCAAGCCCGGGGAAGGGTAAGAATTTCTGTTCCATCCTCGAGAATGGCAACAGTATGTTCAAAATGGGCGGAAGGTTTACGATCTGCCGTAACTACAGTCCATTCATCATCCAGAATAACAACCTCGTGGGTACCCTGATTGATCATGGGCTCAAGTGCCAATACCATGCCTGGTTTCAACCGGGGATTCGGCCCTCTTCCGACGTAATTCGGCACCTGCGGTTCCTCGTGAAGTTCAATACCCGTTCCATGGCCGCAGAAATCCCGCACAACTCCATAACCTGCTGAATCTGCGTGCTCGAAAACAGCCCGGGAAATATCCTTTATCCGGTTTCCAGGTATCGCCCTGCTTATTGCAATGTCCAGACACTCCCGGGTTATATCCATGAGCCTCTGTTTATTTTGATCGATTTTTCCGACAGGCAGCGTAAGTGCCCGATCGCTGTAAAATCCGGAAAGATTGATGCCCATATCGATACTGATTATGTCGCCTTCCTTCAGCTTTGCACCATTGGGTATACCATGGATAACTACTTCATTAACGGACGCGCAGATACTGGCAGGGTATCCCATGTAGCCAAGAAAGGCAGGTTCGCCGCCGCCGTCACGTATTGCCTTTTCCGCGGCTTCGTCGAGTTCCTTTGTGCTGACCCCCGGAACAACAAGAGGTTCCAGAAGAGCAAAAACATCAGCAAGAAGGCGACAGGACCTTCTGATCCCTTCCAGCTGGCTCTGGTTCTTTAATCGTATCATATAAACTCCTCATTGTTCCTTATTGCATTTTGGCGAGAGCATTTATCATCAGCCTGGCGCGCAGATTCGTTGGATCAAGATCAAGAGCATACGTAAGTGCATTTACCGCACTCTTTCTGTCTCCGTCGGCCATATGGGATTCGCCTATTCCCAGCCATACCCTGCTTCGGTTTTCCGCTGATAAATCTTCTCGCAGCGTAAAGATTTCGTCCGCCCTGTTAAATGCACTCAAGGCCCGTTCCGCATCGCCAGCCTCAAGGAAAAGGCGCCCGGCATTGAATAGATACTCCCAGAATGAACTTCTCTGATAGGCCGCTTCAAATTTTTCCGCTGCGTTTGCGAAGTCTCCTGCGAGAGACAGATAAAGCCCTTCCAGCAGGTTCTGGTCCGGACCATTTCTCTGCCGCTGAAGATCGAGAAGAACCCGTAATCCATCCTGATCCCGATTTCCGAAGAGACGCCATCCGAGAAAGAGGGCGAGGGACTCGCCTTTTTCTCCGTGATATGAGTCCCAGAGCCGTGCAGTACTTCCCTGCGACCCGGCTCCCAGTTCCATATCTGCAAGTCGGATTCTGGCCTCAGGGTGTCCGTCGCTGATTTGAAGAAGCCGTGTAAAGACTTCTTTTGCAGAAATTAATGCTCCCTTCTGGTAATAGAGTTCTCCCAGACGCTCCAGCAGCACTGTGGATTCGGGAAAATACTCCAGCCCCTGTAGCAGATACTCCTCCGCAGCAGAAGAGTCCAGTACCGCCATGTTGATGAAGGGCAGAACCGAGTATTCGGGATTGCTTCTTATGAGATCACGATAAATTTCGACGGCCTCCTTGTGCCGTTCCAGGGCAATGGAAAAATCTGCCTGGTAAAGCCTGAGGCCGGAATCCGCGTCTGTCCGCCCCGACAGCAGCTCCTGCACAAGAACCAGTCCGTACCGGGAATCATCGGCATCGTAGGCCATCTGGAGGGACAGTTCCGGAAAGGACTTGTCCGGTGTATTCTTCAAAATGCTGTTGGCCTCCCGGATGTAAGCTTCCTCAGCATACAACAGTGCGGCATCGGCTATCAATTCTGGAGAATTCCATTCCCGGCCGGCGGCGGAGAATTGTTGCGGGTCCCTGCTGTTCAGCAGCTGTACAAGTCCACCGCTGGAAAAATTGCTCTCACCGGCCAGTTTCTCCAGCTGAACATCGATTTCCATGCCTGATGCGAGCAGGCTCTCCGCCCTCATTCCAAGGAATCTGCCGGAAACAAGTTTTCTTTCGGAAATCTCAGCAGCCAGTTCCGGATTCCCCTTCATTATCAGGGCTTTGGAGTAGATAAACCAGAGTTCCTCCCGGCCCGGAAAACGATCGGTTCCGCGTCTGGCAAATTCAGTAAAAACGCTTAGGCCAATGCCGTTGGAAGCAAGATGGTAGGCCCTTTTGAGTACCTGGAGATACTGAAAGCTTGAAAGCTCCAACCGTAAAAGAGGACGCAGGGTATCAGCTGCCTCATTGTCCCGGCCGTCCTTGATCTTTTCGTCGAATTCAGCGAGGACCTCTCTGAATTCAATATCCCGAAGCCGATTCTGCCTGTGATCGTACAGGGCATATGCAAGGAGCACAATAAGAAGGATTACAAGGATTTTCGGGAAAATTCCCCATTTATCTTTTTTCATGATGAGATTTTAATATTCCGTCCAGCACTCCATTAATGAAGCGGTAAGATTCATCGCTACCATAAATTTTTGCTATATCTACCGCTTCATCTATAGTAACCGTAGCGGGTATATCCTGCTGAAACTTAAGCGCGTATGCACTCATACGCAGAATAGCCAGGTCTATTTTACCAATTCGCTTTAAATCCCAGTGCTCCAGATGCCCGGAGATACACTCATCGATAGATGCAAGGTTTTCTATAGTGCCAAGGACTATAAAACGGGCAAAATCAAGGGTTTCCTGCTCATAACGTTCCCGCATATCGTCGTCTATCCATGGAAAAGCTGCAATCTCCTCCGGGGTTTGAGGATTCAAATCCCAGCTAAAGAGGGCCTGAAAAGCCAAAACCCTTCCCTTCCGACGCGATCCCATGGGCTACTCGAACACCTGAATATCTGCTTCGCTGCGCAGGGTACTCACGACCCGACTGTATGCATTATGAAGAGCCTGCTGCTGATCCTCATTAATGATAAGTCTGCTGATATATTCCCGAACCGTCATCGGATTTGTAGGACTCAGGGGATCGTTCAGCGAGAGAATCCTGGCCTCCCGATGTTCGGTTATTTTTACGATATGGAAACCAATATTTGAACGCATTACATCAGAAACCTGATGCTTTTCCAGACTGAAAAGGCGCTCAAAAAAATCTTTGCCGAAATATGCTTCGGCCCTGGCATCATCCCTAGCCAGGTAACCGAAATCTCCTCCGGAGTATCGGGAACCGGAGTCGTCGGTATGCTCGCTTACCAGTGAGCTGAAATCGGCGCCTTGTCGGATTTTCTTGTGAATATCCTCAGCCTTCTCGCGAAGCTCACCAATACTTGTCTCGTTTTTGTTTATGGTGGAAATGAAAATCTGACTGAAGCGGATAATCTCGGGGTTGACCAGACGGGTAGCTATCCTGTTATAGCGCTCCTGAATAGCTTTCTCCGTCGGGGGGTTTATGTCTTCGAGAAGGTCGGACTGGGTCTGCATGACATATTTCTGTTGAAGCAGCTGCTTTCGTATCGATTCCCGGATCTCATTCCATTTCATCCGCGTCTGTTGTTCCATGAGTTCCCTGAATCGATCTTCAGACAACTGTTCGGATGCCCCCAATTGCCCCCTCTGTTGCAGCTGCAGCTCCACACTCCTGCGCTGGTTGTTCAGCGCAGCCGATATTTCACTTTCGGAGACTGTTATACCGTCCCGTTCAGCCGCCTGTTCAATCAGGATCTCTGCTATCATGGCGTCCAGGACCTGCTTTCCTGTCTGGGGAGGGATTCCGAGGCGGGCCTGCACCCTGACCTCTTCTGTCTCCTCTATCCGTCGCTGCAACTGTCCTTTTGTTATGACCTCGGTACGGACGAGGTTTACCACAGCAGCAGGTCCATCCAGGGGGGCCGCTGTTATCTGCAGAGAGCTGAAGAAGGAGAGGAGAATGACTACAAGGGTTACGACTTTTTTCATTCCAGACTCCTACTCAAGGTGCAGCTTTTTCCCGATTGCCTCAGCCTCTTCGGGCATACGAAATACATCGGAAAGTTTCAGGAACATTCCCTCATGCTCCATGGCATTCATGAGGACCCGCAGGGTCCGGGTATTCCTCAACCCCTTTTTGACCAGGAAGGCAAAACTGCGTTTTCCTGCGACCATTCCGGAATTGGAAAGAAACCGGGCGATAGCAGGATCTATTTTACCACCCAGAATGGTCGTTCCAACTGCCCCCAGGGCAATATAATTGTAGATCGTCAGTTTGGTATTGATATCCCGTTCACCATCAATCAAATCGACGGAGACCCCCTGACTTTCGATCCCCCGGGCCAGGGACCGGGAAATCTCAGTCATCTCCTTTTTTTTGGATCCTGGAAAATATACTACCGCCGCTCTCACCGCATCTCCTTTATCCAGCAAGGCGTGGTCCGCTCGGGACTATTCAGATGCGTCCTGATTGGCACCACCCTGATCAGGATTCTGGTTCCACCACTCCGTTTGCGCCGCGTCGGTGGCCATTCTACGAGCGGCACCTTCCACGTCGCCTTCGGTATCACTCACATTGATCCAGGCAAGGGCAAAGGCGCTTCCCATAAAAATGACTCCCAGAATTGACGTAAAGCGGGTAAGAATATTACCGGAGCGTGATCCGAAGGGAGTGGAACTTCCTCCGCCGAACATTCCGCCAAGACCGTCCCCCTGATCGTCCTGGATAAGTACGATGAAAATAAGCAGGAGGGCGCTGATAACAAACAGAATCAGCAGTAAAACAGAAACAACTACCATAGTTTTGTGCTCCTAGGCATCAAATTTCACAATCGGAACGAAAGAGTCAAGCTTCAGGGCCGCACCCCCTACGAGGGCTCCGTCGATGTTTTCCATCCCCATCAGCTCTTTCGCATTGTCAGGCTTAACTGATCCGCCGTACTGAATAATCAGTTCATCCGCTGCCTTTGCAGAATACAGCCCGGTAATCTTTTTTCGGATAGATTTATGAACCGCGTCGGCATCTTCAGGAGTTGCAGTTTTTCCTGTTCCGATTGCCCAGACCGGTTCGTATGCGATGGTTACTTTTTCAAGGTCTGCTTCGCTCACATCTTTCAGACTTCCGGAAAGCTGTTCGTCCACCACTGCTTCGGCCTTTCCTGCTTCCCGCTGTTCCAGAGTCTCACCTACGCAGAGAATGACCTCAAGACCCCTTGAAATGGCAAGACGGACCTTGCGGTTGATAAACTCATCACTTTCTCCGTAAATAA
This sequence comes from uncultured Spirochaetaceae bacterium, assembly GCA_964554875.1. Taxonomy (GTDB): domain Bacteria; phylum Spirochaetota; class Spirochaetia; order JC444; family Marispirochaetaceae; genus Marispirochaeta. Next base: position 37,545 of record CAZKQJ010000019.1, on the reverse strand, counting down.
GACGGCGTTCGGAGTGACCGAGAATTACAACCTGAACCCCGATATCCTTCAGCATTAATACTGATACCTCGCCTGTATGAGCGCCAGACTCCTGGTCAGACATATTCTGGGCGCCGAGAATGATATCGCTTCCTTTCAGACTCTTTGCCACTGCGTCAAGAGCGGTAAACGGGGGTGCAACCATGACACGATGAGCTACACCGGAAACCTCTTTTTTGAGTCCTTCCACAAGGTCGAGGGCTTCTGTAACAGTCTTGTTCATCTTCCAGTTTCCGGCAATATAATATCTTCGCATGTTTTTTCCTTGTCTTTCGTATCACAGTACTGCACAAGCCCGGCCAGCACGACCGGGGAATGCAGTACTATTTTATCAGCTTATTGTGTTAATGCAACTATACCGGGAAGTGCCTTGCCTTCAAGAAATTCCAGCGAAGCTCCACCTCCGGTAGAAACATGGTCGATGCGGTCGGCAAAATTAAATTTATTGACCGCTGCAACGGAATCTCCGCCTCCGACGACTGTTGTGCCGGAACACTCCGCAACGTAACCTGCAACTTCCAGGGTTCCCTTCGCAAAGGCATCGAACTCAAAAACTCCCAGGGGACCGTTCCAGACGACGTTTTTGGCTGCCGCCACGGCGTCTCTGATCTTCTCCAGAGTCTTCGGTCCTACATCCATGCCGATCTTTCCCGCAGGTACATCCGCACCGTCCACCTGCTCTGCTTTCGCTGAATCGGAGAACTCGGAGGCTACAACATGATCCAGGGGCAGAATGAGCTCGACACCCGCCTCCTTCGCCTTTTTCAGGAGTGATCTGGCAGTATCGAGGAAATCTTCTTCCAGAAGGGACTTGCCGATTTCGTGGCCCTGGGCTTTAAGAAAGGTATAGGCCATGCCTCCCCCTATCACCAGGGTGGTGCATTTGGGAAGAAGCGACTCAAGAACCGCGATTTTTGTGGAAACCTTGGCCCCGCCGATGATCGCGACGAAAGGCCGGGCGGGGTTCTCAAGAAGGGGTGCAAAAAATTTCACCTCCTTCTCGATAAGGAATCCCGCGGCTGCTTCCAGATGATGGGCTACACCTTCAGTGGAAGCATGAGCCCGATGTGCAGTGCCAAAGGCGTCGTTTACATAGACATCCCCAAGTTTAGCCAGGGACGCTGCAAAATCGGGATCGTTTTTGGTTTCCCCTTCGTAGAAACGGACATTCTCCAGCATCATGACATCCCCGCCCTTGAGACCTGAGGCGAGTTTTTCAACCTCATCACCTATGCAGTCGGGAGCCATGATCACCTTTTTTTCAAGCAGTTCACCCAGCCGGACGGCAACGGGAGCCAGGCTGTAAGCCGGTTCCTTTTCTCCTTTTGGCCGTCCCAGATGGGTCATGAGTATCAGTGACGCCCCTTCCTGTTCGAGAATATACTTCAGGGTCGGCAGAGCCGCTTTGATACGGGTATCGTCGGTAATCGTCCCCTCCTTCAAGGGGACGTTGAAATCGACGCGTATCAAAACCCGTTTGTTTTTCAGATCGATATCTTTAACTGTTTTCAGGGACATACAATATTCCTTTGAAATGCTGTTTGTTATACGATCTTCTCAGCAAGGTCGACCACACGGTTGGAGTAGCCCCACTCGTTGTCGTACCAGGATACGACCTTGAAGAATCCCTTTCCGAGTTTCATGGTGCAGAGGGAATCGAAAACAGAAGAGTGGGGATTGCCCTTGACGTCCATGGATACAATGGGATCTTCGGTGTATTCGAGAATGCCCTTCATGGGACCCTTTGCAGCCTCGGCGACGGCTTTGTTTACCTCTTCCACACTGGGGTCCTTTTCCAGCTGTACAGTAAGGTCCACAACGGATCCGGTGGGAGTGGGAACACGCATTGCCATACCGTTCAGCTTGCCGTTAAGGTCGGGGATTACCAGACCGACTGCCTTGGCTGCGCCGGTGGTGGTGGGAATAATGGAAAGAGCAGCGGCACGTGCCCGGCGCAGGTCCTTGTGGGGCAGGTCCAGGATGTTCTGGTCGTTGGTGTAGGCATGAATCGTGTTCATCAGCCCCTGGGTGATTCCGAAGTTGTCGTGCAGAACCTTGGCGATGGGCGCCAGACAGTTGGTGGTACAGGAAGCGTTGGAATATGCAAGATACTCATCGCTGATCATCTCGTCGTTTACGCCGAGAACTATGGTCTTGTCGATGGTATCCTTGGCGGGAACAGTAAGTATGACCTTCTTGGCCCCGGCCTTGATATGGTCCTTGTAACCGCCCCGGGGGCCTTCTGCGGTGGTAAAGATACCGGTGGATTCTACTACAACATCAACGCCCATTTTGCCCCAGGGAAGGTTCGCGGGTTCACGGACAGCGAAGATTTTGATCTCTTTACCGTCTACGACAATGGCGTCGTCCTTGACCTCAATTTTTCTATTGTACACACCGAAGGTTGAGTCATACTTCAACAGGTGCGCAAGGGTTTTGGGATCGGTTATGTCATTTATTGCAACAACCTCGATGTTGTCACGCTCAAAAGCGACCTTGAAAACATTTCTTCCGATACGTCCGAAACCATTAATAGCAATCTTCATCCAATTCCTCCTGGAAATAATTTACCTTTGGTGACCAATATATGATAAAGCGCGAGCATGTGTCAATTAACCGGAAAAGAGATATCAAATTGGTATATATAACTTATTGTATTGTAAGCAGTTCCTGATAGAGCCCCTGCCTCTGTCCGTCTTTTTTGGGTACGGGAGGAGGAGCTTCTCCGGGCATTATGAGGATATCTCCTTCGTTTATGTAATCGAAAAAACCCAGGGCGTTGATTGTTCCCTCGGACAGGAGGTCGTCGACTCCTTCAATACTGAGACGTCCCACGATATCCTCCTCACTGTAGGAGAATCCCAGACGGTCACGAAGGAGGCTTACTGCCTCAGGAGGAAGAATTATCAGTTCATCTCCCGCCTCCAGGCCATCAAGGGCACCGATATCAACCAGCCCCTCATCAAATTCCCGGCGTAGAAGATTGCCCCTCAGCGGCAGCGACCCGTGAATTCCGCGGACCGCACGATCAATTGCATCGCTTACCCTGTCGTTGCCGGTTCTGTAGACCTTTATCCCTTCCACTCCCGCACCGTTAAGAGCCAGATACATGTCCGCATAAACGGAAAAACTGCGCTGAGTCTGATCGAAAGCAAGCAGTAAAAAATACTCGTCCCCCCGGCTTCTCGAAATACCAAAAGCCTCAGCGAAGGAAGCTACCCTTTGAGCCTTACGTTCAGGAATGGTAACCCTTTCCCTGGCGCTCAGGAAGTCCACGAAAAGCTCCGAGGCGATCCTTTCTCCCATATATTTTTCCATTGTAGATTTCGACGGAATATAAAAAACCCCCAGCTGATACTCGTTCCGTTCTATGCCGAACTGGCCGATTCCCCAGGAAGCAGCGATACCGCCTTCCTGGAGACTGCGCTGGATCTCCAGTTCATCCAGAATATCCCGGGATTCGTTTCCGTCGGCTACAACTCCTTCAAGATAGCTGAGATACTTTGCGTAATATCCAAGGGTCTTCCATATTCCGGCATAACGCATACGGTAGCGGGGTTCCGACGGAATGAGCTGTACCGCCAGACGATACTCACGAGCCGCCCTGTCCATGAGAAAACGGGACTCGAACTCAATACCCCTGTTCAGGTGATAATCAGCCAGGGTTTCCCGTATGGGATGATCCACCGGGGTACTTCGCTTTACCAGGGATTCCAGGGCATAACGGGCAAGTTCGTCGTCCCTGCGCCTGCGGAATACGGCGGTATAACTCCGGATAGCCTCCTCGTGTCTGCCTGCCATTTCATAGGCCATTCCCAGGGAATAGAGGGTGGCCGCATCCTCAGGATTTGCCTTGAGGGCATTCAGGAGATACTCCAACGCCTCTTCGAATTCGTTTTTCAACATCAGGGACCGGGCAGCCGTCAGCAAGGCGGGAAGATAGTCGGGCTGCAGGGAAACCGCCATGCGGGCATGGTACAGAGCATCGTCAAAGCGCTCCCTTTTGATATAATGCCGGGCAAGGGCTACCTGTACCTGGGGACTGTCGCCATGATACCTGATCGCGGCTGAAACGTAGGTTTGAGACGCTTCCTGGCGTTCCAGTTCGTCGGAGAGGAGCAGCAGTCCCAGAATGATCCGTCTGTCGTCGGGGACCCTGTTCAAGGCCGCTTCGTAGGCCTGCAGGGCATTACCCACCTCGCCCACAGCCACATCCAGTTCGGCAAGACCAAGCAGAGCTTCCACATTATTGGGTTCCGCCTTGACAACACGGGAAAAAATCTCCCTGGCCTCGTCAAACAGCCCCAGCCCTACCAGTATCCGCCCATGAAGCACCCGGAGAGATGTGTCTCCCTGACGCAGTTTGATGGCCCTCTGCACATAATGGAGGGCGTCCTGATACTCCCCCAGGAAGAAAAAGGATTCCGCCAGACCGATCAACGGATCCGCATAGACCGGATGGGTGCGCACAAGCTCGGTATAGGCTTCCACGGCTTCGTAATACTTTCTGTTTTCCTGCAGATTTCTTGCCCGCCGGTAGGCCTCCACCTGGGGAGCTTCGGCATACAGGGGAAACAGAAGCAGGAAGAGTACAAGCGAAGAAAAAACCCTATTCACTTTTCGCATCACCCTTTGTATCGCCTTTTCTGCCCTGATCGATTATTTTTACCGTCTTTATTTTATGTCCTTCCATCTCCTGGATAATGAAATCCAGATTCTGATAGCTTACCTTTTCAAACTTCACGGGGATCTTCCCCATAAGATCAAACACAAAACCGCCCAGGGTATCAAAATCATCCAGGGGAAGGCTTATCCCGGTCTTTTCCTGAAGGTCTTCAAGGTTTACCCGGGCATCGCAGAGAAAAATCCCCTCGCCTATCTCCAGGATATCCTCCACCTCGTTGTCGAACTCATCCTGGATCTCGCCGACGATTTCTTCGATGATATCTTCCATACAGACGATCCCGGAGACACCGCCATATTCATCCACAGCCACAGCAATATGAACGCGGCGGCGCTTGAACTCCTTTAACAGGCTGTCGAGTTTTTTGCTCTCCGGCACAAAATAGCCCTTTCGGGTCAGGGCGCGAACATTGATATCCTCTGGACGAAACATGTATTTCAGAAGATCCTTGGCATAGAGAACACCAATTACATTATCGATGGTCTCTTCATATACCGGCACCCGGGAATGTCCGCAATCGGTGAGGATTTCCAGAAGCTCGGAAACACCGGTATCCACAGAAACAAAGATCACGTCTATTCGCGGGACCATGACCTCCTTGACAGTGGTTCCGGAGAGCTCGACTATACCGCGAATCATGTCCTTTTCCTCAATATTCAATGAGTGGTACGATTCGTCCTGGTCATCCCTGTTTAACTGGAACAGCTTTTGAAAAAAACCGGGTTTCTTCAACTTTTTTCTTCCCCCATGAGTCGAGTAAGTATCTTTTCCTGCAACTGCAGCATAGGTTCGCTCTCTCTGCTGCTTTCGTGATGATGACCTGCAAGATGCAGGACACCGTGGATAGACATACGGTAGAGCTCTTCGGTAAAACTGACACCGTACTCTATCGCCTGTTTCCGGATTCTGTCTACCGCAATTACTATATCCCCTGCTGGAACGGGTCCCTCTCCGCCGGATGCGATTTCGCTGTCGCCCTGGGGAAAAGACAGAACATCGGTAACCTCGTTTTTGTTGCGATAGCTCTTGTTCAGATGCTTGATCATCTCTCCGTCACAAAGCAGCACGGAGATTTCCCAGTTGTCAATTTCAAGGTATTCCAGAACCCTGGAAATAAAACCGCGGTACTCCTCGATCCACTCGGGTACATCAATCCTTTCCAGGGTTATTTCGATACGATTCATTGAACAGCCTCTTTTCCTTCCTTCTGTTCGGGATACTCAATTCGGGTATGAAAATGACCGGCAAGAATCTGAACAAAAGTACGCTTAATCTTTTCCAGGTCTTTAAAGGTCAGATCGCAGTTATCGAGCTGGTGGTTCTCGAATTTTGACATTATCTGCTTCCAGATGAATTTGTCCAGCTTGGCCACCGTGGGATTCGCCAGGGTACGGGTAGCGGCTTCTACGGTGTCAGCCAGCATTACAACAGCCGCCTCCCGGGATGTGGGGGGTACGCCGTTATAGGAGTAGTCTTCGGGCTTGGTTCCGCCGTCAGCCTTCAAAGCTTCGACGTAAAAATAGTTTATGAGACCGCTGCCGTGGTGCTGGGCCACAATTTCAATTACCTCCTCCGGAAGTTTCAGTTCCCGGGCTTTCTCTATACCTATCTTAACATGGGATTTGATGACCGCGGCGGAAAGACTTGGCTTAAGTTCGCTATGCTTGTTATCGTTATCCGGCTGGTTTTCCACAAAATACTCGGACTGATCAATCTTGCCGATGTCATGATAGTAGGCACCGACCCGGGCAAGAAGGGAGTTGGCGCCAATCTCCCGGGCGGCGGACTCGGCAAGGTTCGCCACGCTGACGCTGTGGCTGTATGTACCGGGCGCCAGGGTGAGCATCCTGCGAAAAAGAGGTGTATTCAGGTCTGAAAGCTCTATCAGGCGAAAGGAAGTGGGAATGTTCAGGAGGTGTTCAAAAAAGGGCAGCAACCCGATGTTCAGGATGGAACAGAAGAGACTGTTCAATACGGCAAAACCGGCAAGAGACATGAATTGCCCCGGTTGAAGCCTGCCGAGAAAACCGATTACCGATGTAATCCCGATATGGGCAAGGACCAGATAGAGGGTGGAACGAACCAGCTCAAAACGCTTATCCGCTCCAAGAACCACAATCGCCGCAGCCACCCCGGAAAAGAAGGCAAATACAAACTCGAAGGGGTTTGACCGGTTAATGAGAAGAAGGCTGATTGAAAGGACAAGTCCAAGATTAACCGCAATACGGGGAGAAACAAGGATAGCAAGCAGCATGGTAACCAGAGCGGTTGGGAAGAATACCGAAACGGGCAGCCATGAAGGAAGGGGGGCCAGTTCAGATATCAGTACCGCGGTGATCATGTAGATCAGGGAAACAGCTAAAATGAAATAGAGCTGACTCTCTTTAAGGCGGATCCCGGCGTACCGGCGGCTTAACAGCCAAAAGCTGAGCAGATAAATGGAAATTAGAAAAAAACCGATTCCCAGTATCCCCTGAAGGTTAAAACGTGCCGAGGAGTTTCCGATGGCCAGTATTTTTTCCATATCTTCCTCGGTAACGATAAAGCCCTTGCGGACAATACGTTCTCCGGGGTCGAGTCGAACGACCACCGGACTGACCTCCTGGCGGGCCCGCTCGCGGTTCCGGGCTGTCTGGTCGGGATCGTAAAAGGTGTTGGCTGCGGCAAAGACCTGGATAATATTTGTATAGATGGGTATGAATCCCGCTGAAACTCCCAAACCCGCGAGATCTTCCCTGACCCGATCCTCCAGGTTGTCTGTGGTATAGAGATCTGAAAGAGGAACTTCTTCATGTTCCCGGCTGCCATTCCGCCAGCGCCATATATCTATGATGGACTCCTTTTGATCCCACTGATCGGGAAATCTCACCAGACCGAAACGCAGTATCCTGCGCAGAAGGTCTTCGCAGAGTCCAAGATCGAAGGGACTGCGGGCAACCATCAGAATGTCTCTGATCTGATCCGAGCTAAACAGTCCCGGATACTCCGCCTCTATCCGCAGAACGGCGGTCTCTTCGGGTAAACGCTGGGAGACTGTGCTTTCCACGGTCTCGATAAATCCCCGCAAGAGGGAGAGGCTTCGCTGGGTAATATCCTCTTCGACCTCGAATATGGGACGCACCAGCTGAACCCTGGCGGAGATCTTCAGGGCTGTGGCCTCCTGATCGATGTAGGAAATTTCCCGGTCCAGGATAAGATCGTTCTCCGCGACCTTTCCCGCCTCATAATCCGAAAGCCGCGCCCTGGTAAAGAAACCGCCGGCCTGGGTGCTGATAAAAAGAAATACATACAGAATCAGAAAACTGGACGCAACGAGATAAAATCTGCGCCTTCGCCGGGGCATGGAGGGAAGAAAATAGTTTTCGATACCGGCGGTAAAGCCGGTTTTAGCCTTGCGTTTCATATGCCTGAATTATCTTCTTTACCACCGGATGTCTGACCACGTCATGGGCCGTAAAATAGGAGAATGCGATCTCATCGATACCGGCAAGGACATTGATGGCATCGACGAGTCCCGACTTCTTTTTAAGTGGTAGATCTATCTGAGTAATATCACCGGTAATTACCGCCTTGGACCCCTCCCCCAGGCGCGTCAGGAACATCTTCATCTGCTCCATTGTGGTGTTCTGGGCCTCGTCGAGGATGATAAAGGCGTTGGAGAGGCTTCTCCCCCGCATATATGCAAGGGGCGCGATCTCGATTACGCGATTTTCCTCCAGACGACTTACCGTTTCATAGGGCACCAGAATATCCATTGCATCGTAAAGGGGCCGAAGATAGGGGTTAATCTTTTGGGCCAGATCCCCGGGAAGAAAACCCAGGCTTTCCCCCGCCTCTACAACGGGACGGGTCAGAACCAGCTTTCGCATTCGTTTGCTCAGGATTTCCTGGAGCGCGTAGGCGATGGCGAGAAAAGTCTTGCCGGTACCAGCAGGGCCGACACCGAATACAATGTCTTTTTCAGTCATGGATTCGATATAGGACGCCTGATTGGTTCCCCGGGGAAAGACCTTGGTCGAACTGCCGGGAACATTCAGAACAGTTCTCCTGAGAAGGGCCAGTTCGGTATCGTTGCCCTCGTTCAGGGAACGGTAAATGCCGTATATAAGGTCCCTGTCCGGGGCATGGCCGTTCTTCAAATGAGTCTGAAGCTCCCCGATAAGCTCCCGGAAGACCCTCTGGTCCTGGTTTTTCGTTGAATCCAGAACAAGCTGATTTCCCCGGGTATGAACACGGGAACCCAATACGCCTTCAATATACCGGAGATTCCGGTCGTTGACCCCGCAAAGATCATGCAGGATCGTGTTATCCTCTAGTACTATAGCCACGTCGTCTTTCACTGCGTCCCCGTAGTGTAATGGCGCTCTTCCATTAAGGTCAAGCGGGAAAGAGCTTAAAGGGAAAGATCCCCGTCCGAATAGCTAATCTCCTGCTTCAGTTCAGGAATCGGATTCCACTGGAGATAAATGGAGAAATTTGATGTCCATCGGTATACCGGTCGGATCCCCTCATTCCTCTGCTCCGGTTCACCGGTATATTCGATAGTAAGATCCCACTGGTCAAGATGATGTATCGCCTTGAGGGCAATTGACCTGAGATTGAAATTGGAGAGCCGCCTGTCCTCATCATTGAAGAAATTCAGGGAACGGACCAGATCTTCCAGCGGGTTTACAGGTTCTATTCCCGTACCTTCGAGCAGCCAGGGCATATAACGAAAAACCGAGATGTTCTCGGAATAACTGGAAAACTGAAGATCGAGAAATCTGAATACCTTTAAGATAAGACTTGTTTCGAAAAAGAGGGAAGAGTCTGAGAACCTGTTCAAGTCCTGGGTCAGACCGGTATTGATGGCGAAGCTCAAATTTACCCTGTTTTTCCAGAAAGGATCGGCCAGATAGTTCCGCTTGTAGCCAAGGGAAAAGGTACTGGGAATGAACTGCCTCTCTGTTCCTTTGGTCCATCCGGTACCGATTTCGAGATCGTAGGGATATAGATATTCCATGGCATAGCGGGACCAGAAATTCCCCAGCCAGCCCCTGAAGGCCAGGGTTTGCGGAAGAAGGGTCTGTCTGGCTCCAGCATCATTTTCATCAAGAATATCATACTCATAGCTTCCCTGAAGTCCATACTTGTTATCACCACGCGCAGCTGTCGCTTCAGATATTCCCTCCCGAAGCCGAAAGTGCTCGAGCTCATCATTCTCACCGAACAAAAGGCGCTGCCGCAGGTAACTGTAGTCGTTCAGCTTGTATCGTGCTTCGACTATAAGATCGTCAGGTTCCCATTCATAATCGTCAATCTCCCTGGCACCTCCGGAAAGGTTCAGTACAAGCCGATTGAATTCTCCGGTATACAGCGCATCTACCTGTCCCAAAAGAGGCGGCAGTACCCAGCTTACATGAATTCTCTGAGGATAATCCCCGACGTCAAACAGACTGGTGGAATTCAATCGCTGTTCCTGGATCGTATTCCGCTCCCAGGGAAGAACATTGTTTTTAAAGCCGTGTTCAGCTTCGTACTCCCGGGTAAAAAGGTAATGCCGCAGGCTATACTGCAGGGTCTGGTCAACAGGAACGGCGGAATACAGAAAGGGACGAAAACTGAGGTTCAATGAATGGGAAAGCCGCTGGTAGCTGCCGCCTTTATCACTTTCCACCAGACTGTCCCAGTTGGGGATGGATGATTCTATGTGTCTGCTACGCTGTTTTTCCTGAAAGGTCAGCCCTATGGACTCGTCCAGAGAGAACAGATTGTTCATGTAGCTTCCGTCATAACGCAGTCTTGCGTCCCCGGAGAAGGTTGTAAGACTGTACGCGCTGTCAAAATCCACATCCTCCGGAGACGAATATATGGCATTCCCGCCTTCCTTCCAGCCATAGATATCATAGCTGATTCCATGCACCAGGGTGGGGTTGAAACTGTAGCTCAGGGTATCGTTTTTCGAACTATCGGCATTCAGGCTGATGCCATAGTCGTCTATTAAACACGGTGACAGGACTCCCGTATCAGTCTCCGTACCCGCGGGGTTGTTTTCGTTATCGCTGCGCCAGGGAGGAAGAAGGTCGGCAGCCCCATCGCCGGCGTTTTCTTTCCCTCTTTCAGCGCCAGTTTTTCCTGAAAGAAGATTCCCCGCCAGGTTGATTCGAAGTTCAGGCAGCACAAGACTTTTCGGATAGGGAAAGTAGACCGAAGAATACTGGTTACGCAGATAGGAGGGAACAATATCGTATTGAGGCAGAAGCGAATCGAGGTCAGGTTCGGAAGCCGGAATCGTTCCATAGGACCACTCCATTGAACTTGAAAGCTCCCTGATTCTGAAACTGGTAATCCACGGCTGCAATGAGGATGTGTTGACAGAGTAACTGGAAACAGCTTCCCAGGTAAAGCTGCTGGGCAGTGTAGTACCCTGGTAGGGATCCGGTTTTTCGGCAATGGCCAGCAGCTCTCCCCAGTCTATGGTTTCCTTGCGTTTGTCGAAAAGGCGGCTTACCCGGGGATCAGAATTAAATGGTACTGAAAAGGAATAGTCCAGTCCCCCCAGCTTCCCCTCCAGGGAAGATCGAAAATCGAAACGAAAGGGAACGAAGGTGCCTGCTATCCACCCGCCTTCCCAGACCGAAACCGGAGAGCTTTCATCAGGATCCTCCCAGGTGTACTGGTACGGAGCAAACTGGGATACCACCCGGGTGGCACCGACCCCGGCAAAGAGCTCAAGAGAATCAAAGCCGCCGGCATCGCTGAGGGAGAGGTCCAGGGCGCCCACAAAGCCTTTTCTGTTGTAATAGTCCAGCATTAAGCGAAAATAGTCCCCCGACTCTCGCAGGCGCCGTGCGCGCTGAACCTCCTCTCTGGAAGGATTCTCCTTGGTCCTCATGTACAGTCCCCGGCGTTCGGTTACCCTCTCGCCCTCTTCCACCTCCGTCATCTGAAGAAACGATAGGGAGTCCTGATCACTTTTCGAGGGCATTCCGTACAGATAGGTAGTTGTCTGGATGAACGCGCCGTCCACCAGATCAAAACCAAAAGACGGGTTGATCACCATCTTGTCCCTGAGCTGGAAAAAGAAGGGAAAAACCAGGATTGGTACCCTGCCCAGATAAAAAGTAGCGCCGTTCATGAGCCATTCCCCAGGCTCGTATACCCATATTTCGTCAGCATCGATACGGTAGCTTGGAGGCTCCAGTCGACTGGAGGTAATCCGTCCGTCCTGCATGAAGATGATCTCGGAGGATGAACGGGCGATGGTATCGCCGTAAAAGGTAAAAGACAGTTCTTTTTCGTCTACTTTCCGATTCTGCAGGGTGTAGCCTTCAAGAAAACGACTCTCCCAGCTGCTTAAATTGACTGTCAGGCTTTCACCGTAAAAGGTCTCCTCCTGGCTTCCCTCTTCGGCAAGGGTATAACGCACATTTCCCTTCGCACTTAGATCGCCGATGCCCTGATTATAGATAAGACGATCCGCCTGGATCGTATGCCGCGTTCCCTCCACCGGAGAGTAGAGCTCCAGCAGAATCCCGCCGGATATCTCGATATAGCCCTCGTCCCGTGTCTCCAGGGTGAAATAACGGGTCGAATCGGCGGAGCGGATTGTAATGGTCTGCTTTTTTTCCCTTGCCGTCAGGTTCGGAATGTCCTCCTCTTTATGACCGAAGTACTCGTACAGGCGGCGTCTCAGGGTATCGATGGTTCCCCGGTGATCGAGGGAAAGAATGCGGCACCAGTCCTGCAGCTGATAAAGGTCCGCTGTTGCAATATCGTAGCCGGTGAGTTTCAAATAGACCGACGGTCCGAGTATCCCCCGGCCACTCTCCTGAGCCGTTAACGTCCCACCCGCGCTTGCAACAAGGATGAGGGTACATACTAACAGTCGAAGCCGGGGGGAAATCACAGGCTACTTCATAACCTCGCGAAGGTAATGGGCAGTATGGGATCCCGGGACCTTCAGAATATCCTCCGGTGTTCCCTGGGCCACAATATGTCCTCCATTATCACCTCCCTCCGGTCCCAGATCGATAATGTAGTCCGCCTGCTTTACAACATCCAGGTTATGTTCGATAAGAACCACGGTATTGCCTTTGTTCACCAGCATCTGCAGAACCTCAAGCAATTTTTTTACATCCGCGAAATGGAGACCCGTTGTAGGCTCGTCCAGGATATAAAAAGTTCTGCCGGTGCTGCGCTTGGAGAGTTCCAGGGAGAGCTTTACCCGCTGAGCTTCTCCGCCGGAGAGGGTCAAAGCGGACTGTCCCAGTTTAACATAGTTCAGACCCACCGCCTGCAGGGTCGCCAGACGGCGACGGACGGATGGGATCTTCTCAAAGAACTCCAGGGCTTCCTCCACCGACATATCCAGAACATCGTGGATATTCTTACCCTTATAACGGACATCCAGGGTCTCCCGGTTAAAGCGTTTTCCCTTACAGACATCGCAGGTAACATAGACATCCGGCAGAAAGTGCATTTCGATTTTAATGGTGCCGTCTCCCTGACAGTTCTCGCAGCGACCGCCTTTTACATTAAAGGAGAAGCGACCCGCCTTGTATCCCCTGGCGCGGCTCTCCGGCAGCGAGGCAAAGAGATCCCGAATGGGGGTAAAAAGTCCCACATAGGTTGCCGGATTGGATCGAGGAGTCCGGCCGATGGGACTCTGATCGATATTGATGATCTTGTCGATCTCCTCGAGCCCTTCAGCCCTGTCATGAGCCCCGGTCTCGAGCTTGTAGGGACTCACGGAGTTGCGAAGAATGGGAAAGAGCAGGTCCTCCATCAGGGTAGATTTTCCGGACCCCGAGACACCGGTTATGACCGTGAAAGTTCCCAGGGGAAAGGAAACATCGATGTTCTTCAGGTTATGCTCTGAAGCGCCGTAAATGCTTATCCTTTTTCCGTTTCCCTGACGCCGTTCCACAGGTACGGGAATGGCCAGTTCGCCCCGCAGGTACTGCCCGGTAAGACTCTCCGGCGCTTCGAGGATCTGTTCGAAGGTTCCGCACGCGGTAATATGCCCGCCGTGAATACCGGCCCCGGGTCCCAGGTCCACGATATAATCTGCGGCTTTTATTGTCATATCGTCGTGCTCGACAACTATAAGGGTATTCCCGATGTCCCGCAGATGGAGGAGGGTCTCGATGAGGCGCTGATTGTCCCGCTGGTGCAGCCCGATGGTCGGCTCGTCAAGAATATAGAGAACCCCCACCAGCTGGGAGCCGACCTGGGTGGCCAGCCGAATTCGCTGGGCTTCGCCCCCCGACAGGGTGGCGGACTGACGCTCCAGGGTAAGATACTCCAGACCGACTTTCTTCATGAACGTAAGGCGGTCGATTATCTCCTTCATGATCTGGGCGGAGATATGCTGTTCCGTGCTGGTCAAGCTGATCCCCCCGAAGAATCCGAGAAGGTCCTGCACCGAGCGGCAGGTCAGGGAGTGGATATTCTCATCTCCCACGGTCACCGCCAGGGCTTCGGGTTTGAGCCGTTTGCCTCCGCAGACCGTACATCTCTGCTGCCGCATGAAACCCTCGAGCCACTCCTTGATCCCCGGGGAACGGCTCTCCCGATAGCGGCGCTTGAGGTCATTGAGAATGCCTTTGAAGTTGGTTGAGTATTCAAAGCGCCCCGTTTTTTTCCGGTTCACATAGGTAATGTCGATTACATCGTTGCTGCCGTGGAGCAGAATATGCCAGATATCCTTGTCCAGTTCCTGTATGGGGGTGTCAAGGTCAAAACCGAAGTGATCGGCCAGGGACTCGAACCAGCTGCGATGCCAGGCAGAGTCGGGATTGTGGGTCTTGATCGCTCCCTCATTGAAGGAGAGGGAGGTATCGGGAATAATAAGGGCGGGATCAAACTCCATAGTCATTCCCAGGCCGGCACATACCTCGCAGGCGCCGAAAGGATTGTTGAAGCTGAAGAGCCGGGGCTGCAGCTCGGGGATGCTGATACCGCAGTCGGGACAGGAGTTTTTCTGGCTGAAAAACTCCTCCTTCTGGCTGTTTTTTTCCAGTCGTACAACAACAATCTGCCCGTCGGCGACCTCCAGGGCGGTCTCCACCGACTCTGCAAGGCGCTTGTGAACATCCTCCTGAATCTTCAGGCGGTCCACCACGACCTCCAGAGAGTGCTTCTGCTTTTTATTCAGAAGGATATCCTCATCCAGGGAACGAACTTCACCGTCCACCCGCATACGAACGAATCCGGCCCTGGCGGCATCCTCGATGATCTTGCGGTGCTCGCCTTTTTTTCCCCTCACTACCGGGGCCAGGATCATGATTCTGCTGCCTTCGGGGTATTCAAGCATCGTGTCCAGTATCTGGTCCACCGACTGCTCCCGGATCTCCTTGCCGCAGACCGGGCAATGGGGAATTCCGATCCTGGCATAGAGAAGGCGCATGTAATCGTATATTTCCGTAACGGTTCCCACGGTCGAACGGGGATTCCGGTGGGTTGTCTTCTGCTCTATGGAGATGGCCGGGGAGAGCCCCTCGATGTAGTCCACATCGGGCTTGTCCATGCGCCCCAGAAACTGCCGGGCATAAGCCGAAAGAGACTCCACATAGCGGCGCTGTCCCTCGGCAAAGATGGTATCGAAGGCCAGGGAAGACTTTCCGCTGCCGCTAAGACCGGAGACGACAATCAATGAGTCCCGGGGCAGCTCAAGATCGATGTTCTTGAGATTATGCTCCCGGGCACCTTTTACAATAAGCTTTTTCATCGTACCTCAGAGATCAAACGGTACAGAAAAAAAAACTCCTTGGCAACCAGTCTTTTGTAAAGCCTGAACTCACTCCCCGGTCATCTCACGCAGCAATTCAACCGCGCTTTTTATCTGCCGGGAAGATACGAGAAAGAGGCTTTCATCCTGCTCCGTAAAGGCGGCATAGAAGTCCTTGTCCACCGGTTTGAACCGGACGGAGACCTCCCGCTGCGGACCTTCCTTCAGTCTATAGGTAATTTCAAATTGCGTTTCACCCGCAGGGATTTCTCCACGATTCGGAGCATCACCGGTAATGCCGATGAGCTTCTGGTAGAGTTTTTTGAAGTCCTTTTCGTCTATCTCTTTTCCGTCCAGGATATAGCGTACTTCCGGTTCATCGGTATCCGTTGAAGCACTCCGTTCGATTCGTGCAGAGAAGGTCTCATTTTCATGGACCACCTTAAAGGAGTCGATTTTATCGATGGAGATGATCAGGGGAAACTTACTCATCAGATGAAAACTCTCCATCTGCAGAATGCCCAGATCCTCTTCCGCGATGGTCACGACGCGGTCCTCTCCTTCAAATCGGACATAATAGTTCCCCGCACTATCGCGGGCTCCCACCATAAATGAGAGACTACGCTCTTTATCCCGGAGCTGCAGCTCATACCTCGGATTATCGAGTCCGTAAGGCCCAAGGTCCTCAGGTTGCTCCTCTGCAAAGTCCCGGATCATCAGCTCCCGGGGCAACTTTGCCATGAGCTGTTCCAGTTCGTACGCGTCTATCCCGCGAGGGCCCTGAGGACTGATCATTACCAGGCTGGTGAAGATCGAGCTCACCGGTTCATGCTCGAGAGAATCGATTGGAACAAGCTCTATTATTTCTCCCATTCGCCGAAAAAACAGGTACTGGAGTTCTTCGGCCTTAACAGTCTGTACCCCTGTATTTCGAAAATCCTCCGGGTTCAGAAAAAACTGGGCTACCTGGGTGGTGTCGATGGTGTAAATCGCCGCTTCCCCTTTCCGCCGAATATATCTCTGTTTTCCCGACGAGGTCGGGACCCCGATCTCGAAGACCGGACTTTCTCCACCCTTGAAAACAAGGGTCACCACTGCCCGGGGCGGTTTCAGGTCGAAGTCCTCAAGCCCGGCGGCAGGGGCATCAATACGTCGTCTGGCGGTGAGCATTGAACTTATCCGGGCAATCAAGTCCAGGCGGGACTGATCGAGATCATTCTCCCAGGGAACGGGCATTGTCCAGCGCTCTTTCTCCTTCAGCATGACAAGGCTGCTTCCGTCGACCCGGCGTACCTCGATCCTTTCAAGATCCTCCACCGCTTTGGAGATCAGATCATGCCTTTCGCTTTTCCCGGGAAGCTCCTCCGGGACAGAGCGCTCCTTCAGGTAGAGGTAGCCCCCCAGAAGAAGCAGGAGAACGAGGAGTGACAGAACAAGACGCCTGGAACGGCTCACAGATGTCTCCTGCGAATCCAGACGATCATGCCGCTGACCAGCAGGGCTGCCGGTACAAGAATTATGATTATTCCCGCGTACAGGTAGAGCTGAAAAGCCGTTAAACGCAGCGGACTCCGATAAAAACTCTTTGCCCGAATGGAAACACGCTCCTCCCCTTCGTTGAGCCAGGAGAGGGCACTCAGAAAGAAGTCGATATTCCCCTTGATCTGTCCGTAGGGCGGAATCGATCCCAGGAATATGGAGTTTCCCATTGCAACTACCCTGTAAGCAGGGGGGTCTCCGTCGCTGTATTTTTTCCGTTCCACCGCCCAGGCGAGGGTGTGGGGCCCGGGAAGATCCGTTTTCTGCCGCAGTAAGGAACTGTTTTCCATGTCCGTCCTGCTCCAGGCTTGATCTGAGGTAGAAAGAAGGGGGCTCAGGTCCACGGAACGGGGTTTCCGCTCCGTTTGTCGAAGCGGAACTGCATTGGGAGTGATGACATCGAGCTTGTTTTCCACCAGAGGGCCTGTTATTCCATGGTCCATAAGCTCAGGGGCGATGAACAAGGGTGAACGTACATAGCGGGATGCATCCGCCTCCATGATGAAGCCCTCGCCTATCTCGAGACCGTAACTTTGGAGGATCGCTCCGCCTCCGGGGGAAGTTTCGCCGATAAAATCGACCATGACGATCACCCGCCCGCCGTTCTCGACATACTCGTAAATCTTCCGCAGCTCCTCATCGCTTATCTCGTACTTGGGAGAAGAGACCAGAAGCACCGACGCATCCTCCGGGACGCTTTCTGACCTTAGAAGGTTCAAATTCTCAATTTCATAACTCTCTGCCCGAAGCATGGACTCTATACCGTAGTCTTCAAGGCTGTATTCGCCATGACCGCTGAGCTGATAGATTTTCGGATTGTAGCCGGAGGAGACATAATTGATGGCCTGGGTAATCCGGGGCTCCACCTGGATACCCGTAACCTGGGGCTGGCCCTGGGGATTGTAGCGGATATCATACAGTTCCATATAGGGAACGACCCTGAAACGTGATGAGCCCTCGACAATAATGCTTCCGCTTTCCACTTTCTCTTCCTCTCCGCTGAAACGTGCAAGAAGACCGGGATTAAGATCCGGATCAATAATCTGCAGGTCTACAGAGGGACCTATCCGATCATATTCCTGCAGAATCTCGATAATACTGGTCTCTTCCTCTCCCGTCGGATACAGGGCATACAGGGTGATGGGTTCCTCCAGTTCAAGAAGAATCTGTTTTGTCTGTTCCGATAAAGAGAAAAGTCTGTTCTCCGTTAAATCGATCTTCAGCGGAATCTGCTGAACGATCAGATTGAGAATTACCAGGCCGCATAGCAGCGACAGGGTCAATATTGCCGCGTATGCACCGTAACGAAGCTTTTTGTCTTTCAGAAAACTACGCTGGTTCTGAATCATATCGTCAATTCCACCGCCGTTTTTCCAGTGTTCGGACTGTTAAATAGAGAAAGAAGATCATAAACGAGAGGTAATACACGGTATCCTGAAGGGATACAATCCCGGTGGAGAACCTTCGGTACCTGTCGATCAGGGAGAACCAGCTCAGTATTTTCCCGATAAGACCGACATAGAACTCCGGATCAAGAAAATGAATCAGGAAAACAATGGCAGCTCCGAGAACGAGAAGCGCCGCGGAGACAATCCGGTTTCGGGTTATCAGATAGAACCATAAAGCCGCAGCTGCGACCATGAGCCCGCTGAAAACAAGGCCCGATGCGGCATCCGAAGGAACGGCATTCTGCAGAATATTGACAAGCCACATGGCAAGGAGGGCGGCAAAGCTGGTAATCGCCGCGGTAATCTGGTTCTCCGTAAGGCCGGAAATAAAGAGCCCCACGGAAATAAAGGTCCCCCCAAGCAGGATGAAGCCGATATAGCCGCCCAGGGTCTCCCACAAATCAAGTTCTCCGTGAAGGGCGATTACCAGGGCATAGAGAAAGGTTACCGCCAATCCGATGCAGAAAAAGGTCAGGGCCGCCAGGAACTTTCCCACAACAATTTCAGGGATACCCAGGGGGCTGGTTAAAAGAAGCTGATCGGTTTTCTTCTGCTTCTCATCGCTCAGGAGGCGCATTGTCAGAAGGGGTACAATGAAAATGAATATAAAAAGAATGCTCCCAAGAAAACTCAGATAGCGGGAATTGCCGCTTATAAGGTTCCCGGTGGTAAAAAATATGCCAGTAATCAACAGAAAGATACTCAGAAAGATATACCCCAGGGGACTCAAAAAATATGCCCTGAGTTCCCGTTTGAATACAGCCTGCATTACTCAAGCTCCTTCAGTTTTTCATCCGTGGTAAGATGAAGAAAGATATCCTCAAGGCTCATGTCCACAGGCCGCATCATGAGAATGGGAAGCCCGTTTTCAGCGCAGGCAAAGAATATCCTCTCTCGTATATCCGTCTCTTTTTCAGCTTCAATCAGAAAATCGATGCTGCCCTCTTCACTGCTTCCGGTACACGAGAGTCTGTTGAGTCCCTCCAGCTTTTCCAGAACCGAACGGGCCCTCGATTCTTCCCCAGAAAGACGAAGCATTATTTTTCCCGTTCCCATCAATCTCTGACTCAGGTTCTCCGGTGAATCAGACGCCACTATTCTACCCTTGTTGATAATAAGAACCCGCCCGCAGACGGCGCTTACCTCGGGGAGAATATGAGAGCTGAGGATGATGGTATGTTCCTTTCCCAGAGATCTGATAAGGTTCCTGATTTCCAGGATTTGTTTGGGGTCAAGCCCTACCGTCGGCTCATCCAGGATCAAAAGCGGCGGGCTTCCGATCAGCGCCTGGGCGAGACCAACCCTCTGCTGGTAGCCCTTGGAGAGGTTCCCGATGAGACGGTCCCGGACGTCGCCGATCTTTACCAGCTCCTGGATCTTTTCCCGCTCCGCCTCAAAGGCCTTTTTCTTTATTCCTTTTATTTCGGCCACAAAGCGGAGATATTCCCGGACTGTCATATCTGGATACAGAGGCGGCTTTTCGGGAAGATATCCGATGCATTTCTTTACCTCCCTGGGATGCTCCAGCACATTGAGGTCGTTAATCCAGACATCTCCCTCGGTCGCCGATAAATACCCGGTTATTATGTTCATTACAGTGGATTTGCCGGCTCCGTTGGGGCCTAGAAAGCCGAGTATTTCACCCTGCCGGACACTGAAATTCACAGCGTCCAGGGCACAATGCTTTCCGTAGCGTTTGGTAAGATTCTCCCCTCGAATCAAACCGTCCTCCTGTTGAAGCTGTTGATGAAAAACACACCGGAAAGGATAGCCCGACTATCAACAGCTGTCAACAAAAATGATATACCGTATATACCATAAATGTCCTCAGGTTGATAGAGATGGGGAGATCAAAAGAAGTAGAAGAATTCCCTACTGGTTATGACGGGTTCAATGGAGGGGTCCGCAAGCTGGGCAATCGCGCGGGAACGCCAGGGACTGCCAGGAAAGGCGTCCCGCACCAGTTCCATTACCTGCCGAAATGAACCCAGTTCGCCGGCCGCATAGAGGGATGCACCAAGATAATACAGCAGGGCGTCAATCCTGCTCTCTTCAAGATATTCTGCGCTTTCTTCCTCGGCCATGGCATTCCTGAAAAAATCGGTGATCCCCGTGTATTCAAGAAAAGGCCGCCGTACTTCCATATGAAGAAGGGTTCTGGAAATTACCGTCAGACCTCCGCTTAAAAGGTGGCGTACGGCGTCCATATAACGGCCGGTGCGGTAATAGAAAAGCCCCAGTTCGGCGTTGGCCAGAAAATGCTCCGGTTTATTCAGACGGTAGAGTTCAACCACCTTCTCCAGCCCCTGGTCGGTAAGGACCCGTATCATGGCAGCCCTCATGGCTTCGGCCTCCCGGCTGGTGTAGTCATCGTCCATGGCAAGAATATCCGTCAGAGCCTTCTCGAACTGGGCGTAGTTCCCCTTCTCCTTATAGAGACGGGCAAGACGTTCCCTGATCCGTATTTCGTATTCCATTACATAGAGCTGACGGCGAAACTCCAGGGCGCGTCGATACTGCTCTTCCGCCAGGGAGTACTCCCCTTCCTCTTCAAAGATCCGCCCGATCCAGTAATGGGCTTCCGGGGATACCCTGTCCTGTTCGAGGACGGAGCGGAAAATTCTCATAGCCTGGCCGAACTCGCCTTTTTCAAAGGCGATCCTACCCGTTTCCAGAACCAGCCAGTCCGGCTGCTTCTCCTGGGTCCAGGCTATGGCGGCTGGAAACGTTACGCAGATAATAAGTAACAGGATTCCCTTTCTCATTCCTTTACAGCCTCCCGGATCTCCTCCCTGAGGGCCTCCAGAGCCTGATCCATGGGGATTTTCCTTTTGAGTTCGCCGCGGCGGAAGATTATGGCTTCGTTTCCACTGCCGGTTATACCTATATCCGCATGACGTGCTTCCTCCGGTCCGTTCACCACGCAGCCCATTACAGCGATGGTCAGGGACTTCCTGATGGCGTAGAGTTCCTCCTGAATCTGGCCGACCAGTTCGTGAACCGGGAATTCTGAACGGCCGCAGCGGGGACAGGATACAATATCCACTCCCCCGGGCCGAAGACCTGCTTCGCGCAGGATCTCCCTGCCGGTAACGACTTCGTCCTCTTCCGGGGCGGAGAGAGATACCCGTATGGTGGATCCGATACCCTCCCCCAGCAGCTGAAGCAGGGCGCGTGTGTTCTTGACAATACCGGGAATCATGGGACCCGCTTCGGTTACCCCAAGATGCAAGGGGTAGTCCCACAGGGATGCAAAGCGGCGGTTGACCTCGATGGTGTTGGCGGCGGAGGAGGACTTCAGGGAGAATACGGCATTTCTAAATCCCTGGGCTTCCAGCAGTTCTATCTCGTTTTCAGCAGCGGCAATCATTCCCTCAACCTGGGGAAGTTCCCGCAGTTTCCGCGGAAGAGACCCGCCGTTTATTCCGACCCGAATGGGAATACCCGTATCGGCGGCCTTGGCGAGGACTTCCTTTACCTTCCAGTCAGCTCCGATGTTGCCGGGATTGATACGCACCTTGTGGACTCCGTCCAGAACGATCAGGGCAAGGCGGTAATCGAAATGGATATCCGCCACTATCGGGATGGGCGACAAAGGGGCGAGCTCTGCAAGGAGCTTCGCGTTTTCCTCGTCGGGCACGGCAAAGCGGATAATGTCGCAGCCAAGAACCGCAAAGCGGCGGAGATCCTTTAACAGAAGCTCCCGATCCCCGGGCAAGGCCCGCTTCCACATGGTCTGTATACTGACGGGGGAGTCCCCCCCAAGGGCACTATTTCCAACCCGAATTGCGCGCGTTTTTTCTCGAGTGTATATGCTGTTCATCTGTCTAGGATTATCGGCAAAAGCAGGAGTTTCGCCAAGTGGTAGGCGGATCAAAGGGATTCCCCTCAAAAGGAGATCTCTCATCCTTCAGAGGGGAAACAGGTCGCCGTCGATATATTAGATAGTACCGAGCAGGAAGACCATTACAAAGAGGGCAACGGTCTCAACCAGACCCAGGACCATCATGTAGTTGACGAATCCCTTGCCGGTTTCGGCCAGGGCGTCCGAGGCGGCGGCTCCCGCCTTTCCCTGGAAGGCTGCGGAAAAGCCCATGGCGATACCGCCGAAGAGGCCGATTCCCAGGTGGGCCATGGTCGGTTCCTGCACAGCCATGATGGAGTTCATCAGAATCATACCGTAGATGATCTGAGTCAGGGGTGCGCCGACAAAGGCTACCAGCATGAAGGGAGCGGGCCGGTTCTGGGCGAAACACTTCTTCCAGGCTCCGACAGCCGCCATACCGGCAGCTCCCGCTCCAATGGCGGAACCCATGGCCGCGAAGGCTATTGCGGCGGAAAAGCCAAGCAAACCAAAATTCATAGGATGCTCCTTACAAAATTATATTCGTTGTATACTCACAGTCCCCCATTACGAAGGACATCAGCACCAGTATCAGGCCGCCCGTTTAGCGAACGGCTCGTAGGGATACCCGGACCATTCAAGTCCGAGCTGTCCGGAATATTCCAGCATGTTCAATCGGATACCGTGTACGATAATCGACATCAGGGCAAGAATAATATTCAGTCCATGACCGATGATCAGCATCAGAACCGAGGCTATTGCCTGGGGTCCGTCGAATCCTATGGACATGGCCATGGCATTGAAACTCGCCGCCACCGCGACGCTGGAAAGACCCACGGCAAACAGACGAATGTAGGAGATAATATTTGAGAAGGAACTTACCCCGTCCAGAAAATTCAGCAGCAGATTTATGGGATTGAGTCCTTTCAGCATGTCCCGCAGAAAGTGGCCCTGCTGGTTCGAAAAGAGCACAATCAGGACGAAACCTGCGACAGCCAGGGGGATTACCAGGGGCGTGAACTCTACTCCCTGCCAGGAGGTAATTCCGAGCACGATATTCATGGCCAGGAAGAAGAGCCCCCACAAGAGGGAGAGCCATCCGAGATGCTCAAAAGCCTTCAGACTCGGCAGGGTGCGGAAAAACATCTCGATCCGGGCTATGCTCAGCTGGGCTACTCCTATAATAAAGCAGATAAGCTGAACCGCCAGGACTGAGTCCACCCCTTCCTGGGCAAAACTGGCTATCTGGGGAATAATCAGGCTGTTGAAGGGTTTCCAGGAGGCTATGGTCTCGGAACCGAACCATGTGCCGGTTATAGCTCCCCAGATGACGATGGCCGACGAGAGAAGCACCACAAGCTTCAGAGGCAGCTTCGCCGATTCCGGGGCCCTGGCAAGTCCCCAGAAGGCAAGACCGAGGAAAATAAGCCCGTACCCCGCGTCTCCAACGATCATGGCAACGAAAATGGTAAAGGCCGTCAGGAAGACCAGACTGATATCGAACTCCCGATAACCGGGAAAGGTGCCCATCAGATCGAAGATAGGCTTGGCCATCTTTACAGGCCCTCTGCGTTCAACCAGCGTCGGTACATATTCGTCCTTTGTGGGATCCCGCATCATCAGTCCCCAGCCGTTTGCAGCGGCTGCGTCCTTCAGTTCCGCTGCCCCGGGTTCGGGAGCAAATCCGTAGAGGTAGACAAGTTCATCCTCGGTTCCGACCCCGTTTCGAACCTCTTCAAAGCGAATCTCATCGTCGAGCTCGCTGCGGTAGCTGGTAAGGGCCTTCTGGAAAACGGCTTCTTTTTCCAAAACTTCGTCGGTCTTCCGGAGTCTTTCTTCAAGGGCGCCGATATTCTCCCGCACGGTACTCAGCCCGTGTTCCGGGGGGGTAAAATCCACCGCCTCTGCAGGCGGTTCCTCTTCATTATCAACAAGGGCAAAACGGTATACCGGTGTTGTGTCATCAACACAGTAAAAACCTTTTTTACCCAGGTACGGTTCGGCTGCCTTTTTGGGAATCTGCACCAGTCGTACCCCGATTCCCTCCTTTCGCAGATACGACAGATCCTCAGGATCAAAGTCGCCCCAGCCTTTCAAAAGCTCCTCGTCCTTGCGCAGCTGGGCGAGTTTTTCCTGGAGCTTTTTTTTCTCTTCCAGAAGATCGAGGATTTCAAAGGCCTTTTTTTCAGCGTCCCCGGGGGTTTTATGGTCTTTGACAGAGATGTCGGATAATGCGATAAGGACCCTGTTGACCTGATCCCTCTTTTCCTTCAAAGCCTCCAGGGTTTCACTGGTTCCGGCACAGTCTTCCAGATGAACTACTCCGAGATCCTTCAGTTTCTTCAGGGACTCTTCCCGTTCAGAATCCAGGAGAATCAGGTAGACCTTTTTCATTGCTACAATCATGCTGCACTCATCCTTGTTCCGCGTTTCATGAAGCTCCCACAACCTTTGCCTTGGCCATCTTTCCCCGGACAACCGCGGCGGTCTGCTGATCGCCGAGATATATCTGGATACGCCGGATGTTTTCCTTTGATTCCGGAATCTTTACCTTTTCAAAGAGGTTAACCCGCTGGGATGTTGTCCGGAGCTCATCCTGCAGCAGTTTCCTGCGGCGCTGCAGAACGGCGACCTCGGCGTCAAAGGTAATTAGCTCCTTCAAGGCGGCGATCCCTTTGTCGATCCACAGAGGGGTCTCCAGAAGGTCCCACTCAATATCCTTGAAATTGAGTTCCTTGAAGACCGGAACATCGACACCGGCTATATTCCCGGTCTCCGTTTCCACGTGATCGATCTGAACATACTCTTCCAGGTCGATCTCGTCGCCAAAAACGGCAATCCAGTGCTGGAGCTTGTCCCTCAGGGCCTGCTGTTTTCGCTTCAGCTCCTGTTCCTCCGCCTCTACCTGTCGGATAACCAGCTGCAGCTGCTGCTTCTTGAGCTGCAGGGTCGGCAGGTAGCGTTGGAACCGCTTCAAGGAGTCTTTCTGTTTTTTAAGCTCGTTCTTCGTCAGTTTGACGGCGGCCATACACTCCCCTTCTTACTGCGCGGTTGCGATCTCTTTGGGCCAGAATTTTTCTATAAGCGAAGACCGCAAACCAGTCTCCTGGGGCTCGAAGCACTCAGCCAGAATCTTCCACCCAAGATCAAGAGCCTCCTCCAGGGGAATATTGACCGTGAGGTCCATCATTTTCTCTTCAAACATGTCTCCGTACTTGAGGAGTTTCTGGTCCCAGTCCGACATGCGGAATCCCATGGATTTTTTCTCCATGGACTCCTTGAAGGCTGCGTAAAGCTTGATCATACCGTCCATAAGGGAGCGGTGATCGTCCCGGGTGGAGCTGTTGACCTGCTGCTTGAGCCGGGAAAGGCTTCCGAAGGGCTCGATACGGCCGTTCTTCAGGTAGTACTGTCCTTCGGTAATATACCCGGTGTTGTCCGGTACAGGATGGGTTACATCGTCGCCGGGCATGGTGGTAACACCGAGGATGGTAATGGAACCCGCACCCTCGAAGTCGACGGCCTTTTCGTAGCGGGATGCCAGCTGAGAGTAGAGGTCTCCGGGGTATCCCCGGTTCGATGGTACCTGCTCCATGGTAATGGCGATCTCTTTCATGGCGTCGGCGTAGTTGGTCATATCCGTCAGAAGAACCAGTACCTTCTTTCCCTTCAGGGCGAAGCCTTCAGCTACCGCCAGGCTGATGTCCGGTACCAGCTGCGCCTCTACGATGGGGTCGGCGGCGGTATGGACAAAGAAGATGGTCCGGCTCATGGCCCCGCCCTCTTCCAGAGTCTCCTTGAAGTAGAGATAGTCGTCGAACTTGAGCCCGATGCCCCCCAGAATGATGATATCGACCTCGGCCTGAAGGGCGATTCGAGCCAGCAGGGGGTTGTAGGGTTCACCGGAGACCGAAAAGATCGGCAGCTTCTGTGACTCCACCAGGGAGTTGAAAACGTCGATCATGGGGATTCCGGTCCGGACCATGTTCCGGGGAATGATTCTTTTGGCGGGATTGACCGAGGGTCCGCCGATCTCGATCATGTTCTCCTCGAGGGAGGGTCCGTTGTCCCTGGGACGTCCGGATCCGTCGAAAATACGGCCCATGAGGTTATCCGAGAATGAGACCTTCATGGAGTGACCGAGAAAGCGTACTTCGTCGCCGGTGGAGATTCCCCGCCCTCCCGAGAATACCTGAAGGGAGACCTTTTCTCCCTTCATGCGGATTACCTCCGCCAGGGACTCACCATGGGCGGAGGAGATAACCGCCAGATCGCCGTATTTAACATCCGTCGCCGAGACGGTAATAACATTTCCGGAGATAGCTTCTATCTTGCTGTATACCTTGCGCATTCTGTTTCTCCCTTAACTCTACTCTGCCACGGTCTGCAGTAAACGGGCCGCTTTGCTTTCCATTCCAGACTGGCGCTCATCTATCATCTTAAGGATCTTTCCTTCCAGTTCCTTGAACTCGTCGCCCTGCCACTGGCTCCGGTTATAGTCGATAAAGAGCTGCCGCAGGTTGTTAAAGTAGGAACGGGCCTCTTCCTTGCTTTCAAAACCCAGCTTTCCGCCCAGGACCTTGAACAGGATGTTGAAGATATGGTCCTGCCGTTCAACGCTGACGGAAAAGTCGATGGCATCGAAGGAGTCCTGCTGAAGATAGACGGCGTCGAGGAAGTCACTCTTCAGGTAGATTACAAAGTCGTCCAGACTCGTTCCCTCTTCTCCGACTACCTTCATCATCTGGCCGATCTCGTCTCCTCGGAACAGGAGTTCCCGGGCGTATTCGGTAAGGGCGTGATTGACCGAACCCTCGTATTTGGACCATGAATCCAGGGGATGGATGGCCGGGTACTTTCTTGCGTCCGAGCGTTCACGGGAGAGTCCGTGGAAGGCGCCGACGACCTTTAATGTCGCCTGGGTTACCGGTTCCTCGAAGTTACCCCCCGCGGGGCTTACCGTACCGCCGATGGTTACCGAACCGACGCTGCCGTCCTTGAGGCGGACAAGCCCGGCACGTTCGTAGAAGGAGGCGATGGTGGACTCAAGGTATGCCGGAAAAGCCTCTTCTCCGGGAATCTCCTCGAGACGTCCGGACATCTCCCGCATGGCCTGGGCCCATCGCGAGGTTGAGTCTGCCAGAAGCAGAACATGCAGTCCCATCTGGCGGTAGTACTCCGCAAGGGTAACGGCGGTATATACCGAAGCTTCCCGGGCCGCGACGGGCATGGAGCTGGTATTCGCGATGATAATGGTTCGTTCCATCAGGGTTTTGCCGGTCCGGGGATCGAGGAGTTCCGGGAACTCCTTCAGGGTTTCCACGACTTCACCTGCCCGTTCTCCGCAGGCGGCGATGATAACGATGTCGACCTCGGCGTTACGGCTGGTTACCTGCTGGAGAACCGTCTTTCCGGCGCCGAAGGGACCGGGAATACAGTAGGTACCGCCCCGGGCTACCGGCAGAAATGTGTCGATGATCCGCACCTTGGTTACCATCGGCTCGGAGGGTTTGAGCCGCTCCTCGTATGCGCTGATAGCCCGCTTTACAGGCCACTCGAACTTCATTGTCAGGGTGTGCTTGTTTCCGTTGCCGTCCTTTATTACGGCCACGGTGTCATCCACCGTATAGGATCCGGCTTCCGCCACGGACTCAACGGTGTAGACCCCGTTGAAACTGAAGGGCACCATTATGCGGTGCTTGAAGATTCCCTCGGGAACCGTACCGAGAGAGTCTCCGCTCTGTACCGTATCGCCGGTTTTTACCGAAGGGGTAAACTCCCATTTACTCTCCCTGGGAAGGGCGTCGAGATAGACTCCCCGCTGCAGAAAAAAGCCGCACTGTTCGGCCAGCTTCGGCAGCGGGTTCTGGAGACCGTCGTAAATCTGCCCAAGCAGTCCGGGTCCGAGTTCGACCGCCAGAAGCTCCCCGGTAAACTCGACCTTGTCGCCGATCCCGATTCCCCGGGTGATTTCAAAAACCTGCAGCTCAACGTTGTTCGCATTTACCCGGATAACCTCGGCCTTCAGACGCTGGTCACCCACAATAATGTATCCTACTTCGTTCATGGAGACCGTGCCGTCGACAGCTACGGTGACCATATTTCCGTTTATACCTACAACCGTTCCATTCGTCATTGTGCTCTACTCCGATCTCCCGCTTCAGATGCCGATTTCGGCATCCTCCAGAGGCTTGGTGATATTCTGATAAGATTCGGTATACCGGGCGGTACCCCGCTCTTCTGTAAGCTTGTTTTTCCGTTCCAGCAGCATGAGTTTCAGCAAGTGGATGACAAGACGCTCAAGATCAAAAAAATGTCCCGCCTCGAGTCCATCGAGGAATTCCCAGGTAAAGCGCATGACCTCGGTCTCGGCTTCAAGGGGATTCTCCATAGCGACACACTGCCGCGCTTTTTCTCCAATTCGGGGATCCGACGCCTGGGCGTACTGGTTCGGGTCTTTGCCCATCCCCTGGGCGCGGTAGCGGGCGAGCTCCTGGTCAAACTCTCTGCGAAAGGCCCGCGTTCTGTCCACAAAGGGATGAGAAGAAGCCTCACCCCTGTATACAGAGTCCAGTACCTGAAAGTCCTTTTCCGGGAGCATGCTCCGCACAAAGGCAAGGAATCCCTGGACATCGGTTTCCGTCGTGCTGGAAAAAGAGAGGAAAGGCAAGGTCGCGACTATGTAATAATACACGTCAGTCCCCTTTACGACTCTTTCGCCGCTGCCTCGACGATTTCAGCCAACTGGGGATTAACCAGACGGGAGAGCATTTCGGCAATCTCCGCAGCGGAGAAATCGTAGTAGCTGCCTCCCTCTTTCGTACCAATCCTGAAACCGGCCTTTATGGAAGGGAAAGGTTTGATTTCCACTCCCTCGCCGAACCTGGACGCAAGCTGACCGGTGAGCTTTTTCGCTAGCTCCCGGGCATCCTTTTCGGAGAGAAGAAGCGAAAGGTCCCCTTCGGCACCATCCCATTTTTCCAGGGCAGCGAGAATGATCCTTTCCAGGCCTTCACCGCTCAAGGCTTCCGCGGTTTTCTGATTAAGGATCGATTCACCTATGCTCTGAATAGACTGACGCACCTTCAGGATAAGGTCCCTGGCTGCCTGCTCGAGGGCTGCACGTCCGGAGGCCTCCATTCGGGCGGCCTCTTCCCTGGCACGGGACCGGATCTGATTGGCTTCCTGTTCTGCCTCTTTCAGGATTTCTTCCTTACGACGCCTGGCTTCCTGAAGAACCTTTTCGGCCTCCTCCCTGGCGGAGCCAAGACCTTCGGTTTTTATCTTTTCAATAAGTTCGCTCAGTTGGACATCCATGCTTTCCTCGCTCTTATACACAAGATCGTATTAATTCGGCATTGATTTGCCGACATATTAAAGGAGCTTTTTTATTTAATCAATACAATTTGTAAAAAATACGCTAATTTTTTATCGATATAAGGGGTTCTGGCGTTTCAGAAATCACCGATTCCTGAAAGCCCACCGTCATCAGACAACCCTGGATTTCATATATTCAGCAACCTTGTCAATTTTCCTTTCTACAAAAATGCAGACCGCATCGGGATATGCGGAGCTGTGAATGGTCTGCCTGCAGCGCTGCTTGAGCCGTGCGACAAAATCGGGAAAGGTCTCATCTTCCACCAGTTCGATCTTGTCCAGTTCATCCACAATCCTTTTGATTCCCGCAAACTCCTGCTTTAACAGGGATATATTTTCCATGTGCACATATTCGGTGATTGCCCGGTCCTGCCTGCGTTTATCCGTAAGTCCGGCCAGGGTGTTTATATCCTCTTCCAGATCCTCAAGTTCAACCTTTAAGATGCGCAGGAACTTTCCTACCCTCTCTTGCATAACCTCACCTCATGGACAGATTGGAAACATTGGAAATATCCTTACACGCCTATTGTAATGTACTCAGCCAAAAATGCAACAAGAGTTTCCCATATTTTCTTGTTTTCTAAAGGGAACCAAGAGAAAAATCCCCGTGAATCTTGTAGACGTGACCATCCCGACTGACCTTTAGATCCCGGTGGGGGAAAAACCGCGGCAGCCGCTCCTTTACCAGGTCAACGACCTCTTCCTCGATTTCTTCACCTACATCGTCGGGTATCCTGCTCAAGGTCACCATATCGATATCGATAACGTAGCCCCGGCCCAGTTTGCTCCCGAAGCCCGCGGAAAAGGATGTTCCCACATTGAAAAGACCGTCATGCTCCTTGTTGGAAGTCTTTCCCCTCTTTGCCCGGTTAGGATGAAGGGGATAGAGGTGACCGTACTTCTCTTCCAGGTAGTCATCGATCTCATCGAACATTCTTTTCATGGTCTCGTCCCACTGCTGCAGTTTCGGATGTTTCATGCTCATCAGTTCTTCCTCCTTTCCTTAACATATTCGGGAGCGTTACCCTGAAGCTGCTCGAGGATCCTCAGGTAGCTCTCATATCTGTCAGGATGAATTTTCCCCTCCTCCACCGCGTCCCTGACGGCGCAGCGGGGTTCGTGATCGTGGTAGCAGGGAGAAAAGGCGCAGTCTCCAAGAAAGGGCTGGAATTCGGGAAAGTAGTGCCCCAAATCCAGAGGCAGAATACCGGCAATGTCAATTTCGCGGATTCCCGGAGTATCCACCAGACGTCCGGGAAAATCTGCTTTCAGCATCAGGGCGAAACAGGTGGTGTGGCTTCCACGGTTGTACTTCTTCGTAATCTCCCCCACAGCAAGATCGGCGCCGGGAACAATACGATTCAGAAGAGTGGATTTTCCCACCCCGGACTGCCCGACAAAGGCGACATCCTTGCTCCGGAGGGATTCGATAAACTCATCCACCCCTTCCCCGCTGGCGGCGGAGCAGAAGCGGACATCCCATCCGAGGGACCTGTAGACATCCAGGCGCTCGGTCATGGCTGGATCCATCTTCTGATCCATTTTGTTTACCAGAATCATTACCGGCATATCCCCAATGGCCGCGGCAACCAGAACCCGGTCTATAAAACGGGGTCTGAAGGGGGGTGCCTCCGGGGAGGTCAGGCAAATCAGGAGGTCCATATTGGCCGCAATGGTCTGCATAGTCCCTCGTTTTCTGTTCAGTCGGGCAAAGACGTTTTTCCGTTCCTGCCGGGAGACAATCATGCCGCTGCCTTCGTGCTGGGGATCCTCCTCGAACTCAACCCAGTCCCCCACGGCTATGGGATTGTAGCGTCCCAGGTCTTCCTTGAGCTTTTTCCCCTTGATACGGCAGCTGATCTCCCGCTCCCGGCCGTTTTCGGCGGTGAAAAGGGTATAGATATTGTTGATTCCGGAAGCTACCCGTCCTAGGGGCATTCCAGTATC
Source organism: uncultured Spirochaetaceae bacterium (assembly GCA_964554875.1). Taxonomy (GTDB): domain Bacteria; phylum Spirochaetota; class Spirochaetia; order JC444; family Marispirochaetaceae; genus Marispirochaeta. The sequence continues at coordinate 5,956 of CAZKQJ010000019.1, read as the reverse complement.
CCCCGGTAGCGAGCACCATACAGGGAGGCAAAATCATCATAGACAGGGCCAGGCACAGGAGAACTCGTGTAGATATCGAATACACCCCCTGCGTTCCGGGGATTCGGAAAATCCTCCAGGCGCCGGAGAACCTGCCGTCCCACACCTTCCACGGAGTCGACAACCTTAATATCCGGGCCCAGGAGGGTCCGGAACTCCCTTTGAAGGTGAAGATAATGGGTGCAGCCGAGAACCACAGTATCCACCCTTTCTTCGCGAAAAAAGTCGCAGGCCGGGCGGACAGCCTCCAGACGGGCCGCATCATCCGCCCGGGTCAGCTCGTTTTCCACAAAATCGACCAGATCCTGCCCGGCAAAACGGAGCACCCGGCAATCCGCCGCGAAGGTGCTGATCAGGTTTTCCGTATAGGAGCTGACCACCGTCTCGGAGGTAGCAATTAAACCGATCCGGCGCAGGCGGCTCTGCTGTGCCGCGGGTTTTACCGCCGGAACCACCCCCACAAAGGGCTTGGAGAAGCGTTCCCGCAGAGCTGCGAGGGCCACCACCGAGGCGGTATTGCAGGCAATGAGGAATAAGTCCGGATCGAAGCTCTCATCAAGGCAGCTGATCATGCGGGTAACAATCCCGATTATCTCATCCTCCCCCTTGCTTCCGTAGGGAAAACCCGCAGTGTCCGCCAGATAGATATAAGCCCCGGCGGGACGGGTGCGAAAAATCCAGTGCAGATAGGGCAATCCCCCCACCCCGGAATCGAGAACCGCCAGACACGGACGGGAAAGGGTCTCGCGGAGCTGATCAGCCGAAGAGTTTGTTGAATTTGTCCCGCGCATCGTCGTCCCTGGAGACCTTACCGGAGGAGAAGATATTCCGGTTGGGCGAAAAGTAGTCGCAATAGTTGGCCCCTTCCTTGTCCCTGACCGGTTCAGAGATATGTTCACTGCAGTCGTACTGTTTTCCCGGGGCATAAAACTGACAGTTGCGGCAGGAACGCAGGGCTTTGCCGCAGTTCGGGCATTCATCGGCCCGGTAAATCTTCCGGTCCGGCAAGGGAGTTCCACATAAAGCGCACATACACCGTAGATTACCCCAGGATGCGGGGAATGTGAAGCTGTACATTCAATCGAGAAGAGATACATTTTTTTTATTGCCCGGACGCACTCATTGCGGGTAGTATGGTCCCATGCAAAAAACGCGGCAGCCAACCCCGCCGGGGGAATCATCCGTTTCGGCGGAAGGTCTGGGAAAGAAGTTTCCCCGAAGCCATCACTGGGCGGTCAAGGAGCTTAGCTTCAGCTGTTACCCCGGTACGATAACCGGGCTTTTAGGGGAGAACGGTGCGGGAAAAACGACAAGCCTTCGCATGCTCTCCACCATGCTCATCCCGACAGAAGGAAGCGGAGCCGTCTGCGGACACAGCCTCAGAGAAGCCCCCGCCAGGGTGCGTCAAAGCGTAGGGGTGCTCTTTGGCGGAACCAGTAGTTTGTACGACCGCCTGAGCGCCGCGGAGAACATACTCTACTTTGCCCGGCTCAACGGACTTGAGCCACAGGAAGGAGAAGCACGGCTGGCCGAACTCTCCAACCTGTTTGAAATGGGGAGTTTTCTCCACCGCCGGGCCGGGACCTTTTCCACCGGAATGCGCCAAAGGTGCCTGATTGCACGGGCGATCATCCACGATCCGGCTGTCCTGCTCCTGGATGAACCGGCCACCGGCCTCGACTTCAGTACAAGACGGAGCATATACGCTTTTATTCTGCAGCAGAAAGAGCTTGGAAAAACAATACTATTTTCCAGTCACGACCTTAACGCAGTAGAGGAGATATGCGACAGTCTCCTTGTTCTTCATGAAGGACGCCTTGCGGCCCAGGGCAGCCCGGCAGCACTGAGGAAGAAAGGATCCCTGGAAACAGGAATACGTGAACTGACAGGAAGCATGCAATGATACCCCGGCGTATACCAACAAGCCTGATTACAGCCCGCAAGGAGCTGAAGGATTTTTTCCGGGACCCCCGCTCCATTATCCTGACCCTGGTTCTTCCGGTCGTGCTGTTTCCCCTCCTCTTTTGGGTCCTGGCGGAGCGGAGCCCCGAAGCTTTCGGGGGACAGAGGATTTTTACCATTGGTCTTTCCGGCGAGGTCCCCGCTTTTTTGAGCAGGACTGACCCCGGCTATTTTCTGGACGATCTTGACTATCCCGCAGCGGTGGAGGATCAAGCAGGACGCAGAAAGCTCCTTTTCAGCCGCTACGATGCGCTTGTAGTCTCCGAAAGCGGCACAGTCCATTACAACAACGCCGATCCGGAGTCATTGGCCGCAATAAGCTATTTGCATGAGGCTTCAAGCAACATTGACGGCAGAGAGGAACAACCGCAAGGGGAGCCCGCGTTTTCCCCTGCCCCCCTGTACCACCCGGAAGATGCCGCGGGAAAACTTTTTCTTTCCCTGGTTCTCCCCTTTATGGTCTTTATCTTTGCCTCCACCTGTCCCCTGCCTGTAGCGGCGGACATGAGCGCAGGAGAGAAGGAACGCCTGAGCCTGGAACCCCTGCTCTCAACCGCCGCCCCACGTTCCGGCATTATTACCGGAAAACTCCTTGCGGCAGCCCTTGCGGGCTGCATAAGCGTGGGGGCTTATTTTCTCGGCATCTTTCTATCGGTTCTTATCAGTCCAGGAATTCTGGGGGAGGAGGCCATGAAATTCAGCATGAATCCGGCCCAGTACCTGGTAATCGTCACCTTGATGCTTCTGGCCACCGCCTTTTTTGCCGCCCTTGAACTTACAGCAGGCTTTATGACCCGGTCGGTTCGGGAAGCCCAGCTCCTGGGCATGCCCTTACTGTTTATATCCATGGGAGCTGTCTATATTGCCCAGAGCATCGACCTGCAGCATGTACCCCTGCTGATACCCCATATTCCCCTGATCAACCTGGGTCTGGTGATCCGGGAGGCCGCCCTGGACCGGATCAATTCATACCATACGGCTGCCGCCATTCTGTGGAGCCTTTTCTACCTGATCTGCGCCGCCTTTGTTTCTGTACACCGTTTCAAACACGAGTCGGTGCTCGGGGGGAGATAAAAAACTTGATTTTGACCGTTTATGGCCCTATCATTTACAGCATAGAAATAAAGGAGAGGATTGTATGGGAATCGTTACCGCCCTTGTTGTTGTAATCCTTGTTATCGTAATTGTAAAACTCGTTTAAATCGTTCCGGGGCATGGACTGTAGATAAAGGGGAATAAACTGCCGAAACAGGATTGACAAAAAAACGACTTATTACTATATTCTCAGCGTAACAGCGCGCCTGTCGTATAATGGCTATTACCTCAGCCTTCCAAGCTGATGACGTCGGTTCGATTCCGATCAGGCGCTGAAAATAAATACAAGCCGGGTAAAGAGTTAGCTTACAAGCTTTTTTCTTCCCGGCTTTATTTTTCGGCAAGTATTCGCCAAGTCGTCGCCGCTTCCGGTGTTCCCTCTCAAAACAGGGGGAACCTATGGAAAAGACCAAAGATTTTGAACAAGGGGAAAGCGGGAAATTCGCAGGGATAAAATATTCTTGTGATAGTAAGACGGGCCGTTTATACTGGGGACCTGGGCCGGTTCCGGGGGAGATTGTCGGGACCGTAACACGGAAGAACGGGGAAACCGGGGCACTTGTCCGGCTTCATTCCGGGCGGTTAGTTCAGGGAAACGCGGGGGCTTTTTTTTTGCCTGAAGCTTTATCAGTATTCCCATATCCTTCCCGGTAAACCAGAAACCGTATTGTACCTGCCTTTTTGTCGTGGATAGATATTAATTCAAGAAAGGGTTCAAACCACGACAGGCACTACAGAAACACGGCTTTTTGTGTGGTGACTCAATAGTGTCCCGAACCGTGGGGATAAGCACAGGCTATACTCTGTACAGCACAGGCTATACTCTGTACAGCACAGGCTATA
>CAZKQJ010000019.1:0-1917 GCA_964554875.1 uncultured Spirochaetaceae bacterium | reverse complement strand
AGCACAGGCTATACTCTGTACAGCACAGGCTATACTCTGTACAGCACAGGCTATACTCTGTACAGCACAGGATTTACTTGTAAATCTGTGATCCTCCGGAGAGATTATCCAGGTTCCCGGTATTTTTACGGGCTGCAGGATTCGCTATCCCCACGATTCTGAACAGTATGTGGTGATTACAGTATTATGTCGTCATTACAATCCGTTATGATCACCATAAAAGAACGATTCGGGATTATGGACCTTTGTAACGCAAAACGAGTTCTACCCGACGGTTTCTTGCTCTGGTTTCGGCATCCGCGTTGCTCGCCACCGGCGAAAGTCCTCCTGCTCCTGCCGGGAAAAGTCTGTCGGCAGCAATCCCGTAATCCCGAATCAGGGCCTGGGCACATGATTCCGCCCGCTGTCGGGAGAGTTCCATCAGGTTATCATGGGGTCCCAGGGTTGTGGTGTGGCCGACAATATAGAAATTCAGTGAAGAATTCTGCCGCAGGTAGGCCGCCACCTCTTTCAGCAGGTCCAGGGATTCGGGTGTCATCTGCGCGCTGTCGGGGTAGAACTGTAAACCGTGAAGGGTAACCATGCCGTCGCGTTCAATCTCGTCCCGCATATAATCAGGATTAACAGTAATAAGGTCGGTCTGCATGGGAAGGGTCTCTATAACATCCTGCTGGATAATCGTACCCTCCCTGGTCGGCGTGGTGTACAGACTGATGTAGACATCACCGTCGGGGTGTTCCATCACTGCCGCCAGGTAACGGAATCCATTGCCAACAAAGGTGGTCCTTCTGCTGCTTTTCCAGTAGATCCCATGGGGATCGTACACACTCCGCACCCAGTACATTGTAGGGCTCCAACTTTGAGCGCTGTGTTCGAAAAGAACCTTGAAGCCGGCATCCCGCAAGGTTGACTGATAATTACGAAGGATTTCCAGTTGAGAACTCTCACTGAGGGTGTACTGGATGTGGGTTATTTTACCTTCGAGACGTCTACTTTCGCTGATAGTGTTGCGTTCAAGCGGTGCCATGGGGAGCACATATTCTCCATACTCGGTTAACTCGGAATCGTATACCTCAGCGCCCTGATATCGGGAAATAAGCGGATGGTCTTCGACTTTTTCTTCGGCAAAGCCCTGAACGCCGATAAACATCAACAGGAATCCTGTCATCGTTACGAAAAATATTTTCCTCAGCATATAATACCTCCTCGGACAGATTAGTCGCGATGACAATCTATTGTACCACAAGATTTCGGATGAAGGGGTCAGGGAAGAGACAAAGGCAGGAACAGCTTGACTGCGAACAAAGCTTTCTCAGGTTAGAAACTGGTAGACCGACATCATGGTGGCCAGGATAACAAACCCGGTGGTCATGAACTTGAACATCATGTCGAAGCGTTTGTCCACGGATGTAAAGCGCTCATCCATTGATTTCTGTACGGCACCAAAACGTTCGTCCATGGAACGCTGCATAGATTTAAAACGTTCATCCATCGTACATTGTATAGATTCAAAACGCTCATCCATGCGTTTGAAACCTTCCTCGATTCTGGTATCGATACGGAGTATAGCCTCCCGAAACTCCGAGTGTTCCCGCTCGTTCCGGTCCTGCCGTACCAGGTTCTCTATCAACAATGTTATGTAACGGTGCAGGGAGCGTTTGTTCTTTACCTCCACCGCCTCTTCGAGTTCCTGTTCCAGAATGTCCGCCAAAGATTCCATGGTCATCTCCTGTAATATACTATGTTCTGTACCATTAATACAGCGGAAGATGGGCTGTTGCTTCAGGGGGGATTAAACCACGACGGGCACTGCAGGAACACGACATGGTTCAGGATTCCTTTCTTTGTCGTGATTTTCGTGGATGTCGTGGTTTAAAGATTAAGTCCAGAAGAGGTTTAAACCACTACAGTCACGAC
>CAZKQJ010000018.1:0-83069 GCA_964554875.1 uncultured Spirochaetaceae bacterium | reverse complement strand
GGATCAGTACACCGCTGAAACAGATAGCGGAGTACCTTCCGGCCTATGCCTGGGCTTGAGGTATCCCCACGGTTCGGGACATTAGGAACAAAAACAGCTCGGTCAACTTGAATAAAGGCTTCCTACAGGAGTAGGGTTCAGACATGAACAATTCAGTCCTTATTATTCTGGGTCACCCCGATTGCTCATCCCTTTGCGGATCCGTTGCCGCCGCCCTCGCGGAAGCCGCCGGGAAGGCGGGAGCTGAGGTTTCAAACCTGAACCTCTATGAAGAGGGTTTTGATCCTGTGCTGAGCCTCGATGAGGCTGCCCGGCGATTCAGTTTTGACGAGCTTGTCCAGCGCCACCAGCAGCTTGTCAGTGAAGCCGGGCTTATTGCCTGGGTGCACCCCGACTGGTGGGGAGCCCCTCCGGGAATTCTCAAAGGCTGGCTCGACCGGGTTATGCAGCCGGGTTTTGCCTTCAGTTTTGAGGAGGGTGCAGACGGCAGATTCAAGCGGATACCCCTTCTGAAAAGGAAAAAAGCCCTGACGGTGATCACCTCCGACGCCGACGCTTCCGAGCCGATACCGGCGGTGGATATGTGGCAGAGGAGGGTCTTCCACTACTGCGGACTTGGCCCCGCGGAGGTACTGATACTTCCGGAAACCAGGGGAAGCGGTTATACGGAGAGAAAGGAGTTTCTGAACGCCTGTGTCGAGACCCTGAACCGTCTCATGGAACCGGAAGGTGAAAGTGAGGTCTCGCAATGATGTGGAAGCAACCTGATGAGCACCACCACTGGAAGGAACTCCAGCGAAGGGTTGTGGCGAAAACCCCCATCTTTACCCTCACTGCCGCGAAACGCCGGGATGGAGAAGCCAGGGAGGGGGAGTTTGTTCTGATTGAAGCTCCTGAGTGGGTCACGATTATTCCCGTGATCGAGAAAAAGGACGGATCTCGGGACTTTCTGATGGTCCGCCAGTTTCGCCATGGTTCCGGGGAGCTGACTGTTGAGTTTCCCGCTGGTGCAGTGGATCCGTGGGAGGACCCTGTAGATGCCGCAGCCCGGGAGCTTCTGGAAGAGACGGGTCACCATGCGACCGAGCTTATCTGCATTGGCTCGATCAATCCCAATCCCGCTTTTATGACAAACCATACCCACACCTTTGTGGCTCTGGGCATTGAAGGTGGTGCGGAACAGACCCTTGACCTTCATGAGCGGGTCGAGTTCGCACCCATTCCGGAAAAAGAGGTGTTCGAGAAGATGGGGATTGGTGAATATGGTAACGGGGTCATGCTGATGGCTCTCGCCTACTATCAGCGCTGGCTTAAGGAGAGAGAAAGCGGTTCACCATAAAGCGCACTATAAGTATATTAGAATTGAGGGCTGTTGCAGCGACTGATCCGGAACTCAACCTGGTTGATCCTATTCAAGGAGGCAAAGAATGAGTTATAAAGCCACTCAGAATCTGCATGAGATAGAAAAAGAGTTTTTCAGCAAGTTCAGAAACCGTGTTACCAATTCCAAAAAAGTCGACGATCTCCGCCGCAGTTTTACCAGCAGTGTGGCGGATCTTCTTGGCTCTCTTCTTAATGAGGATATCTCTCTTAATGAAGAGGATATTACCTTCAGTCCCGATGAGAAGAACCATTACAAGCTCAGTGAGGATTTTCACGGTTCATCTCCTTTTTTTGAGGTACTGAATGATCCGGAGGTACGACAAATCCTGAAAAAAGCCGCCCAAACCGCACATCACCGTTATCTGCATCTGAAGAAACACCCGGAAAAGACGGAATTGAAAATCCGAAACTGACGGGATGGTTTTTCCTTTTTCCGGTGAGTAAAACGTGAGGATTCCCTGTTTGCAGAATATCGGCTATTCTCGATGCAGAAATCTACATCCGGGGGAATATCATGAAAATAACGGAAAGACCAATACCTGTAGATCCAACGCGGGTCTGGCGTACATATATCGGCGGCCGAATACTGGATACCGTCTATGGAAGAGAGAAGCCCCGGGACGGTGAGTTTCCGGAATCATGGATTGCTTCCACCGTAAAGGCATTGAGCCCGGGAAGAGAGAGTTTTCCGGAAGAGGGTTTGAGCCTTGTTTCCAACAGCGCCGGGATAGGAGCAGTAAGCCTTAAAAGCCTGATAGAAGATGACCCCTCCGCTTTTCTGGGAAAGAGTCACGTCGAGCGATTCGGGAGCGATCCCGCCCTGCTTGTCAAGCTTATAGACTCTGCTGAACGTCTAACTATTCAGGCCCATCCCACCCGAGAAGACGCAATGCGGTATTTCAACTCTCCCTTCGGAAAGAGCGAATTTTGGGTGATCCTGGGAGGACGGGAGATCGATGGTCAGGAACCCTACGTACTCTTCGGCTTCAAACCCGGTATAACAAAGGCGAAGTGGCGCAGCCTCTTTGAAGCCCAGGATATTCAGGGAATGATCGACGCTCTGCATAAAATCCCGGTACGCTCCGGCGATGCGATGGCCGTTCCCGGCGGTGTTCCCCACGCCATCGGTCCGGGATGTTTTCTTCTTGAAGCCCAGGAACCGACGGATTTTACCCTGCGTCCCGAACGTATTACCCCCAAGGGACGGGAGCTTTCGGAGGAGGCCTGTCACCTGGGAGCCGGATTCGATGCCATGCTGGAGATGTTCGATTACACCACGTATACGCCGGAGGAGCTGCGGGAGCGTTTTATCGGATACTGCCCCTTCAACGAGTCCGGAGAAGCCAGTCTGTCCCTCACCGTGCCGGCTATGGGCATGCCCTTCCGGGTAAACTATCACGCATTTGCAGGAAAAGGAGAACTCAGGTCTGACGGGAGTTTTGCCGTAATCCTCTGCCTGGAAGGGGAAGGTACTCTGGGAGGCATTCCGATTGGCCCCTATTCCGCGCTGTTTGTGCCTGCCGGAACAGTGAATAGGGCAGTCGAGCCCTCCTCCGAAACAAACCTGAAGCTGCTGGAATGCCTGCCGGAGGCTACATAAGAAAGGGTCTAAAGCGTCGTCGGTGAATATTTGCAACCCGCGGATGGACCAGCCTTATGTAATCCGCCGCCGATATCCTGAGGGCTTCCGTGTGGTTTCCGGCATTGAAAGTAATCGTATCATCCTGCATAAGATCTGAATCCGCAATCACCGGCAGGTGGTACAGGTTTCCGAAGGGCGGCATGGCCCCGACGCTGCAGTCGGGAAACATGTAGGAGAACTCCTCCTCGTGGGCGATGGAGGCCTCTTTTGCCCCGGTAAGCTGCTTGAGACGTTTAAGGTCGACCTTGTAGTTTGCCGGCAGGACCGTCATGGCGGGTTCCCCATCGAGCGTGACCACTACGCACTTGGCAAACTCCTTTCCCTTTACGTGGGTTGAAGCAGCGGTTTCCTGAGCGGTGTAGTTCTCAAAATGGTGGGCCATTTCGTAGTGAACATGGTTTTGATTGAGAAACTCAATCAACTTTTCACTTGCCATACTCTTACTCTCCTTTGCGTATGGGATGTACGTAACAAAAGGAGCTGCGTATCTGAAGGCTGCGGTTCAACTCTTCCTTCTAATAATTTATCCAAAACCGGCGGCAATGGCAAAGAAAGGCGCCGAACGGATAGGCCTAGGGCCGCCCGCCTTGCAGGTATGGCGAAAAAAAACCGGACAGAATGTCCGGTCTTAACTGAGCATAGAGGCGCCGAGCGGATAGGCCTATGGCCGCCCGCCTTGAAATGACGGTGCCCGCTAAAAAGCGGGCACAAAAAAGACGCCGAGCGGATAGCCGGAGGCTACCGCCTTGCAGGAATGATGAAAGGCCCGCTATTGCGGGCCTTGAATATAAAGGCGCCGAGCGGATTCGAACCGCTGCATAAAGGTTTTGCAGACCTCTCCCTTACCACTTGGGTACGGCGCCGTAATCAGGTGCAAAAGATACCAAAACCCGATTGGCTTGTCTACCCCTTTCTGATCCGGTCACTAGGCTTCCGGAATCGTTTGAGCAAGGGATCCACCGAGGTTCTCGACCATTATCGAAACCGCCTGGGAGGGGTTAACCTCGCAGTTCAGGATGGAATAGACGGTTTCGCAGATTGGCAGTTTGAGCTTCCGCTGATTGGCGATCTCATGAACAAACTTTGCAGCCACTGCGCCTTCGGGCAGGAAGCCCAGGCTCGCAATATTCTGAATAAGGTCCTCCAGGTCCCTGAAGCGCGCGAGGATCCTGTCCTTTATAATCTCCCTGCCGAAGCGGCGGTTTCTGCCGTGACGGCTGCGGCAGGTTACATCCAGGTCACCTACACCGGCAATTGAAGTAAAGGTCTCAGGGTGGGTAGAGCCCAGAGCTGTTCCCAGAAGTTGGATTTCGTTCAAGCCTGCAGCCAGAAGCAGGGATTCGGTGTTATCCCCAAAACTGTCGGAGAACTCCATCATTGCATCCAGCATTCCGAAAGCAATGGCGACGACGTTCTTGACGGCACCGCAGGTCTGTACCCCCACGATGTCGAGGGAGGGAAAAACCATCAGGGTGGAACCGGTCAGGAGTTCCCGAAACCGTATGGCATTGCGTCCGTTGGGGCAGGCGGCGATCAATCCTGTCAGCTTTCCCCGTGAAACTTCTTCTGCGTGGCTGGGTCCCGAGATATAAACAAGGTTGTTCCTGTAACTCTCCGGGAGGTACTCTTCAATAGCCTCTATAAGAAGTTTTGATTCATCCTTTCCGGATATAAAACCCTTTGTAACCACGGCGATAAAGGTGTTTCCGTCCTTCACGCCCGACAACCCGGCAAGCTTTTTTACCGAGTCGATTATATATAGAGACGGAGTAGCTACAATTATAAAATCCTTGTCCGCGGCGGCCATTGTAATATCCGTGGTCGCCTGCAGGTTCGGCGGAAGCTTGACACCCAGAAGGTACCGTCCGTTGGTATTGTTGATATTAATGTCGTCCACCACGTCTTTCATGAAGTCCCACATTACGACTTCATTGCCCAATTCAGCGATTATCTTGCCCAGGGCCGTACCCCAGGCACCGGCACTGATGATCCCAACCTTCTTCATGCTGTTCGAGACCTCCTGTGGCTTCTTTATATAGCACCTTGACGATGGATTGCAAGGATCTCCCTGTGGCGGGACTCCGATCTGCAGTGCTAAATGGGCAGACTCTTATTTTCACTGGTAATTATCTTGAAAAAATATGCTACCATATATGCCGGAGTTTGCGTATGATCGAGTTGACGTTCTGTGTTCCTTACGTCTCTATGATGGAACTGGTCCATAAGGTATTTCAGGAACACCCGCTTTTTGAGAGAATAAAAAAGAACATTCTGCAGGTTGAAGTTCATGATGTCCCTTCTCTCAAGCTTAAAGGTGATGTCATCATCGCCCGGGGTATCGCCGCTGAAAGCATCCGCAGCCTCAACAGCAGTATCCCGCTTATCGAACTTCCCATTACCGGATATGACATCGTTCATGCTCTTCATGAATGCAGGGAGCGCTTTTCTGCACGAAAAATCGCCTGTATCGGTTCCTCCTTTGTAATGTACGGGGTTTCATCCATTGGAAAGGCAATGGACGTGGAGCTGGTCGCGCATCAGATATCTTCTGAAGAAGAGGGGGCGTCCTTTGTTCGTAAAGTCATTGCCGGAGACGTCGATGCCGTCGTAGGCGGTCTAATGGTGACCAAGATTGCGGAGGCGGCACATTTTCCCGCTGTCATGATCGAATCCGGCTACGAGTCCATTCGGCAGGCGGTGGACGAGGCTGTGCGCACGGCTCTGATATCGAGGGCGGAAAGGGCACGGGTTGAGCGGCTTCGAACCATTATGGACTATTCCTACGAGGGAATAATCGCAGTTGATGAACAGGGAAGGATCACCCTGTTCAATAAAATCGCAGGGGAGATCCTTAAATCTGAAAAGAGGAATCTCATCGGCAGTCCGATAGAAGAAGTTTTACCGGAGATCGGGATTTCCAGGGTATTGGAAACCGGCAGAGAAGAACTCGAAGGATTGTACAGTGTAAAAGATTCCATGATCTCGACGAACTGTGTTCCCCTGCAGATAGATTCAGAGATAGTTGGTGCCGTTGCCACCTTTCAGAAAATTTCCCGCATCCAGGAGGTGGAAGAGCGGATACGCCAGAAGCTGTTTAAAAAGGGGCTGACCGCCAAATACCATTTCAAGGACATTATCGGCTACGGCGAGTCAATTACCGGAGCAATTGAACTGGCCATGAAGTACAGTGAGGCGGATTCGAATATTCTGCTCGATGGGGAGACAGGTACCGGCAAGGAGCTCTTCGCTCAGAGCATTCATAACGCCAGCAGAAGACGCAAGGGCCCCTTTGTGGCGGTCAACTGTGCCGCTATCCCGGAGCATCTTCTGGAAAGTGAACTTTTCGGGTATGTCGAAGGAGCCTTTACCGGCGCCGCCAGGTCGGGAAAAGCCGGGCTCTTTGAGCTCGCCCACCGGGGTACGATCTTTCTTGATGAAGTATCTGAACTTTCGCTGCCGTTTCAAGCCCGGCTTCTGCGGGTCCTGCAGGAAAAAGAGATCATGCGACTTGGCCATGACCGTGTAATTCCCATCGATGTTCGTGTTATTGCCGCTTCCAATGTGCCCCTCAAGGATCTGGTTCGCTCCGACCGGTTCCGACGGGACCTGCTGTACCGGCTGGATGTTCTCAGAATCACTATACCCCCCTTGCGAGACCGCAAAGAGGATGTTCCGCTGCTGCTTCGCAACTACATTGAACAGAACAGCCTGCGCATGAAAAAGCAGGTCCCTGTTATTTTGCCAGAGGCGATGTCGGTTCTTACCGGGCACACCTGGCCCGGGAATGTGAGAGAGCTGATAAATATCTGCGAAAGGTTATCCATAATTGCGGATGACCGGGGAATCGACTGTGAAGCAGTATATAAGGTTCTTGACACCGAAGAAGAGCAGGCCTGCAGTGACAGTGAAGGGGAGATTCTCTACATTGACGCTATAAACAGTGAGAGTTTCGCGAAAATGGAGAAGGGTATTCTTGTCGCCGCCCTGCGTCAGACCATGGGGAACAAGAAACAGGCTGCTGAACTTCTGGGAATCGATAATTCGACCTTATGGCGGAAAATGCGAAAATACAATCTCGATGTGGAAGAAATGCTTTTTCGCAAATAGTTTTGCATATCTGCAGCGTATTTCGCAGAGTTGTTCTGCCTCCAGACTGCGATTCTGAATCAGCTTTTCATAAGATATTACTTTACAAGAAATTATATTCATGTTGACTGCATTCCTTTCATTGGCATGTTCCTTGCAGCATGTATATGATTAATGGAATGAAATCATGGAAACAGGGAGGATCGAATGTCTGAGAAGCTGGGGATAATAGGTTTGGGACGAATGGGGATTGTCGCTGCGAAGAAATACATTGAGGCAGGCTACGAGGTCTACGGTTACGCCCGGCGACGGGAAGTTATCAATGAGTTCGAAACCTTTGGCGGACATCACATGGCAACTATTCGTGAAGTCGCGGAAAATTCGGACAAGGTAATTGTGTATGTCTTGAACGACCAACAGGTCATCGAGGTTGTGACCGGAAAAGACGGCATCCTCGATGGTGCACACCCGGGGACCGGGGTTATCTGCATGGCTACCATAGATCGGGATAATCTGGAAATGGTTGCGCGAAAATGCGCGGAAAAGTCTGTGGGATTTATTGACTGCCCGGTAACGGGCGGCCCACCACGGATCGAGGCCGGAACGCTGACCCTCATCGCTGCGGGGAATAAAGATTTCCTGGAGGAGTGCCGGTTGATTATGGAGGTCCAGGGGAAGATAACCTTTGTGGGGGAGGAACCGGGGCTCGGTCAGGCAGTAAAACACTGCAACCAGCTGCTTGTGGGGACCACCCAGGCTGCGACAATGGAGGTAATAACCCTGGCACGGAAAAGCGGCCTGGATCCGAAGCTTGTATGCGAGGTGGCCGGCAGCGGCGTAGCCGGAAGCGACTACTTTCGCATTATCGCACAAAGTGTAAACGAGGGCGGCGCGTCCATCGGCGGGCTGGGACAGATGATCAAGGATGTCGGTCTGGTTGTGAATGACGCCAGGCGGGTCAATACCCCCCTCCTGGTTGTAAACGCTGCGTACCAGTACTACCTCTCTGCTCTGTCTCTGGGTCTCGAGAACGCGGATACATCGGATCTTATCAAGGTCCTGGAAAAGATGACTCAGCCATGATCCATATAGAAATGCGCTGTTTGCAGCAGTGCAATCTTACAATGTAAGTATGCAAATCGGGACCCCAGATCAGACAGAAATAATAAAATCTTCTACGGTCAGGGACGTAACTGTTTTCTTTATAACGATTTATAAACAACCGTGCTTCCTTGCATGTTTGGCATGGTCTTTGCATGATAGTATTCGCTGTTTATGGAATGGGTTGAACCAGGTGAACAGCGAAAGGAATTGAAAGGAGACAATATATGCTCATCGATCAGGATAAGTGTATAGGATGCAGAAAATGCGTTCCCTACTGTACGGCAGGAGCAATCTACATCGAGGGGAAAAAGGCGAAGATAAATCTGGATGAGTGTGTTGAATGCGGTGTCTGCTATCGGGTCAAGGTCTGCCCTTCCGATGCTTTTTTTCAGCAACCCCTGGAGTGGCCTCGCAGCGTACGGGCCATCTACAGCGATCCGCTGAATGTGCATAAGGAGACCGGCCTCGCCGGACGGGGAACCGAGGAAATCAAGACCAATGACGTTACCGGACGCTTCAAACCGGGCCACATAGGCATAGCCATCGAAGTCGGGCGGCCCGGCGTCTGCTCACGACTTCGGGAACTTGAAAAGATGTCCGTTGCCCTCATGAAGGAGGGGGTCGAGTTCGAGCCGAAGAATCCCCTCACAAATCTTATTGACAAGGAGACAGGAAAACTTCCCCCGGAGATCCTGGACGAAAAGGTCATTTCCGCCATCATCGAGATCAGCGTACCTAAAAGCCGCTTCCTGGAGATTATCCGGGTTATAGAGGAGACCGCCACAACAATGGATACGGTTTTCAGCCTGGATGTAGCCAGCTGCAGGGTCGGGGATACCTGGGAGGCGGAAGAGCTCCTCTCAGAGGCCGGAATCTATTATCGTCCCAACGCCAAGATCAATCTGGGATTGGGGAAGCCCCCTTTTGTATCAGTCTGAGAAAAGAAGGAAGGATTAGATGACACATACATTGCACCGTCAGGGAAACGAGGAGTCCCTTGCCAAGGATTATACGATACTGGCCATGCCCTCCAGCGGTTTGAACTCCGAGGGATCCCTGCCAAAACTGCAGAAGGCACTGGAGATCTTCATGCGTCATGACCCGGTCAATATCGGGGATTCCAAGGGGGGAAGCCGATTCTCCCTGGGAGGAGACGAGGAAGTCAAAAAGATCCTGGTAGAGAACGAACTCGTACATGCGGTTTACCGCACCCGGGAGCAGCTTATCGATGTGCTGGTTGAGCTGAAAAAGGCCGACCTGGGGCTGTCCGTGACTGTCGGTGGTCTCATGGATCATATAGAGCAGTGTTGTAAGGCAGCAGAGTTGAAACCCCACACAATCGTTCAGTCCCTGGGGATCAAGGGAAAGCTGGAAAAACTTCCCAATCCCAAGGTCCTGGAAATCGCCACCATGTGCGGACACCACCTGGTCTCCTTTGATCTTATCACTTCTCTTGTAGAGAGGGTAAAGAAGGGGCGCATGAGTTCGGAAGCCGCCGGCAAGGAACTGGCGAAATGCTGTATTTGCGGTGTTTTCAATCCTGCCCGGGCGGCGGAAATAATCGATGTAATGGTGGGAAAAGAAGCAGAATCCATGGTGTAAAACGACAGGGGAGGTCCGTATGAACGCAATGCTGATGGCAAGGGGTGCTGAAAAGATAATCCGCCGCTGTGTTAAGGCCAAAGAGTCTGAGAAGCTTCTGATCATAACGGACCCGACCCTGCTCTCCGTGGCGGAGGCCCTGAGTGCTGCAGGGGAGACCGCAGGCTGCGAAACCGTGGTCTCGATTATGCGTCCCCGGGAATGGGACGGCGAGGAGCCGCCGGCGGTTATCGCCGGCGCTATGGCTGCTGCGGATATCGTAATCTTTCCTACCATGCGGGACATTGCCCATACCGCCGCGACCAAAAATGCCTTGAAACAGGGAACCCGTATAGTCAGCATGGCCGGCTGTGCCCCGGAGATCCTCATGGAGGGGGGCATTGAAGAGGATTTTGACAAAATGAAGCCCCTCTGCGATCTGGTCGCCAGGATGCTTGGTGAAGGAAGCGAGGTCCGGCTGACCAATCCCGCGGGAACGGATGTGCTAATCAATATTCAGGGCAGGCCGGGAAATTCCCACTGTTGTGTGGCGGATAAACCGGGGATCTTTACCGGGGTCCCCAATATCGAGGCGAACATCGCGCCGGTAAACGTGGAGGGTACAATCGTCATCGACGGTTCGGTCCCGAATCTGCGGGGTGCCGAGCGGGGAGTTCTCCGGGAACCGATAAAACTGACAGTCAAGAACGGGAGTGTTGTCTCCGTCGAAGGCGGAACCGATGCCCGTAATCTGGATACCCTCTGGAAGGCCCAGAACGACCCCAGTGTGTACCATGTTGCCCAGCTCGCTCTGGGCCTGAATCCTAAAATACAGACTCTCACTGGACTCATTGTCAATGATCATGGCGCCTGGGGAACTGTGCATTTCGGCATAGGGACCAGTGCGAACCTTGGAGGTCTCGTCAAGGCAAAGGGACATATCGATGGTATTCTCCAGCGACCGACTCTCTCCATCGACGGTCAGCCGGTCCTTGAAGACGGGCATGTGATAGTTGATGCCGTGTAGCGGCATTTAATAATACGTAAGGAGAGAATTATGAAAAGAATTGCAATCCTGCTGGTTTTGCTCACCTTTGCGGTTTCGTTCCTCAGTGCGGGGGGCGGAGCGGAAGGTGTATCCGGTGCCGAGAAGGTTAAATCCACGGTACTTCGCTATGCCCATGTAGGAGTCGAAGGAGAAGACCAGACAATCTGGGTCGCTGATTTCGCTGCAAGAGTCAAGGAAGCAACTTCCGGTCGGGTGGAGATACAGGTCTATCCAAACTCCCAGCTCGGCAACCTGGCGGAAATCATCGAGGGTGTGCGGACCGGCAGCATCGCCATGGCCCACCATACCTATTCGAGTCTCGGCAACATTGTTCCCGCTTTCTCGGTTTTTGACGGACCCTACGTTTACCGTGACGCCGCCCATGCCCTGCACGCGTCCAGTCCCTATACTTCGCCGGTGGTTCGGGAGCTCAATGAAGAACTTGTTGAAAAAGCGGGGATCCGGGTTATAGCCAACTTCTACCGCGGAGCCAGGCATCTTTCCGCAACGATTCCGGTCTACGGTCCGTCCGATCTGCAGGGCAAGAAAATCCGTGGTATTCCCGTCAAGGTCTGGCTCTCCATGCTGGAAGGGATGGGGGCTATTCCCACTCCGGTGGAATTCGCCGAATTGACCACAGCCCTGATGACGGGTCTTGTTATCGGCCAGGAAAACCCCTTGAACACCATCTATTCCGCGAAACTTCATGAGGTCCAGAACTACATCATGCTGACAGGACATATGCAGTCTGTACTGGTGGTATTCATCAACGATAAGGTGTGGAAAGGTATTTCGGCGGAGGACCGCAAAACCATCGAAGCTGTTGCCGAAGAGATGGGCGAGGTCTCCCTCCAAAGATCCGAAGCCTCCTTTACCGAGGTAAAAGGCAAGCTGGAAGCTGAAGGTATTACATTTATTGACGAGAGCGCTGGCCTGGACAACGAGGCTTTCCGTACCCGGGTTCTTGCCAAGATCAATCAAGATTTTCCCGACTGGATTCCCTACATTGAAGAGATCCAGAAGGTCAAATAGAGCTGAAGATTTCTATCGAAGGAGCGTGTCCGGTGAATTTGTCCGAAACTCTGAGAAAGATTGATCTTTTTATTTCAACTCTCACGCTCTTTTTTCTGGTTTCTTTGGTTGTTGCTCAAATTGTTGCACGAAGCGTTTTCTCGCTGCCTCTTGCTGGCAGCGAGGAGCTTTCCCGCTATCTGCTTTTATGGGTTGTATTTGTTCCTCTTGCTCTTGTTGCCAGAAGCGGTGAACAGATCCGTATGATGGAAATCCGGAATATGCTGCCTCCGATAGTCGTGAAAATTCTCGGTCTGCTGTCGGTACTCCTTGGAGTCACAAGCTACGGCGTTGTGGCCTTTTCAGCTGCCCTGGCGGCTGTCAGTAATATTGGCAGGGTAACGCCGTCGCTGGAAATGCCTTTTCTGCTGTTTTACCTTCCTACGGTGTTAGGTTTTGTTTTATTCACCCTTGAATACATCCTGGTCCTGCTCCGGGTTCTGATCTTCAGAGACCTGAGTCTGTTGAACGAGAAAAAGACGTCGACATTTAATTAAGTAACCGGCTGTTATTGCCGGGATATCATTGTAAAAGGGGATTTCCCATGGGCCTGTCCGTTATTGCCTTGTTCTTTCTCCTGTTCATACTCGGTTTTCCCGTTGTGCTCGCCATTGTATTTCCGGCGGTGTTGTATATTTTTCTCAATGATATCCCGATAGAACTTGTTTCTCAGCGTATGCATTTTGCTCTGGCGGACTCCTACACCCTTATCGCGGTACCGGTATTCATTTTTGTCGGAAATTTAATGAACAGCGCCGGAATAACGCGCCGTATCTTCAAGTTCGCCGATACTCTGGTGGGCCGTATGCCGGGAGGCCTGGCCCAGGTCAATATCTTTGCAAGCCTGATCTTTTCCGGAATGTCCGGAGCAGCCCTGGCGGATGTGGGCGGACTTGGGCAGATTGAAATCCAGGCGATGAAGGAAAAAGGTTTTACTTCATCATTTTCCGGGGCGGTAACCTGTGCTTCCGCTACCGTCGGTCCGATTTTTCCTCCCAGCATTCCTCTGGTCATTTATGGATCGGTTACCGGTGTGTCCATAGTTAAACTTCTGATCGGCGGAATCATCCCGGCCCTGGTCGCCGTGTTCATGCTGATGATAGTCACCGGGGCTGTCTCGATTATCCGGAATTACCCCAGGGCGGAACGCTGGCCCACCGTCAGGGAGATTGTGCAGGATGCCCTGCCGGCAATACCGGCTCTCCTTGCTCCGGTGCTGCTGGTCGCGGGGATGCTGATGGGCTTCTTTACGCCTACTGAAGCAGCCAGCGCAACTTTCGCCTACGTGGTTCTTATTACAGTTTTTATTTACAGAGACCTTACATGGGAACACCTGAAGATGTCCGCCATCAACACGGTCAAGGCCACCTCTTCGATTCTGGTGATCGTTGCGGCGGCGGCCCTCTTCGGGTGGATCCTGGCAATTGAACAGGTCCCTCAGATGTTCGGTAAATTCCTCCTGAATATCAGCGATAATCCCGCCGTGCTCCTGGCCATTGTCAACGGCATTTTGCTTATCGTGGGAATGTTTCTTGACAGTACAACTGCTACCCTCCTTATTATCCCGATTCTGATGTCCCCGGTGGTCGCTGCGGGCGTTGATCCGGTACACTTTGGACTCGTTGCTGTCTTTAATCTGATGATCGGACTTATGACTCCTCCCATGGGGCTTTCGCTATTCATGATAAGCGATGTTGCGAAGGTCTCCATAAATGCAGTTCTCCGCGAGTTATGGCCTTTCTTTATCGCCCTTCTCGTGACGCTGGCTCTTCTGACCTATGTCCCTGAACTTTCTCTCTGGATTCCGAACATGGTCGGCAGATAAATATTCGGAGATGCCCCGCTATTCTTGACGGAAAACATCCGAGGTCTCGCATATCTGTGCATTTTTCCGGTTCTTGTGTTACTATGGGGCTATCAACATCTTTTTCCGGGAGATCCTTCAGTGAATACCCGTTTCCTCCATGGCAATACCAAAATTCCTGCATTTTTGATTTTCCTGTTGCTTGTGCTCTGCCTGTTCCTGCAACCCCTGGTCTCGCAGGAACAGGAAAACACATTTCCCCCTGTTTTTATTGATCCTGGCACCCTTTCTCTTCCGTCCCGTGAGACTGCTGTTCCGGAAGGGGGGAGTAGTGCCGGGGATCAGGAAGCTGCCGCGGAAGACGAACAGCCGGAAATTGAGCCGGCACCTGTCCTTCCACCCCTGCTGGAACCCGGAAAGCGAGTCGACGGTAGTATCGATCTGTCATCCGGACTGAATTATGTTACCTACCGCTTTAACGTTCCTTCTGAAGTCATGCGGGTTGTAATCTCTCTTCAGGATGCCCAGGGGGATCTGGACCTTTTTGTACGCCACGGCGCGGATATTCTTGACTATTCCATGGTGGATGCCAAGGCCATCAGCGACGATTACAATGAAACCCTGGTCCTTTCCCGCTTTAACGAGGCTGGACTTAACGACGGAGAGTATTACCTTGATGTGGCCTATCAGCGGGGGAGACCGCCCCGACGGAACGGCCGGTATCTGGACGAAATCGGTTTCGGTCTTACCGTGGCCTATGAACGCCTTTCTGTGGCTGAGCGCATATCCTCAGGGGATCAGATATCGGGAATCCTGAAACCCGACGAGGGGATGATGAAGCTCTATGCCGTTCGGACTGAAGGATGGGATTCCGCCCTGCGCATCGACATCAGTGACACCAACGGAGATATTGATCTCTTTATCTCCTATAATAATCCCGGGATAAACCCAGAAAATGCCGAGTACAGGAGCGAAAGTCTCCTGGGCCGGGAATCCATTGTCATAGACAGAAACTCTTCGCCATCCTTCCGTACCGGGATATATCATGTGCTGGTTGTTGATCAGGTGGCAGACAGGTTCCCCGTAGCCTTTACCTTGAAAAGCTCCAGGAAGGCCGATCCTCCTGGGGATCTTCTCTCTCTGCCGCCCATCCCCGATCCGGATGATCCGGTGCAGCATGCTGTGGCGGCTACCGTGGAAGTAATCGGGAGTCAGGGCCGGGGTTCCGGCAGCCTTGTCTCCTCCGATGGTTATCTGCTGACCAACTGGCATGTGGTGCGGGATGCGGAGAACAGGCCTTCCGCGGATGTGTATGTCGCCGCGACCCTTAACCAGCATATTCCTCCCCAGGAGCTTTTCCGGGGCGAGGTCGTACGCTACAATGAAGAGCTTGATCTTGCTCTGGTTAAGATCAACTCCGGACGCTATGGGCAGCCGATTCCTCGTAGCTATGTTTTTCCATTTTTCCGTCTTGGGGATGCAAACCGTCTGCAACTCGGTCAGCCCCTTTCCATTCTCGGGTATCCCACCAACGGCGGGGCCGGATCAAGGGTCTCCATTACCCTTACCCGGGGCATTATTTCCGGATTTGAGATGACCCCAGTGGGGACCTATCTCAAGACCGACGCGGAGGTTTCTTTCGGAAATTCAGGCGGAGCCGTTTTCAACGCCTTCGGAGAGCTTCTCGGAATTCCCACCTCTTTTTACAGCGAGGGGGAGGGGAAACTGGCTTTTATTCTGCCGGTTACCATGATTCCCCCTTCCTGGCTGAAAATACTAGATGGGTCACACTAGGAATCCCCGGGAGAGCCTAGTCCAGCTTTTACAGGAACTGATTCGTAACTCCTGTGTTAATGACGGGCAGAGCGGGAATGAATCCCGCTCTGCTGATACCCTGTACCGCTTTTTTAAAACCTATGGTCTCAAGGCAGAGATCCTCGAGAAGGCCCCTGGCCGGGGGAATCTGGTACTGCGAATTCCCGGAACCGATCCAGTCGCGCCGAGTCTTGCATTTATGGGACACACCGATGTCGTTCCAGCGGACGTTATGGACTGGCAGCGGGATCCCTTCGGAGCCGAGCTTGTTAATGGTGAAGTCTGGGGACGGGGAGCTGTGGATATGCTGAATATGACTGCCTCCCAGGCTGTTGGATTTGCCGAGGCGATATCCCGGTACGGGCCTTTCCCCGGCGACCTGCTCTATCTGGCCCTGGCGGATGAGGAGGCGTCGGGAACGTACGGCGCACGCTGGCTGACTGATGAACATTGGGAGGCAGTTGCCTGCGACTATATGGTCTCCGAGATTGGAGGCTTCTTTATTCCCGGCCGTCGGGGAATACGTGTCGCCCTGGGGGTCGGGGAAAAAGGTGTAGCCTGGATAAGGCTCAAAGCCAGGGGAATTCCCGGACACGGAAGCATTCCCTTCGGCAGCAGCAATGCTGTTGATACCCTTATTCAGGCGGGGGACAGACTGCGGCGTTTGCGCTTTCGCCACCACAGAGGTCCCCTCTTCAGTGGTATGTCCCGGGTACTCTCAGATACCTGGACGGAAGAGCTGCTTCTGAAGCTGCCTTCCTCGAGGCACGGAATATTCAAGAGGATCTACAAGCGGAGTACCGGAGCTGCGCGATGGCTGCATGCAGCGTCTTCCACGACATCGAGTATCGGAATCATTCAGGGCGGTTCAAAGATCAACGTTATTCCCGGCGAGGCCCATCTGGATCTGGATATCCGCGTAATACCGGGGGAGGACCTCGACACGGTAATGGAACGGCTGAAATCCCGGCTTCGTGGATTGGAGAACAGTATAGAGATCGAGGTCCTGGAGTATTTTCCTCCCACCCTGTCTCCCGCTTCGGGTTCCCTGGTTGAGGCGAGCAGCCTGCTCCTGAAAGAGTATCGTCCCGATGCGGATATGCTTCCAATACTGATCAGCGGGGCAACGGACGGCCGGTACTGGCGCCGTCGGGGAACCCGGGTCTACGGGTTCTCCCTTTTTGGGGATGAGATGAACCTGGACCGCTTTTCCTCAATGCTGCATGCCGCCGACGAAAGGATATCCCTCACCAGTCTGTATCGTTCTCTGGATTATTATACCCGTCTTCCCGGTGTATTCTTCTCAAACTGGAAAAACGGGTAGAAGGATTTTCCTAGTGTTCAGAATCGTGGGGATAACTTGATTTGAAGGCCGGGGAGTACCGGGAAACCAGGACATCGTTTGATTTTTTGTGTAGCGAAACGTCTAAGTGTTTTCCTGGTATGTCTTTGGTTCTAATTCATCCCCACGATTCGAGACAGTACAAAAGATTTAGAGGGAGCTAAAGAGAGCGCGCAGCTGTTCCTTTGCCTGTTTGAGGGCCTCGCTGTACTGAGCTTCCAGTTTGCCCAGGTGCTGTTTCAGCAGCTTTGCAAACTCCGGATCCTGGGCCGGATTGAGGCTGACCCGCTGTCCGAACTGACGTTCCATCTCCTGTTCCCTCTGGCGCAGGCGCGGGGCAAACTGCTTTTCCAGGGACTGGATAAGCTGTTCCTGGTTTTCCAGGTACTGCTCAAAGAATTGTCCCACCTGTTCGAAGAGGTAGTTTACCTGTTTTTTCTGCCCCGTAACGCTGACCAGGCCCTCCCGAACCCGTTCAAGCCTGTCCCCGTAGCTGTCGTCCTGGGGGAGGGTCAGGTTCGCGGAGAGTATGGAGAAGATGCCCTCACGAAGCCATGCGGCTTCCTCGCCTTTGGCTGTGGAGAGGGCATTCGACAGATCTTGTGCGCTTAAATCTCCGGCGAGAAACTTGCCGGTAAGGCGTTTTCCTTCTTCGGTTTTATCATGGGCTGCCAGGCTCTTCTTATCTACTTCAATCCCTTTTGTTCGTTCCAGGGCTATCTCAAGGGCTGATTTTATCACCTTTCTGTCTCCTTAAGCCTGCAGTAAAATAGATGTGCTGCAGATCCCCATACCATAATTAATAGCGCCGGGGCAGATCAAGCCCCGGAATAGCGACGTACTGAATCGGCGATTTTATGCCAGGTCTCCTTTCGCAGGCTATTGTCACTTTCCAGAAGGGTTACCCGGAATCCCGGCAGATCGCAGCAGAAACCCGAAAGGGGAACAACGCAAATGCCAGTAGATGCCAGAAGATAGTAGACAAAGCGCTTGTCCGGGGCGACCCGGGGAATAATCGTATCGAGATAAGCGTTAATTTCTGCGTTTTCGATGGGCAGGCTCTGTGTGTTCGTCAGGAGTCCGTCATCGAAGACGGCGGTTAAATAAAAGGCGCCCTTCGGTTTGATTACCTTCATGCCGGGAACTGCAGAAAGGATTTCCAAGGCTTCCCGGGCTCGCTCTTCATAAACGGCGTTGCGGGATCTGAGGTGTTCTTCGTACCGGGGGTCGGAAAAAACCCGGGGAATAGACATCTGGGGCAAAGTTGTGGAGCAGACCTCCAGGCGCTTTGCATCCAGAATACTGGTAATGTAACGGGCGAACTCGGGGTCCCGTTTCTGGTTGTAGACCTCGATCCAGCCGCAGCGTCCTCCCGGCCAGGGGTACTCCTTGGAAATGCTTCGAAGGGCCATCCCGGGGACACCGTCGATTACCTCGCTCAAAGGTACGCTGTGGTCCGGATTATAGACGATATTCGCGTAGGTCTCGTCGCAGATGACAAAGAGATCGTAGCGTTTTGCTATGTCTATCATGGCTGTAATGGTTTCCCGGGGGTATACGGCCCCGGTGGGATTATCGGGATTTATAAGCAGAATGCCGGCGATAGAGGGGTTGTAGCGCACCTTGTTCTCGATGTCGGAGATGTCGGGCATCCAGTTATTGTCGGGGTCCAGGCGGTAGGTCAGGTGCTCGTATCCTGAATGGGATGCCTCGGCGGATGAGAGGGTGGAGTAGGCCGGTGAGGGGCCAATGACCCGGGCTTCCCGCTTCAGATACCCGAATATTCTGGCCACCGCATCGCCAAGGCCATTGAAGAAATAAATGTCCTCAGCATCTATATGGGCACCTCCGCGGGAGGAGACCTTCGCGGCAAGGAATTCCCTGGCGGCATAATCCCCCTGACTGTCGGTGTAACAGTAGGAAGCATCCTGCTGGGTCAGGGAGACTACTATGTCCTTGATCCACGAAGGCACCTTCTCCCCCTTTTGTACCGGGTCGCCGATATTCTCATACACCACAGGAAGTCCCGCATCGGCAATGCGATGTGCAACCCTGACAATCTCTCTGATTTCGTAGCGCAGTTCTCCTGCTCCGTCCCACACAATCGGTCGTCTCATCTCTTTCTCCTTTTTGTTCTCCGGGATCGAGGCGTCAGGGCGGGTATAAAAAAACCGCGGCAACCCTGACACGGGTCTCCGCGGTGAACGATTCCAGTATTATGGAATATCCTTAAACCGCGGCTCCCCTCAGGGCGGCCGCGGCGGCTGCGGTACTGAATGCTGTACAGCTGCAGATTATTCCAGACATGCTTAATGTTTACACTGATTTTTTCTACCGGTCAAGCAGGAACCGAGATTTTGCTGCTCCTCAGCGGCAAAAAAGCGCTCACCCCCGGACGATTAATCCTCTATCCGGTAGATACGCAGGGCATTTTCCGCAAACAGTTTCCGTATGTCCCTTTCGTTAAAATCACGGACCGCTTCAAAGAATCCGGAAAAAATTGTTTCAAAGTTTCCCACCAGGGAGTCAACGGGAAAATTGCTGGCAAACATGCAGCGGTCCACACTGAAAATCTCGATGGTATCCAGAATGATGCTCCGGTTATCCTCCAGCTGCCAGGGTTTGCCTGGTAAGCCAATGCCGGAGATTTTGACCGCTGCCCCGGGAAATTGTGCGAGGGTCTTCATTGCGGAACGCCATGCTGCAAGGCCTTCAGTGCTCCGGTCGCTTGGCAGGCCTGTGTGGTTCAGAATAATCCGGGTTTCCGGATATTTTTCCCCAAGTTTCAGCGCCTCAGGAAGATGCCACCAGGGGGTCTGCAGATCGAAACTGAGCCCATAGCGGGAAAGAAAGGAGTAGCCCCGCTGAAAGGACGGATCACTCATGCCGCCGGGCTCTGTCTCTGTTCCCGGAAGCGGGCGCTCGGAGCTTCGGGGTTTGTGGCGCACGCTGCGTACGAGGGGAAAATCCGCCTGCCCGGAGAGTATCTCTTCGGCATCGTCCAGGTCGAGCCAGGCCTGGGCTACGTGGGCATGGGGACGACCGTACTCTTTCGCGACCTGGTGTATCCAGCGTGTCTCCCCCAGGGGGTCCGCCGGGTTCCATTCCCCTTCTACGGTAACGCTCTTCATAACTGTAAACCTTCCGGTCGCCGCTTCATAATCAGGCGGAAGAAAGGGCTTGCGAAGAGATGAGTAGTCACCGTAGCGGAAAGGGATCATCGGGTCATCGCAGAGCCATGGATGATAATTCCGGGGTATATCCCAGAAGTGATGATGAGCGTCAACTATAGGCATGCTTTCAATCATGATATTGAATCATACACCAGCGCTACACGATGTCAAGAATTAGTTTTACCACAGCAATGCTTGTACTTTTTTCCGCTTCCACAGGGGCAGGGATCGTTGCGTCCAGGGTTCCTGTTGTTCCCGGCCATACGCTTCTTCTGAAGATCCAGATAAAAATAGTTTCTCAGGGCTACAAGGTTTGCGGGGATCTCGACGGCTATACGGTGGATATGTTCTCCCCTTGCCTCTGTGTTGTCTATGGCGGTAAATGAGTCCGGCTTTACGCAGAAGGCGATGGGACTCATGAGAGATATAAAATCGAGATCATAATCCGCAGGATCAACCCCGGTTTGACGGAGTCCTTTAATGAATCCTTCGCACCAGGCCTGCAGCTTGGTGACCTCGCCGGCTTCCGGTTTCTCTCCGACACTGAAGGTGAGGGAGTACTCTTCCTCTCCGGTCAGGGAAGCTACCACACTGTTATACACGTTTATGGCTGTATCGAGGAACTCCCTGGCCTGATTGCGGTCAAGAAACTCGGGCTGGTCTCCCTTCATGTTATACAGAACAGGAATCCAGGCATTGGGAAGGGTCGGATTCGGCGAGAGGGCTACTGCGCTTATTGCTCCGTGCATGCCCTCCGGGCTCAAGGGATCCGGGCAAATCTTTGCCAGGGAAACATACATTCCATTAAGAAGGGAGTTAAGGCGCAGGGACACTAGTCTATCCTCCAAAAATCGTCCTGATCAGCCATGGAGTTCCCCAGCAGAATACCCTGGGGGACTGCGGGGATTGACGAAGGCATGGCTTCGTTTTCAAGATAGTATTCCAGAATCCTTACCGCGAAGTATCCCTGTCGGAAGGGATTCTGATGAATTGCCGCGGTAAAGGCGTGGGATTTCAGGAACATCTCGGTTTCGAGGTTAACACCGTGGACAAGTATGATGTAGCGGCTTTCCAGGCCATGACGCAGAATCTGCCTGCCCAGCAACTCCTGT
The DNA here is from genome assembly GCA_964554875.1 of uncultured Spirochaetaceae bacterium. Lineage (GTDB taxonomy): Bacteria > Spirochaetota > Spirochaetia > JC444 > Marispirochaetaceae > Marispirochaeta. The sequence continues at coordinate 61,908 of CAZKQJ010000018.1, read as the reverse complement.
ATATCCGCAATACTGTATATGCCGCTAAAACTGTCGGCCTCGTCGGTAAGTATCTCGTCAAGTTCCTGCCTGATTTCCGCCCTGCTCTGCCGGGAGCCAAAGGAGACCACCTGGTGTTCTATACGGGGAAAATGTACCGACAGGTAGGAGACAAAGTGGAGCAGCCGCTCTTCGTTGATATGGGCGCCCGCGAGGATGTGCTCGGAATCTACCGGGTTGTGTATAATGAGTATCCTGCCGCTGCCGCGGATCGTTTTTCCCAGGAATTCTGCTGCGAGCCTTCCTCCGGCTCCATAATCAGGACCCAGGAACCCAAGTCGGTTTGTCTCAACAGCATCAATGTTGAGGGTAATGTAGGGGATCTTTCGCCGGTCAAGAAATCCGAAGATCCTTCCCATGTCATATTCCGGGTTATTTACCACCGCTGCGGCATCCATGCCTGCGCCGGCCGCACGCTGCAGTTCCTTCATATAGGCGCCGGTATTTTTGGCCGCTACGGGGTGATAGGTCGCGGAGTACCCGAAATCCCGGATTTCACGAAGCGCGCTTTTCATACCGCCGGCTACTCTGGACCAGAAGTAATGGGGAGAAGATGAGGAAAAAAGGTGGATGCTGCGCAGGTTGTTGCGTACCAGCGACCGGGCGCTTCGGTTGCAGGAGTATCCGACCATGGCTGCGTAGTTGTGTATACTGGTTTTTGTGCCCTCTGCGACCTTGTCTGATCCCGAAAAGGCACGCTGGACTGTCTTTATTGACAATCCCAGAGCCTGGGCAATGGAGTTTTGGGTAATCCGATCCTGCATGCTTGGCGGATAGTATAACGCTTATCGTCAGGACATAACAAGGGTCTGATACAGGAATGTCCTACGTAAGACATTCTTATCCGGATGTTCACTTTTTCGGAGGAGCTACGGAATTCCCCGGGATAATCTTGGCCCCGAATATGACCTCCCGGTTGGACCGCCGGGGGTTCTTGATTCGATCCAGGATAAGCTCGCCAACCTTTGACCCCAGATCAGAGGGAAACTGGGGAACCCGGGTTGGAGATATCTTCATGAGTTCCGAGTTCTCGACTTCACCATAGCATACGAGGGAGACTTCCTCCGGAATGGAGATTCCGGCTTCCTGCAGATATTTCATGGCGCCGACGCTAACTGCTGTGTTCATGCCTATCAGGGCAGTGGGAGGAGGGGTCCGGGACATGAGTATTCCGGTACCTTTATATCCGTCGGCTTCGGTAAAGTCGCCGTTGGCAATATATTTCTCATCAACCGCTAAGCCCGCTTCTTCCATGGCTGAACAGAAGCCTTGCCATCTGTCCCGGCTGGTGCTGAACTGCATGTAACCATTCAGCATTCCGATGTGTTTATGTCCCGCGTCGATAAGATGCCGCGTCATGTCGTAGCTTGCCTGCCGGGCGTCGGTGTCGATGGTGTCGCCGATGAAACCGCTGTGTTCCACATGTCGATAGACCAGAGCTATGGGAACATGCTGACTGACCTGAGTTATATACTCTTCGAGTTTGCCGGTGCTGTGCAGTACGATGCCGGAGATATTCCTGGACACCAGGGCATCGATATATTTTCTTTCCAGGTCTTCATCGTTTTCTGTACTGCAGACAAGCAGATTGTATCCCTTGTCGCGGATAACATTTTCGATTGACCGGGCGATGGACATGAGCATGAAGTTGGAGATGTCAGATACGATAAACCCGATCAGGAATGTGGTATTACTTTTCAGGCTGCGGGCTACGGAATTCGGCACGTATCCTGAATCGGTAATGGCCTGTTGTACCTTCTTCTCTATCTCGGGACTTACGTAGTAGTTACCGTTAATGACCCTGGAAACTGTGGCAATGGAAACCCCGGCGGCGCTGGCGACATCTTTTATTGTAGCCCGTTTAATTTTATATGCTTTTGTCATGTGGTCTCTCCGACGTTACACCACTCTTTGTTTCCCTTCAAGTGTTTATGATGAAGTCAAAAAGAGGAAAACGTTTTCCCGATCTTATTCCTAAAGACCATTATTGTCAAACATTTCGAGATTTTCCGGAGATTAATCGGCCGAAAATGGGAAAAAAACTTTGACAGATAGTGAAATCGGGTTTAAAGTTTACAGAGGTGAAAGAAAACGTTTACACGTTTCGAGATTAAGGAGGTTTTTTATGAAGGCAAAATATCTGTTACTGCTGCTGGTGCTCGTGCTTGCAGCGCCAATGGTCTTCGCCGGAGGAGACAAAGAGGCTTCCCAGGAGGCGAAACCTGTTGTCCTGAAGTATGCCCACGTTGGAATTTCTGGCGAAATCCAGACGAAGTATGCCGATGCCCTGGCGAAGAGAATCGAGGAAAAGACCAACGGAAGAGTCAAACTCCAGGTCTATCCCAATTCCCAGCTTGGCGGCGTAAGTGAAATGGTCGACGGAATAAAGTCCGGTGCCATCGATATGGGACACCATGACTTTTCCTCTCTCGGCAAGTACATGACCGACATGTCGGTATTCAACTCTCCCTTTATTTACCGGGATGTCGATCATGCCATCAAGGCCGGAGATCCCAATGTATCTCCCGTAGCCCAGGAGTTCAGTGAAGAGCTGGTCAAGATCGCGGGTATTCGGCTGCTCGGCGTGCATTACCGCGGTGCCCGGCAGCTGTCCGCAACCTATCCTGTGTACTCGCCGGATGATATGAAGGGTAAAAAGTTCCGGGGTGTTCCTGTTCAGCTCTGGATGACCATGATCGAAGGAATGGGTGCTATTCCTACCCCCGTTGAGATTACCGAGCTGCACACAGCTCTTATGACGGGTGTTGTTCTTGGTCAGGAGAATCCCCTGGAAAACATCTACGCCCAGAAATTTTATGAGGTCCAGGACTATATAATGATGACCAGCCACATGCATGCCGTACTGGTTACCTTTATCAACGAAAAGTCCTGGCAGAAAATCCCCGAGGCCGACCAGAAGCTTGTAAAGGAAGCCATGGTTGAAGTCCGGGACGAAACTGTTGAATGGGTTGCTGCTGTAAACGACGAGGTCAAGAAGAAGCTGATGGACGAAGGCATGAGTTTTATCGACGAGTCCAACGGCCTTAAGATCGATGCGTTCCGCGAAGCCGTACTGGCAAAACTGTACCAGGACTTTCCCAACTGGAAGCCGTATGTAGAGAGAATTCAGCAGATCAAGTAAACGCTGATTCCGGATTCGAACTTCCGGCGCCGCCACGACACCTGCGCGGCGGCGCCCTTTTTATAATATGAAGGAGTCCTAATGAAGGCCTTTATCCGAAATTTGGATAAGTATTTCGGTACCTTTTTTCTTGCAAGCCTCATCCTGCTGGTTATCGCGCAAATTGTCATGCGGGTAGTTTTTCTCGCTCCCCTTAAAGGCGCGGAAGAGCTGGTGCGGTACTTTCTTATCTGTGTGGTATTTTTCGGAGCTCCCTATGCTGCCAGAGAAGGGGGCCATATCCGAATGGAAGAGCTGCAGATGTGGTTTCCCTTCTGGCTTCGATATCCCATACGCCTTCTCGCTTTTCTGAGTGCTGCAGTTGTTTTCGGGATCGTAGCCTACGGATCGGTTTTAACCCTGATGCAGAACCTGGCCAACCGGACTGCAACCCTGTCGATTCCATTCCCGATTTTCATTTTCCCGACTCTGTTGGGATTCATCCTGCTGACCGTGGCCTATACACGGATGTTCATACGTTTTCTTAAGCATCCAGATGTCCCCTGGTCAAAAAACAAGCCGTAAGCACCACTACCGGAGGATTCTGTTATGGGTTTTGTACTGTTAGCCTTGTTCTTCATCCTGTTCGTACTGGGTTTTCCAGTTGTTCTTTCTATAATCATTCCCGCCCTGATTTATGTTTTCAGTTCCGGTGTGACTTTGACTCTGGTGACTCAGAGGATGCATTACGCCCTCGATTCCTACCCTTTTATTGCGGTCCCGGTTTTCATCTTTGTGGGGAACCTTATGAACTCCTCGGGAGTTACCAACCGCATATTCAAGTTTGCCGATACCCTGGTAGGCCGCTTTCCCGGCGGACTTGCCCAGGTTAATATTTTTGCCAGTCTTATTTTCTCGGGTATGTCCGGCGCCGCCCTGGCGGATGTGGGAGGACTTGGCCAGATCGAGATCAAGGCCATGAAAGAGAAGGGCTTTACCGGGGCATTTGCATCGGCGGTAACTGCAGCTTCCGCGACGGTTGGACCGATCTTTCCGCCGAGTATTCCCCTGGTTATCTACGGTTCCGTCGCCAGCGTATCCATTGTAAAACTGCTCCTTGCCGGCATAATGCCCGCTGTACTTGCCGTGGGCGCCATGATGATCATGACGGGTGTTATCTCGATTTTACGGGGGTATCCCCGGGCCGAACGCTGGCCCACCGTCAAGGAGGTTGTACGGGACTTCATTCCCGCCTTTCCGGCGCTTCTTACACCGATACTGCTGATCTTCGGAATGTTGTCCGGACTTTTCACTCCCACCGAAGCTGCAAGTGCAACTGTTGTATATGTTTTTTTTATCAGCCTGGTTGTCTACCGGGAACTCACCTGGAAGCATATACTTACAGCCCTGTTCGAGACGGTTAAATCGACATCGACGATAATGATTATAGTGTCGGCGGCGGCTCTTTTCGGCTGGATCCTCGCCATCGAGCAGATTCCTCAGATGTTCTCCAGTTTTCTTCTGTCCATAAGCCAGAATCCGCTGGTACTGTTGATGATCCTGAATATTCTGCTCTTTATTGTGGGTATGTTTCTGGACAGCACCACCGCGACCCTGCTCCTGGTGCCCATTGTGGTGCCCCCCCTTGTCGGCGCGGGAGTAAACGAAATCCATCTGGGTATCGTGTTTATTTTCAATATCATGATCGGCCTGGTCACTCCCCCCATGGGGCTTTCCCTTTTTCTGATCAGCGATATCGCCAAGGTTTCCATAAAGGATATCATGAGCGAGGTGGCTTTTTATCTCGTACCGCTGATAGGAACCCTGCTGATGGTCACGTATATGCCGCAGATTGTCCTGTGGATTCCCAATATGCTCAAGTAATTTCCGTAAGGAGGAAACAATGTTAGCCATACCTGCTGCCAATGGAATCGAATGTTACATGATCTCGTTCCGCCGGGGTGATCTTGTTATCGAGGAACTGAGAAAGTTCTTGAAGGAAAAGAATATTGACGCCGGAGTCTTTACCTCCGGGATCGGCTCTTTTGATATCTGCAATCTTCATGCCATTACCAATACAGATCTTCCCCCGGTGGATAAGTATTACAATCTGGAGGGGCCAGTGGAGGTTGGTTCCCTGGGAGGGTCCGTCGCAGGCGGCGAGCCGCATATTCATGTAGTCGTTTCCGATCCTCCCAACGACAAGGTGTATGTCGGGCATCTGGAACCGGGTTCCCGCTGCTGTTACCGTGTCGAAGTGGGGCTTATTGTGTTCAAAGGGGTCAAAACGACAAGAGTGACCGATGAAAAGACCGGACTGATCGACATTGTGGAGGCCTAGAGTGTCGGACCTGGAAACAGTATTTGAACAGGCAAAGACAGTTACAGACAGGTTCCGTCTCAACGGGAAAAGCGCCCTGGTTGTGGGCGGAACCAAGGGGTTGGGACAGGCCATGGCACTGGGGCTTGCTGCGGCGGGGGCGGACGTATGTGTCGCCGGCCGCGGCCCCGCCGGTCTGACGGAAACAGCCGACGCAATAAGCCGCCTGGGACAAAAAGGAAGCAGTTTCGCGGCGGACGTCACGGACGAGAAAAAAGTTGAAGAGCTGATGTCCTTCATGAAGAAGACCTATGGAGGGATCGATATCCTGGTCAACAGCCAGGGAATTGTTCACCTGCAGGCATCAACGGAGTTCGATACCGCTGCCTGGCAGAGGGTTATGGATGTAAACCTGAAGTCCATAATGTTGACCTGCAAGTATGCCGGACGGTATATGCTCGAAAAGAAGCAGGGTAAGATAATAAATATTTCTTCCGTCAGAGGCTTTCAGGGCAGGGCCGAGGACCTGGCCTATGCGCCCAGTAAGGGGGCGGTTAATCAGATTACCCGATCCCTGGCCATAGAATGGGGCCCTAAGGGGATAAACGTAAACGGCATTGCCCCCGTTTTTACCCTTACCGCAATAAATAAAAAGATTCTTTCCAACCCCGAAATGAAGAACTGGGTCTTGAGCAGGATACCCATGAAGCGTCTTGGAGAACTGGAAGACATTATGGGACCGGCCATTTTTCTGGCTTCCGATGCTTCGGATTTTGTCAACGGTCATATCCTGCCGGTGGACGGCGGCTGGCTGGGGGCCTGATACAGGGTGAGCCCCCAGACTCTGTTCGTACCGGTTCTGTATTCTCTTCTGCAGCTGGCCGGGATTGTGGCCATAGGAATCATGGCCGGCCGTTTCGGCGGCTGGCCCAGGGATTTCTATCGCTCCTTGAGCCGCCTGATCGTTCAGGTGGCCTTCCCCTTGTATTTTTTCGCCCGGATTTCAAAGGTCGATGCCGCGGAAATGACGGGGGCCTTTTTGTTCCCTTTGGCGGCGATGCTCATTATTGTGACGGCTCTGGTCGTGTCGGTTCTGGTTTTCCGTTTTATCCCGGGATCAAGGCAGGAAAAACGGACATACGTCGCTCTTTCTTCCTTTGGGAATTCAGGGATGATTCCCCTGACTATCACCGAGCTTCTGCCCCTTTCCCTGCCGCTCTTCGCCGAACAGCTCGCGCCCAATTTGCCCTCCATGTACGTGGGAGCATATATCCTGGCGGAAACCCCCATACTCTGGTCTATTGGAAACTTTCTGATAACCGGGCAGGGAAGGCTTCCAAAAATACGGGAAATCATTACGCCTCCTCTTGTCGGCATCCTTGCAGGAACAGCCGCGGCATTAAGCGGCATAAACACTCTTTTTATGACGGAGTCGCAGCTGCTGTTTCACCTGGTACGATCCCTGGAACTCCTGGGCTCTTTGACTTTTCCCCTTATCCTCTTTATTCTGGGAACCCAGATAGGTCAGTTGCAGCTGAACAGGGGGACTATCCGTCGCCTGCTGCCTGGCACCCTGCTTGTTTCCCTGGTCCGGTTTTTTCTGATGCCTGGCATTTTCGTCCTGATTCTGAAAATTCCGGGACTGGAGGAACGACTCTCCTTCAGTCAGAAGTGGATTCTCTTTCTCGAGATGACGACGCCTCCGGCGACCAATTTGTCCCTCATCGCTTCTAAGGCGGGGATGCAGGAGGATCATGTCTCTTTTACGATTCTGTTGAATTATCTGCTGTATCTGCTTGTTCTGCCCCTGTATATCGTTCTGGTCTTCGGTGTGTGAATATCAGGCTTAAAATCCCTGTTCTGAATTTGCGCCAGTGCAAATAGAATGTGCAAAGCCGCAAAACGCTGCAGGCCCGGAAAACATTCCAGACGCTGTCTCTGTTGATTAAAAATTTTAAATATTTGTACATAAAGGCTTTATGTTGATCCGATGTATTCGGAAGCAGATGGCATGGAACCTGCACTAACATGATCAGTACGAATTAGGAGGTGTCTATGAGACGCGTGGTTTCATTGACGGTGATGTTGCTGCTTGCAGGTTTTGCTCTCTGGGCGGGAGGTCAAGCCGAAGGAACTGCAAAGGGTGAAGAAAAGCTGGTGCTGACTTTTGCTCACGAAACCGTCGAACCCCACCCGGTGTATCTGTGGGGAGAACGTTTCAAGGAAAATGTTGAAAAAATGAGCGCCGGCAATATGGGGATTGATATATACCCTGCGGCAGAACTTGGCCCCGCCATGGAGAACGCTCAGCAGGCCAAGATGGGAACCGTGGATATGGCGAACCTGTCTACCCCTATCGTTCAGTTTGTGGACGGTTTCGGTGTCTTCGATCTTCCCTTCATCTTTAAAAATCGTGATCATGCCTATGGGGTTGCCTGGGGTGAAATCGGTGCAGAGCTTTCACGGCAGCTGATTGATGCCCATGGGCTGCGGGTACTGACCTATTACGAAAACGGATTCCGGCAAGTGACCAACAATGTTCGTCCGATTGATAAGCCTGAGGATCTGAAGGGACTGAGAATTCGGACACCCAGCAGCGAGATCAGGGTCAGGACCTTCGAGACCTTCGGTGCAGCAGCCAGTGCCCTCTCTTTTCCCGAGGTCTATGGTGCATTGCAGTCCGGAACCTTCGACGGCCAGGAAAATCCTATAATCAATATCTATTCTGCCCAGCTGCATGAAGTGCAGAAGTACCTGTCCGTAACTAATCATGTATATGCTTTCCAGAAAACCCTTATCAATGAAAAAAAGTATCAGAGTCTCAGTCAGGAGCAGAGGGATGTTCTTCACAAGGCGGCTCAGGAAGCCAGCGAATGGGTTATCCAGTTTATTGTGGACAACGAAACCGACATGCTCAACGAAATGGTTGAAGAGACAGGGCTCAAGGTCAATACCGCCAACAACGCTGCTTTTCGTAAGGTAGCCCTGGAGCAGATTTGGCCCAATTACGCCGACCGCTTCGGTGAACTTATCAACAAGATCAATAAAGTAGGGGAACAATACTAATCCCTCTTGCAGAGAAAAAGCAGGACTGTGCTGACAGCTGCCTGGATACGGACATCGCTTTCACACGCGGTGTCCGGTATCTTTTATTCGCAGTACGAGCGGCACACGAAATGGAGGTTCCATGCGCAAGATAGTAGGCGTACTCACAAATATAACGAAGGCAACATCCTTTGGCGCCTTATTGATTATGGTTTTTGTCGTAGTGCTGCAGGTAACAGCCCGTTATGTGTTCAGACGTCCGGTGGGATGGACCGAGGAGATTGCCCTTGCAACCATGATATGGATTACCTTCTTTGGGTCTTTTCTTGCGTTCGTAGAGAAGAAGCATATGAGAATATCCCTGCTCTATACGGTCCTTAAACCTTCTTTGCAGCGGACAGTGCTGGTTATAGGAGATTTCTTTGTCATTGTTCTGAACGTATATGTTATTCACTACGGATTGCTTTTTGCGAATGCCTTTCGGAATCTGAGCAGTCCGTATCTTGGGATACCCATGTACTATCAATACATGATCATCCCCATAGCCGCATCAATGTGGATAATCTACATGATTTTCGAAATTGTTGAGATCCTTCGTAACAGTGACTATTGGTATTACCTGGAAGAAGCCGGAGGCCCAGTTGATATCTCCAGGAACACCACGGATATGGAAGAAGATAATTAGAGCGTTCGGCAATCTCGGAGGTAAGAGATGAATTTTGGTTTACTTGTACTTATCATGGCAACGCTTGTCGGACTTGCTGTTTTTATTCCCCTGGGATTCGCCCTGGGGATTGCATCCCTTGGGTATATGCTCATTCGGGGGGCTCCCTTGTCCATTATCCCGCAGCAGCTGCACAGCGGAGCAAACAACTATGTTCTTCTGGCTTTGCCTCTGTTTATTCTGGCAGGCAACCTGATGAATACCGGCGGAATAACCCGTCGGATTATCCGCCTGGCAAAGGCAATGGTCGGACACGTGCGGGGCGGCCTTGCCCTGGTTAATATCATCGCGAGTATGTTTTTTGCCGGAATCTCAGGTTCCGCAGTGGCCGATACCGGCGCAGTCGGACAGGTGCTGATTCCGGCGATGAAAAAAGAGGGCTACAGCGGCCGTTTTTCTGCTGCGGTAACCTCTTCCTCTGCAACGATAGGAATTATTATCCCGCCGAGTATTCCCATGGTACTGCACGGTTTTGTCTCTTCCACATCGATAGGAAAGCTCTTTCTGGCAGGACTCATTCCCGGAATTCTCGTGGGCCTTTTTCAGATGGCCGTTGCCTACCGGGTATCCCAGGTTCGAAGCTATCCGAAGGCGGATAATTTTTCCATGAAGGAGCTCCTCTCCGCTGCCCGGGACGCGTTGCTCGCGCTGCTCCTTCCCCTTATTATTCTGGGTTTTATCTCCTTTGGTATTACTACCCCGACAGAGGCGGGAGCTGTAGCTGTAATCTATGCGATGCTGGTAGGTTTCTTTGTGTACCGGGAACTTTCCTGGAAGGATCTGTACAACGGATTGATGGGAACTGTCACGACCACTGCAATAATCATGATAATCCTGGCTTTCTCCTATCTTCTGGGATGGGCCTTGTCGCAGCAGCGGGTGCCCCAGGCAATCGCGAGAACCGTACTGAATCTGACGGAGAATCCGCAACTCGCAATGCTGCTGATAAGCGGTCTGCTGATTGCAGCGGGGACCTTTCTGCATGGTGCTCCGTTGCAGCTTATCGTTGTACCGATGCTGTTGCCCCTGGCGAACCGCCTTGGAATAGATCCCCTGCAGTTTGGTATGGTCGTGGTTCTATGCGTCGGGATAGGTCAGCAGACGCCACCTGTCGGTTCGGCCCTCTTTGTTACGAGTTCCATATCCGGAGAGGACATAATAAATGTTTCCAGAGATAATCTGCCCTTTGTGGGCACCATTCTTCTTGTGCTGCTGATGGTAATCTTTTTTCCCGGAATATCCACCTTTATTCCGAATCTGCTGATGTAATTGTTTATCCGGAGCGGTTCCAGTGTGAGCTGCTCCATATTTAAATCCCGGCATTGACGGAATATGGGCAATCAATTACGGTTAACCGTTCCCGGGTGAAAAAAATCATAGAACTGCCTTAAAGGAGTTGCCGGTCTGCGCCGTGTAATTGAACAACTGGATACAACAATCAGCCGGCATCTGCTGTTTCTCATCATGGCCGGCCTGGTAACCGGTTTTTTGTTTGCCGATTACGCTTCAAATGCCTCTGTGGTTCTTCCGTACGCCCTTTTTTTTATCGTTTTTGTCGTGGGAACCTCCTGTACCCTGGAGAGCTTCCGCAGCGTAATCACCGATCCCAGAGGGTTTTTTATTGCTCTGGGGGTGATATTTATTCTCATGCCCCTGATCGGCTACGGGATGGGCTATTTTTTTCATTCAGATACTCCTTCCTACGCCGCAGGGCACTTTCTGCTTTCCGTGACTCCCGTGGCCATAACTTCCATGGTCTGGACCGGCATAGTCGGCGGCCATATCGCCCTCTCCCTTGCCCTGGTTACGGTTGTAACCCTGGTCAGCGGAGTCAACATACCTTTTCAGATGGCCGTCTTCATGGGGAAGGTGGTAGAGTTTGACGCCCTTGCCCTTACTGGAAACCTCTCCCGGACCATCGTTATACCGGTTATCCTGGGCCTGGCTCTGCGTAACCGGGCGCCGAAGGTGGTTATTCCCCTGCGGCCATACTTTGACCTTGTTACCAAGCTGATGATGCTTGTGATTATCACCGTAAACGGTGCAGTGGTGCGGCCCTATGTGCAGGGCTTTGACTGGGAGATTATCCGTCTGTTTCTGCTTGTAGGACTGCATAATTTCCTGAACTTTTTTACCGCTCTGGCGGTGGCAGCCCTTTTTCTTGGAAAGAGACACCTGGCCCTCCCGTCAGTGGTTTACGCTTCATCCATGAAGAATACCGCCGCGGGTATTGTTATTGCGTTGAACTACTTTGGACCCGTCGTTGCCCTGCCGGTTGTATTCAGCATGATGATGCAGCAGTTCTGGGCCGGGGCCGTATACCGTATTGTGAGCAGGTTCAAACAGTAAGCGTCACCCGTTTTAGAGGTGTGTTACGTCCAGACACCGGTTTCCTCGAAGTCGCCGAACTGTCCCTGTCGGGTTTTCAGCAGCTCTCGTATGGGTAGATCGTAGGGGCAGCGTTCCTCGCAGGTTCCGCACTCGCTGCACTTCGCCGCCTTCTCCATAGGGCCTCTCAGCATGGACAGAGCCTTCTTGAGAGGCATCCGGCGCGTCATGCTCTGGGCTGCAAGGACAGTGCTGATGGGAATGCCCTCCGGACAGGGCTGGCAGTATTCGCAGCGATGACACCAGCTTGCTCCCAGTTCTCCGCGTATCTGTTCAATTTGCCTTGTTTCCTCCGTAGTCAGGGGGGAGTTGTCGGAGTATATGGATATAATCTCTTCCATTTCCCAGGCATGTTCAATCCCCGGGTCGGGCACAATACCGTGATACTGCCTCAGATAGCGGAAACAGAGACGGGCATTGTCGAGAAGTCCGCCCCCCAGGGGTTTCATGCAGATAAAACCCATATCCAGTTCCCGGGCCAGGGGAATCAGCTCCTTCTCCGCCGCATTATCGACAAAATTGAAGGGGATCTGAGTGACCTCGTAGTTTCGGGTAAGCATCATCTGTTTTGCTGTCTCCAGGCTGTGGGCGCTGAATGCGGGATGCCGGACAAGTCCCTCGTCCATGGCCTTTTGCATCGCTTCCCAGGCGCCCCCGGGACCCAAAACGGTGGCCATTTTTTCCGGGCCGCTGACGTTGTGGTGCTGGTATATGTCGATGTATTCCACACCCAGGCGCTTGAGACTCAGCTCCAGATGTTCGCGAAAACCGTCGCCGTCCATTGCCGGGGACTTGGAAGCGATAATCAGGGACTCCCTGGGATAGGCTTTTATGGCCTCCCCGATTTTCTCCTCGCTGTCGGTATAGCCATGGGCGGTATCGATAAAATTGACGCCCATATCAAGGACCTTGCGGATTTCTTCAACCGCCTGATCCCAGGGATGCCGCTGAACAGGGATGCCCCCAAAGGCGAGTTCGCTTACCATCAGTTCCGTTTTTCCCAGGCGGGTCTTTTTCATCTTGTACTCCTGATTAAGGCATTAAAAGGTTCGGTAAAAACATTACCAGCTGCGGTATGTAGGTGATAAGTATGAGCACCACTACCATGGAAACAAAGAAGGGAATAAAAGCACGTACGGTATTGGCAATGGAAATCCCGGCAATCCCGCAGGAGACGAAAAGACAAACTCCAACCGGCGGCGTGAAAAGCCCGATTGCAAGGTTAACGACCATAATCACACCAAAATGGACCGGATCAATTCCGATCTGCTGCACTATGGGCAATAAGATGGGGGTAAAGATTATTACGGCGGGGCTGAGATCAAGCCAGGTTCCGACGAAGAGCAGGAGCAGATTTACCAGCAGCATGATTATCACGGGATTCGTTGTTATGCTCAGAAGAGCGTTCCCGATCATCTGAGGAATCCCCTGATTCGCAAAGAGCCAGCCCAGGGCACTGGCTGTGGCTATCATCAGGGCTACCATGCCGGTGGTAGTCGCGACTTCAACGATTATATCGGGTATATGTTTGAGTTTAAGCTCTTTATAGTACAGGGTTCCGAGTAAAAAAGAGTAGAATGCTGCAATTCCGGCTGCTTCTGTTGGAGTAAACACCCCACTGACGATTCCGACGATTATTATCAGGATGGTCATTAAAGCCGGAATACCTTTAATAATGGTGATGAGCGCTGTAGATAAGGGAACCCGTACTTCCACCGGATAGTTCCGTTTCCGGGCCAGGACAAAGGTAACAGCCATCAGGAACAACCCGACCATGACCCCGGGGACGAAACCGCCGAGAAACAATCGGCCTATTGAAGAACCGGAGGCGACACCGTATATGACCATGGGGATGCTGGGCGGAATCATCACCCCGATGGTGGAAGAGGTGGCTGTCACCGCCACAGAGAAGTCTTTTTCATAACCTTTTTCTACCATGGCGGGAATAAGAATTGCACCTACGGAAGAGGTGTCCGAAGCTGCGGAGCCGGTGATTCCTGCAAAGAACATGCTCGATACGATATTTATATAGGCCAGTCCTCCGCGCATAAAACCAACAAGCACCCGCGAAAGATTGATAAGATCGGTGGTTATCCCCCCCAGGGCCATCATGCGTCCGGTGAGGATGAAAAGGGGTACGGCGATAAGGGTGAATGTATCGATACCAACAAACATGCGCTGAACCAGTACCATTACCGGTAGGTCCCCTACGGCGATAATACCCCCAAGGGTAGCCAGAGCAGTTCCGATGGCAATGGGTACATTGATGAGCATTAGTCCGATAAGAATAACGAATACTATCAGGCCGACCATTTTGTATCCTCTCTATTTTGCAGTCTTGAATTGTTTGATGAGTTTATGAATGCTGTGAATAGTAAAGAAAAAACCGGTGGTGGGCAGTACAGCATACATATTCGACATATTGAGCCTGAGGATCGGTGACTTCTGGAAACTGGTAATCTGCATCATCTTCAGACCGTACACAAAAAGCATAAGACCAAAGATCAGTACCAATAATGAAATGATTACACTGACTGCTTTCTGCACTTTGAGAGGCATTTTATCGTAATAATAATCGATGCCCAGGTGAAGATCCTTACGCAGGGTGTAACAACTGCCCAGGAAGCAGAACCAGATAAAACTGAATCTGGAAAGCTCCTCCGTCCAGGAGTAGGGGGCGGTCATGCCGATTCTGGAATAGATCTGCAGCAGTACCGTTAAGACCAGAACAATGCCTACTATTTTCAAAACAAGCGTTAACAGTCCGTCAAAAAGAAATTCAATCAGTTTATCCATGACTTCCCCCCTTAAATAATCGGCCTGTCTCATTACGGGACAGGCCGATGTTTTTTACACTTTAAACAGTATTTTAATTCGTATTTACAAAGACGTCGATAAGATCTTTTCCAATCCGGTCCTGGTATTCGGCATACAAGGGTTTGACCTTGTTGATGAAGCTGGTTTTATCGGATATCGAGTTTACTTCCATTCCCAGTCCCTTCAAAGTGTCTATTGCCCCTGCCAGCTGGTCCTGGTCCTGCTGTATGGCATATTTGCCGGCGGCCTTTCCTGCGTCCAGGACAATCTCCTGAAGGTCTTTGGGCAGCTTGTTCAGGAATTTCCCGTCGATGGCAATGATGTTCGGAGTTACGAAGTGCTCTGTAAGGGAGAGATATTCCGTTACCTCGTACTCTTTTTCAGTAATGATCAGTGGGGGACTGTTCTCGGCTGCATCGACTACTCCGGTCTGAAGGGCCATATAGCGTTCTGTGGCGGCAAGAGGTACGGGTTTCGCGCCAAGGAGCTCCATTGTTTTCATCATAACCGGGCTTTCCATGACCCGGATCTTTATTCCGCTAAAATCATTTGCAGTGCGTATGGGGCGCTTGGAATTATACACACTACGGGGGGTACGTACCATCCATCCGATGATCTTGATGCCTGTTTTGTCTTCCAGGGCTTTTGAGAGTCTTTCACCAACACCGCCTTCAATAACGCGGATTTCGTGCTCGACGCTCTTGGCTATGTAAGGCAGATCAAAAATCATGAACTGGTCGTCAATGGCAGATAGTACCGAGGTATTGATTTCCGCCATCTGGATGCTTCCCATCTGCAGCCCTTCGATGTAGTCGCGATGACCGCCAAGCTGACCTGAATGGAGTACCTGAACTTCAATGCGACCGTCGCTGTTTTTTTCCACCAGTTCCTTGAAATGGAAAAAGGCTTTTACACAAGAATCTTCCGGGTTGCTGGGCGTGGCCATTTTAATAACATATTGCTGCCCGGAACCGGGCTCCTTGGCACCTTCCGCGAATACCGTAGTTCCTCCGAAAACGGCGACCACAAGAAAAGTGACCAGAAGAGCCGACATTGTCTTCTTCATAGATACCTCCTAAATATTTATTGCGTTAAACGCAAATTGCTGGTAAAGTATATCAACCAGTATAATACCTGTATGTATAAATCATAGCATGTATATACCGGGTGCGCAATGTTTTTTTGATGTGGCAGAGGTTGTCCAGATGCAATTTCAAAGGGAGCGGAGCAAATACATTCAGGTGTACGAAGCTCTCCTCGAGCAGATTAAAAACGAAGACACTCAGGAAGAAAAGTACCTTCCCTCTGAACGCCTTCTGGGTGAACGCTTTGGGGTTGACCGTCTGACAGTGCGTAAAGCCCTGAATCTGTTGTTGCAGGACGGTCTTATACTAAAACGACCCGGGAAGGGCACTGTGGTTCTTCCGCGTATACAAGCTGAAGCGTCAGCTGATAACTCTCATACTGTTGCGTTTATTCTTCCCCGGGGAAGGCTTTCCGTCGACCGCATCACCGAGCCCTTTCATTCAAATCTGTTTTACTCTATTGGACGGGAAATCAGGAGCCGGGGATATAATCTGCTGTATTCCACCATAGACAAGAGCGGCGAGTTCCCCGCCCAGCTTATGAAAAGCGGGGTGGCGGGTTTTATCTTTGTCAGCCAAACCCCGGAAAAGGCTCTGAACCAGGCTGAGGCGACCAATAAGCCGCTGGTTTTGGTAAACAGGCTGCATGATCGTTTTCCGATGGTCCTGGAAGACCGGATAAATACCGCAAAAATCGCTCTTGATTATCTATACTCCCTGGGGCATCGACGAATCTTCTTCATAAACGGAATGGACGGCTACTATACAACCGACACCTGCCGCGACAGCTATATGGATTTTGTCCATTTACATTCAGATGTTGAGTCCCGAATCTTTCACAGTTCCTGGAATTTTGAAAACGGAATGGAAGCCATGGGTAAAATCCTGGAAAACCGGGAATTACCGACTGCCGTCTGTGCATGTAATGCAAGCGTAGCTCTAGGTGCCATGGAAGCTGCAAAACAACGGGGGCTGCAGGTCCCCGGCGATATAAGCTTTATTGGTTTTGATGAAACCGAACAGTGCACGCAGTTTTCGCCTTCTTTGACAAGCGTAGGGGTCGATATCCCCCTCCTTGCCAGGGTAGCTGTGGATACGCTGTTTTCCTCTCTGGAGCACGGATCTCCGGGGGCCATCAGGACTGTTGTGCCTGTGAAGATTTTTATGCGAAATTCCACTGCTCCAGCGACGCTAAGCAGCAAATTGCCGGAAAGGTGAAAGCGGTTTCTATAATTTTCGGCTTAACGGCAATCCATGTCTGTCAACCTGTAGACACCCTGTATGCTTCCGGTTGACAATATAAGGAGGGATTTTATGAATTCTCTGAAAGAAAAGAAAATACTGGTAACAGGAGGCGCTTCAGGTATAGGCGAAGCGGTTACAAGGGAATTGGCGGCTCTCGGAGCCCGGGTAATGATCCACTATTACAGCAGCAGGGAACGTGCGGAAGCTCTGGCTCGGGAAATTCGAGATAAAGGTGGGATAGCCCTGACCGCTCAGGCTGATCTGTCCAGAGAAGAGGATGTTAAGAGACTCTTCTCCCTGATTGAAAAGGAGTGGGCAAATCTGGATGTACTCATAAACAACGCGGGAGATCTTATAGGAAGAAGGTCTCTCGAAGAGCTTGATATGGATTTCTACCGCAAGGTCATGTCGGTAAACCTCGATTCAATGGTTCTGGTTACCCGTGAAGCGCTTTCGTTATTGAAGAAATCGGGCAACAGCTCGGTGGTCAATCTTGCTTCCCTGGCGGGCCGCAAGGGCGGGCACGCTGGAAGCCTGATCTATTCCACCGCCAAGGGAGCGGTACTGACTTTTACGCGGTCCCTCTCCGTAGAACTGGCTGATTACGGAATCAGGGTAAATGCTGTGGCCCCTGGTCTCATTCTGGGCTCCCGTTTTCATGCCACCCACACGACGGAAGAGTCAAAGAATGAGACAATTCGGGGGATTCCCCTGGGGCGGGCAGGTGTATGCGAGGATGTCGCCAGGGCCGTGGCTTTTCTGGCAAGTGAATACGACGGTTTTATTACCGGGGCTACCCTGGATATTAATGGCGGGGTGTACAGTGCCTGAACGGCCCCGCAATAGAGGAGAAGAGATCATATGAGCGGATACAAAGGAAACCTGGATTTCATGCAGATGCCTGAAAACGCCAGAGCTCGTTCCCTGTTAAAGTCCATGGGCTATGATACGGATGATCTAAAGCGCCCGAGGATAGGTATCGCCAACTCCTGGGGTGAGACAAGCCCCGGACATATCCATTTGCGCGCAGTAGCCGATGCCGTTAAGGCCGGCGTCTGGCAGGCCGGGGGTACGCCTTTCGAATTCAACAGTCCGGCCCAGTGTCCCATGGCTGTCGGAGAGCACGGTATGCGCTATGACCTTCCTACCCGGGATATTATCGCCTCGGAAGTCGAAGCCATCGCGAAAATCAGCCTTCTGGATGCCCTTGTCTTGATTTCGTCCTGTGACAAAAATGTACCTGCCCATCTGCTGGCGGCTGCACGGCTTGATATCCCTGTCATCTTTGTTCCCGGTGGACCGATGTCGTCGGGCGGTTCATGCGGGGGGAGCGTTACCATCGCCAATCTGGATGCTGAGTGTTATCTGTACGGAATAGGTGAGCCGCGGATCAGCGAAGACGAGCTGGCGCGTATTGAGAACGCATCCTGTCCAGGTGCCGGTTCCTGTGCAATTCTCGGGACCGCCAATACCATGCAGTGCCTTGTGGAGGCCATGGGTCTGTGTCTTCCCGGGGGCGGAACGGCCCCGGCGGTTTCAGCTCAGCGATTGTGGCTGGCCAAGGAGTCGGGTAGAAGGATAGTAGAGCTGACAAATGAAGGTATGCGCTCATCTTATTTCATTACAAAGAAGTCCCTGCGGAATGCTGTAAAGGCCCTGCATGCCCTTGGCGGGTCAACCAACGCAATTGCGCATCTGCTTGCCCTTGCGTACGAAAAACGCTGGGAGGATGAGATAAACCTCGATCTTATCGAAGAATTCAGCGATCAGGTCCCCTGTATTACCAATGTAACTCCTTCCGGGAGTTACTCCATGTCAGAATTCGACGGGGCGGGGGGAGTTCAGGCGGTTTTAAAATCCATCGAGGACCATCTGGAGACCGATGCGGCGACCGTAGGCGGTCAAAGCCTGAAGGAGTTACTGGATACAGTTGTTTTCAAACCAACGGACATAATCCGCGAACTCAGCAATCCCACAGCCGAGAACGGTCTGGTTGTCCTGAGAGGGAACCTGGCCTCCTCCGCTATCGTCCGTACCCCGGTTATTCCCAAAGACATGCTGTATCATGAGGGCCCGGCCAGGGTATTTGACAGCCAGGAGGATGCCATCCAGGCCCTGCGTGACCACGCGATTCAAGCCGGCGACATTCTCGTTCTGCGCTATGAAGGACCGAAAGGTGCGCCCGGTTTCAACGAGGTCTTCAAGGTAATCGGGTTCCTCAATGCCCTAGGTCTGGAGTCGAGCTGCGCACTTGTTACCGACGGCCGCATTTCCGGTTTCGCAAAAGGCCCTTATGTCTGCCAGGTTTCACCCGAAGCTGCGGAAGGCGGCCCCCTTGCCCTTGTGGAGGATGGAGACAGAATCAGGATCGATGTCCCCGGGAGGAATCTCGATATCCAGGTGGATGCGAAAGTGCTGGAAAAGCGGCGTCTGTCCTGGAAACGTCCGGAGCCCCGGGTGCGCGATGGTGTTCTTACTCTGTACGCGAAACTTGCCAATCCTCCGGAATATGGCGGTGGAATCAACATGCGTCTGTAGGTCGACCGGGCTGTAACGCTTGCTACACCCTGCACTATATGCAATAATTACTATGACATCATACAACGGAGAATCTTGTTATGAATAATTTTGAATTTGCGAGTCCGACAAAAATAATATTTGGCAAAGGAACGGAAAAGGAGGTGGGAAAACGAGCCGCCGATTATTCCAAGTCTGTTCTTATCCATTACGGCAGCGACAGGGTTAAAAAATCCGGCCTTTTCGATACGGTTGTCGCTTCCCTCAAGGCCGAAGGAATCGAGTATAGCGAACTCGGGGGTGTCATGCCGAACCCAAGGCTCGGTCTTGTCCGGGAGGGAATAGAGCTCTGTAAGAAAAAGGAGATAGGCCTCATTCTTGCCCTGGGAGGAGGCAGCGTTATCGACTCCGCCAAGGGAATTGCCGCAGGGGTCGCGAATCCCGATCAGGATGTCTGGGACTACTTTATCGGCAAGGCCGATCCTAAAGCATGTCTTCCTGTCGGAGTAATTCTTACCATCCCCGCCGCCGGAAGCGAGGCGTCCCAGAGCTGTGTTCTGACCAATGAAAATGGATGGTACAAGCGCGGCCGAAACAATGAACTCTTTCGTCCGAAATTCGCCATCATGAACCCGGAGCTTACCTTCAGCCTGCCGCCCTATCAGACCGCCAGCGGCATTGCGGATATCATGTCCCATGTTATGGAGCGCTACTTTACCAACGTGCGGAAGGTCGGTTTTACCGACCGGCTCTGCGAGGCCACCTTGAAGACGGTTATCGAGAATGCGCCCCTGGTTATTGAAAATCCGGAAGATTACGATGCCCGGGCGGAGATTATGTGGGCCTCAACCATCGCCCATAACGACCTCTTGAGTACCGGCAGGATCGGGGACTTCGGTTCACACCAGATCGAGCACGAGCTCTCCGGTATTTACGATGTCGCCCACGGTGCGGGTCTTGCGGTTATTCAGCCCGCCTGGATGAAGCATATCTACAAGCACGATGTTACCCGTTTTGTCCAGTTTGCCGTCCGGGTCTGGAACGTGGACGAGCGTTTTGATGATCCTGAACGGACCGCCCTGGAAGGGATAGAACGCCTCAAATCCTTCTTTACGTCCATCGGCATGCCGGTTACCTTGAAGGAGCTGGGGGTTCCTGCAGATCGTTTCGATGAGATCGCCGCCAAGACCTTCCAGGAACGGGGAAGCGGTGTGGGTAACTATGTTAAGCTTACGGAGAAGGACGTAAAGGCAATTCTCGAGATTGCAAGGGAATAGGTCGCTTCCCTACAGCACGGTCCCCCCGCGGCATCCTTCGCCTGGGGGGATTTTTTACAGGCTTAGTCCAGCACATCCTGCAGTCCGGCTGCCGCGGTATAGACGCTTCCCACTCCACTGATATAGGCGGCGACCCGCAGTGCCTCCATTACCTGTTCCTTGCTTGCGCCGGCCTCCATGGCCTGAAGGGCCAGGGATTTTACCCCGTTGACCGCGCCATGGGCGGCGTCCAGGGCCAGGGCGATTAGCAGTTTTTCCATCCTTCCCAGGGCTCCGGCTTCCAGGGCCATCTTTCGGCCGTTTTCCACGAAGGCGTAGAGATCCTTATCGTTCTTTTCGATGGGAGCCAGGGGATTAAATGCCACAGTGTGCCTCCTTTTACCATACGTGCAGGTGTTCTGGATTTCAGAATAACCTGCGGAATGCTTTTCGTCAAAGTACCTGGCTGAATATAGATGCTTACTTTTATTTGACTGCTCGTATAAACCGGGGTAGGATTTTTCTGTAACGGAAAAGTGTTCCGCTGGAAAATCGCGGTTTGTGTTTGTACCGCCTTGCGAACAGCCTCCTGGAAACGGAGGCTCTTGTCCTCTTCTGCCGCGTGAATCAGGAGGATGGTTCTATGAAAAAAGCAATTCTCGTATTTGCAATCTTTGGTCTTTTGATAATTTCCGGGATTCAGGGCCAGGAGCCGCCGATTGGGGAGGAATCTCCCGGTTGGCTTGCCTGGAGTATGAACGTCGATGAAAACACCCCGCCCCGGGGCACCGGATTGTTACCCGATGAATTCAGGACTCTTCTTGCTACTATACGCAAAATCGGAGCTTTCTTTCGCGATACCCCGTTTCTGAGGACACCGCAGGGTGTTGAAATATCCCCATCCAGGACAATCCTGAAGCGGGTCGGGGCACCCCGAATCGGACGCCGGGGACTGAGCACGAAGGATACCTTTCTGCCGGAAGTCCATCCGCTGCGACAATGGTCAGGTGAAAACGGGCCGGTACGGGCAGAATTCCGTCTGTGGATTTATCGCCCGGTCTACAAGATCGGCAATCCGTCATGCACTGTCAGTATCCAGATAAACGATCCATGGCTGGAAGGACAGTATGTTCTCGACGATAAGGATGGCGGAATCTACCTGCCGCCGTCAAAAGCCCGGGAGGAAGCAGGCCGATTAATGTATCAGGCGGCTCGAAAAACGACCGTCGAGAAGCTCCTGCCTGCAGGGCGTAATCCCTGGATTCCTGTCAGCCAGGAACGCTGGATCAGGGCCTTGATTGGAAAGAGTGAAAAGATGCTCGAGGAACGTCGCGTTACCATTACCGCCGATGGCGAAACACGGCGCCGCAGATTTACACAGAGCTACGAGGTCATGAAAAGCATCAACCCCGCTGAAGCGGAAAAAATGCGGACTGCCTTTGAAAAAACCGAAGAAATCTACCAGAAACAGGCGGAGGCTATCGCGGCGGAAGACTATGACTCTCTTGAAGCTGCCGGCGAGCGGGGGCTTGCCATGCTGGGACGTCACCTTCTTACTCTCCGGGAAGAACTTGCCGGCCTCTCGGCGGCGGAACGCTCGGAGCCTGCATACGGATTTGAAGGCAATCCTCAGCAGTACTGGATGCCCAGGCGTAAACCGGAACGCCCGTCGATGCTGCTCGATGCCGGGCATCAGGATGCGCTGCCGCTGTTGGCTCCGAATCCTGATTTCTTTCGTGAGGATATTCCTCCGACGGAGATTCAGTCTCTCACCATCATCAATCGCCTGTGGCCGGAGTTCAACGAACGGATTCAGGCCGAACTCGACTGGGAGGCTCTCAAGGGGATGGTCCGGTAGACCTTAATTAAATAAGAATATGGACAAATTAGATTTTTTCTGGTATATTTCCTGTGTTTATAAGATAAATAGTTTATCGATCTTGAAAAAACAACTCGATTTGCTTTTTTATCTGTAATTTATACCAGAGTACTTGAAGATATTGTTTGGCAAAGCAATGATCATGACACATTCGAAAAATAGACTATTTCCTGCTTGATTGAGGGAGCAGTTTGGGATTTTTTGTCTGGTATTATGTATTTGATTGAGTAGGGATTTGTACCTGTAAGGATTTATACAGGAGTTTTTAGAATAAATGGCAGATAATAATGAGCTACTGTCTAGGATAGCGTATCTATACTACAAGAATGATTTAACTCAACAGCAGATTGCGAATCAGATCGGCCTTTCACGCTCCAAGGTTGTACGTCTTTTGCAGGAAGCCAAGAGAACAGGAATTGTCCGTATAGAGATTGTCAAGAAGCTTCCATTACAGGAAGAAGTAGCATTTGATTTGCAACGCCTGTTCAAACTCCAGCGGGCAATTGTAGTTCGTACTGAAGAATCACAGGCACATACGCTGGAGTCCATTCGAAGTGCTGTGGCAAATCTGATTATTGATGAGCTTCGAAACGTAAAGAATATCGGTTTTGGCTATAGCCGAACTTTAGGGAATATTGCTGATTATATTCATGCTGACTCAGATACTTACGATGTCGCGGTCTGCGATCTCATGGGGGCTATGATTGGTTTCTCATTGCCCTATGGTCCTGCTGCAGATGTTGCGCGTAGAATCGGTGGAACATTTTATCCTATATCTGCTCCTATAATGGCCTTGGAAGGTAGTGAAGCCGAGGTATATCTTGCCGATCCGAACCTTAAACGGTCTATGCAGGCAGCGGGAGAAATTCAGTTAGCCGTAGTCGGAATCGGGGATTCCTCGACTCAGAACATACTTTATCGGAGCGGGTATATAACCGAAGAGACTGTGAACAACATGCGGCGTCAAGGTATTGTGGGCGAGATTTGTATGCATTTCTTCAATGCTAATGGAATGCGAGTTGAAAGTGAAATCGAGTCTCGAATTATAAGTGTACCATGGAATAGTCTCAAGCGTGCAAAGATAATCACTGCTGTTTTTTCCGAGAGTCACAAGGTTCTGCCGACTCTTGCAGCCTTGAAGACTGGTGTAATCTCCATTCTGGTAACAGATGACAGGACCGCAAAGAAAATTCTTGAGTTACATCAACAAACAGATCTTACTGATAATTGATTGTAATATTTGATGGAAGTCCAAGGGTGAACAGTAAGGTCTTTATAGTAAAGCGGTTACGTACATAGTGACAGAGTCGCGCTGCCGTATGTATTTCTTCATCTGCCAGACCTGCGTAACGGGAAATTATTGTTCTTCCTCCTGCATTATTAAAAAACTCGGAAAGTTCTTCAGGTTCCGGCACCCTCGCAGCTATGCTCTGCACTTCATCCCAATGATCGAGAAGACGCGTTCTTATCTGAGCAACTCTGTAAATGTCAAGAGTTGATATATAGGTGTTTTCTTCCAAAAGGATTTTTCCCGGTTCTCCGAGCAGTTTTTCTATATCCGTCAAATCTTTCTCATAATCCGGGACTTGCAGCTTATGCTGCAATACATCTTCTTTTTTAATTTTTCGTAATGCCCGGTACCACTGTGCCGCTATTATTGCTCCCAGGGCTACTTTGATTCCATGAAGCATTAATGGTCTGTTACATATAAGGTGGCGCATTTCCAGAAAATGCGAAATATGATGCTCCGAGCCGGATATGGAGTCGGAAGACCCGAATCTCCGCATAGACTCTCCGCTTGTAGTAAGCGCGTCAAAAAGAACCATGACAGCGGCTGTTTCTTTTTGTCCGATTTCAGCCGCGTTTTCCATTGTTATGGAATAAGCTAAAAGTGTATGTTCAGCAATCGTTCTATCGAACGGGGCTTTCATGAGCAGATGGGCCAACTCTAAATCCGCAAGAGCTATTACTTTTCCAAGGACTTCTCCAAAACCAGCAACTATCATGTCCCTGGGAGCGTTAGAAAGAATGGAAGGCGAGGCGATAAGCAACGACGGACTATGACACGCTATGTATCGCTTATATCCTCTTAGAATGATGGGTGCCCCACTGGATGTATATCCATCCACTGATGGAGCTGTGGGTATGGAAATGTACTCTTTCTGAAGCCTGTGGGAGACAAAGCGAACGATATCCGTAATTGTCCCGGATCCGACGGCAATCAGAGCCTCTGTATTTATGTCTATTTCTGTGAGAACTGTCATGACGGAACGTTCATCCGCAATCAGGTCTGACCCGTTGAGAATTATATCGCTGTTCCGAATTCCGCCGGATTGCAGTTCCCTGTGGATTTCATGACTGATAAGAGGATAGGTCTTGGAATCAGAGATAGTGGTTATCATCTTCCATTTTCGCTGCTGTGCATAGTCGAGCAGAGTATCTGTAACTGCATCGCTGAGGATTTTTTCTGTCCGTTTTTCGTTCAAATAATTGAACATATGTTCACTATATGACAAATGTGCATATTTTTCAAGGAAATTTTTAATATTTTCCTTGACAACCCGAGCATATGTGCGAAAATGAACATATGATCACTTAGTGTGATTGGACAGAAGTGTATGGTACATGAGAGACAGTACCGTACAGGAAACGCATGCAAGAATTGTAAGGAGAGTTTATGGCAAAATCAGCGCCACAAAAGACACAGGCCCATCGGGCTGACCTTCCCGAGAAGATGCAGGCTTTGGTTGCGTATGCGCCGGGGGATTATCGGCTTGAAGAGTATGATACACCCAGAGCAGGAGAAGGTGAAATTGTTATCAAGGTTGAAGCGTGCGGAATTTGTGCTGGAGACATGAAGTCTTATCACGGAGCTCCCAGTTTCTGGGGCGGCGCAGGTACAGAACCATACATCAAGGCCCCCATGATCCCGGGGCACGAATTTATCGGGTATATTGTCGAGATCGGCGAGAACGTCGACGACTATGCTCATCATGGGGATACAGGGTTCCAGGTGGGAGATCGTGTAATTTCAGAGCAAATCGTTCCGCGTTGGAATGACCTCTTCTCCACAACAGGGCGATACTGGATGGACGAGCAACACGATGTGTATGGGTTCCAGAACAACGTAAACGGCGGCTTCGCACAGTATATGAAGTTTCCCAAAGAAGCGATCAACTACAGGCTGCCGAAGGACCTTCCTCTTGAGAAGGCGATTCTCGTGGAACCTTACTCGTGCTCAAAGCATGGCGTCGACAGGGCTCAGATAAATAATGAAGATGTTGTTGTCATCTCCGGCGTAGGGGTCATCGGTCTCGGCATGGTTGGATTCGCCAAGCGCAGGAACCCCAAAAAACTCATTGTACTCGATCTCAACGACAAGCGACTTGAGATGGCGAAGGCTTTCGGGGCCGACGAAGTACTGAATCCGTCAAAGAGCGACGTTGTGGACCATATCAAAAAACAGACCGGCGGTTACGGTGCGGACATCTACATCGAGGTTTCGGGTCATCCCGCAAGCGTACAGCAGGGGCTCGAAGTTCTCAGAAAGCTTGGACGTTTCGTTGAGTTCAGTGTTTTCAAGGATCTGGTTGAGGTCGACTGGAGTATCATAAGCGACCGTAAAGAGCTCGATGTATTGGGCGGGCATCTTGGTCCATACTGCTACAGGCCGACCATTGAGTGGATTTCAGATGGAAGTCTTCCCACTGAAAATGTAGTTACTCACAAGCTTTCTTTGAAAGACTGGAAGAAGGGCTTCGACATGGTGGATTCCGCCAAGGATTCGATCAAAGTCATTCTTGTTCCGAACGAGGAGTTTCTCTGATTTCGAAACGGGCTCCGGTGCCGGTTTGCATTGGAGTAGTTTAGGGTGGATATCTGCGGCCGGCGGGCCGGAGATTATAGGCTAGGTCGTTTTTGGCCAAGCCACATAATACAAGGAGGAATCTTATGAGAAGGATTCTGGGATTTGCAATGATGTTGCTCGTAGCCTTCAGTTTTACGGCTTTCGCGGGTGGCGAAAAGGAGGCTGCCGGTGGAATGAGCGCCGCCGACATTACTGGTGACTTCGACTGGAAACGGTTTGAAGGCCGAACAGTAAAGCTGCTGCTCAATCAGCATCCCTATACAGAGGGTATGCTGAAGGAACTGGACAAGTTTAAGGCGAAGACTGGCATCAAGGTTCTATACGACATATTTCCTGAAGAGGAGTACTTTAACAAGTTAACCGTTGCGCTGTCGTCCGGTTCATCTGAGTACGACGTTTTTATGACGGGTGCATACATGGTATGGCAGTACATGCCGCCGGGATGGATGGAAGACCTCACGCCCTACATCAAAAATTCATCCGTCACTAACCCGGACTATGATTTCAAAGATATTATCGAAGGTATCGCGGCCGGTCTCAGATGGGATGGTGTTGATGGAAGCGAAGTAGGGAATGGAGGTCAGTGGGCTCTGCCCTGGGGCTTCGAAGGTAACGACCTTATGTACAATAAGCGTGTCTTCAGCGAGCTTGGTCTTGAACTGCCGAAAACACTGGACGATGTAATTAAAATCGGCAAAATCATCAAAGAAAAAACGGACATGGTCCCTATTGCCGTTCGCGGTACTCGAAGTTGGGCAACAATCCACCCCGGATTCATGACCGCCTATAATTCCGCCGGTGCATCGGATTACGACGCAAACATGAAACCCCAGATGAACAGCGATGTAGCAGTGCGCTTTACTGAAAAGTGGATCGAAATGGTTTCTGAAGTCGGCCCCCCCGAATGGACCAGTTATACCTGGTACGACGTCGGTCAGTCCCTCGGTGCCGAACGATCAGCTATGATTTATGACGCAGATATCCTTGGTTTCTTCCAAAACCAGGAAGGCGCTTCTGCTGCTTCAGGCGACATCGCATGGGCACCGTATCCCCCCGGACTCGACGGCCCGGCAACGACTCCCAATATGTGGACATGGGCGCTGGCTATGAACGCCAACTCCAAAGCGAAGGGACCGGCCTGGTACTGGCTGCAATGGGCCACCGGAAAAGAGTTCCTGACGACCGCAGCTGTTAAGTATGCGACTGTCAACCCGGTACGTACCTCGATTTGGGAAAACGCAGACTTCCAGGCACGGCTGGCGAAATTCGACGGCTATCTGGAGCAGTATCAGAATCTTATCGACGGTACCGGAATTCACTTCACCCCGCAGTCCCGGTTCTTCGAGACAACAACCGAATGGGCTGCCGCACTCCATGCAATTTACGGTGGAAGAAACGCGAAGACAGTACTGGACGATCTGGCTAAAAGATTGGCGGAAGAATTTTAAAATAGTCCTTGCATGAAGGATTTGTAGCGGGGTTCGCTGCGGCGAACCCCGGCTACAGGTTCTGCCGCCTTGGTTGAAGTGGGCACAGCGTTACTGCGGTTTTATGTAACGATGTTTCCATTTGAACTAAGCGCGGGAATAACATGGTATTCGAAATGCGGATACGTAAAGACCCGACAATTAGGAGGTAATGGAATGGCGGTTTTTGGGAGTAGTAAGGATACGGAAACAGTCGAGCGGCTAAAGCCGACCCGGCTCGATCTGTTAAAGCCGTATTTGATCATTCTGCCGGCGCTGATTTTAACGATTGGAATTCTCATTCCCTTTGGAACCGGCGTGGTCTGGTCGTTCACCGACTATAACCTGATGCGACCGAACTGGAAGTTTGCAGGGTTGGAGAACTACATCAGGATGATGAAAAGCGAACAGTTTTGGAATGCCATACGCGTTTCCTCAACGTATGTTTTCTTCGCGGTTGGGGCCGAGCTGGTTCTGGGTGTAATCATCGGCTTGCTCCTCAATAGGGACAACCTGGTCACGAAAATATTTCGGCCCCTGCTGATTCTGCCCCTGCTGATCGCTCCGGTTATAGCGGTGCTGATGTGGCGGCTCATGATGAGCACGCAGTTTGGTGTACTCAATTACTTTCTGAGCCTTTTTGACAAGGGACTGAAGGATTTTCCCTGGGCGGGGGTTGCTGATTATGCGATGTTTACAGTTGTATTGATTGATGTCTGGATTTTTACGCCATTCATTGCACTTCTTGTTCTTGCCGGACTGCGTTCTTTTCCACGGGCCCCTTTTGAGGCGGCGCAGGTGGATGGAGCGTCCAAGTGGTTCATTTTTAGAACCCAGACGGTTCCCATGCTTACTCCTTATGTTACGATCGCGCTTATATTCCGCCTGATCGACAGCTTCAGAATCTTCGATATCCCCTTCGCGCTTACAAAAGGCGGTCCCGGGGATGCACTGATGACGCTTCAGGTGACAGCATATACTCAGTCGTTTACCTATCTGAACATTGGTCGAGGTGCTGCGTATATGTTTCTGACCTGGATAATTATTTACCTAGTGAGCAAGTTTCTTGTGAACCACTGGATGAAGTGGCGCTCGAAGTTGAGCTAAGAAGAAAGGGGAGTTCGATATGGCTACTGTCACGACAAGAAAAGAAAAAATCATCGATTATGTATTGAATGGGGTAACGATAATCTACTTCGTTATAGCACTCTTTCCGGTAGTATGGGTTTTCTCTCTGGCGTTCAAGGAGACTTCACAAATTCTTACCTGGCCGCCGCAGTTTTTATTCAAGCCGACGCTGGAGAACTTTCAGAGCCTGTTTTCCGGCCTCACAGGAGGAAATACTGGTAGTTCGACCGTAGACTTTCTCAGGAATTTCATGAATAGCCTCATTATCAGTTTTGGGGCTGTAATAATTTCTGTACTGGTTGGAGTACCGGCGACATACGCGATTGCCCGTTACAATTTCAAGGGAAAAGAAGATCTGGCATTTACTATTCTCTCGTTCCGCTTTGCTCCTGAACTGATGGTTATAATTCCCATTTACATCTTCTTCCAGAAACTGGGTCTTCTCGATACCTACACAGGCCTTATCTGGGTATACCAGCTGATCACGCTTCCCATGATTGTCTGGATTCTGCGGGGGTATATAGAAGATGTTTCCCGTGAATTGGAGGAAGCGTGCTGGCTGGACGGTTTTGGGCGTATACGTACTTTTTTCAGGGTTATACTACCTCTGATCCGTCCCGGGATTGCGGCATCTGGTCTGCTGGCTTTTATTTACGCCTGGAACAACTTTGTATTCGCAGTCCTCCTCGGCGGTAGCAGAACTGCTCCTGTTACGGTAGGCGCTATGCAGTTCATCTCGGCCGATGCCCTACGCTATGGTGATATGGCGGCGGCGATTGTATTGGCGGCAATACCCGCGCTGGCTCTCGCGCTCTATGCGCAGAAGCACCTGATTCGCGGATTGAGCCTGGGCGCGGTCAAGGAATAGGGCCGTGAAATCAAAGAACTACAAAAGGAAGTAACGACATGGGAACAGTAAAGTTCGATAATGTGACGAAGATGTACGGCAATACCGTGGGAATAAAGAACCTCTCCCTGGAGATTCGGGAAGAAGAGTTCTTTGTACTCGTCGGGCCGTCCGGCGCGGGGAAAACCACGACGCTGAAGACGGTTGCCGGGATTCTGCAACCTACTGAAGGACGGCTCTATATAGACGGTAAACTATCAAACCTGACACCGCCATATGAGCGGAATGTATCGATGACATTCGAGACCTACGCGCTCTATCCGCAGTTTTCGGTTTACGAGAACATTGCGAATTCCTTCCGGTCGCCCAGATACAGAAAACCTGAGGAGGAGATTGATAAAGAGGTTAAACGCATCGCAGGGATGCTGGAGATTGGTCATCTTCTTGACCGAAAACCGGGCGAGCTGAGCGGAGGTCAGAAACAGCGGGTTTCCCTGGGTCGGGCCATGGTCAGACGACCGTCGGTGTTTTTGCTGGACGAGCCTCTCTCCCACGTCGATGCGAAGGTACGGCATAGAATGAGGGTGGAACTCAACCGAATTCAGCGCGAGCTGAACACCACAACAATCTATGTTACCCACGACTATGTCGAAGGTCTGTCGCTGGGGGACCGTGTAGGGGTTATAAAGGACGGTCAGATAGAACAGGTCGACAAGCCTGATGTCATCTATCATAAACCGATGAATGAGTTTGTCGCCAAACATGTGGGATTTCCGGAAGTGAACCTTGTAAGTACAAGCGGCCGGTCCCACGAGGGAAAAATGGAGTTGATACCGGATGAGCTGCCCTCAATGAGATTCGTTTTGAACCCGGAACAGACAGCTCTGGTGAAGGAGAAGACCAGGGGCGGACGTGTCCGTGTCGGCTTTCGGCCGCAGGCGGTTCTAATAAACAGGGAAGGTAAGAAAGCTGAAGGCGCTTTCACCGGAAAGGTCTATGCCTACAATCCCTTTGTTACCTACGGAATAATGATACTGGAGGTAGATGGGACCCGGATACGGGTATTAACCAGGGCAAATGAGCATTTTGAGGTCGACCAGGAGGTGTCTGTTCGGATTGAGTCCAAGGACATCTATCTTTTCGATGAAAGCACCACGACTAATCTCATATATGTATAGAGTGAGGGTACAGGAATGGCATCTGTAACATTGAAGAACGTCTGTAAGACGTATATCAGTAAAAAGAATGAAGAAGTAAAGGCTGTGCGGGACCTCAATCTGGAAGTGCGCGACGGTGAATTCATGTGCCTGCTGGGCCCTTCGGGTTGCGGTAAGAGTTCCTCGATGAGAATGATCGTCGGACTCGAAGAAACCACATCAGGCGATATTTTCATCGGCAATCGAAAAGTCAACCAGCTTTCGCCGCGGGATCGGAATGTCGCCATGTCCTTTGAGACATATGCTCTTTACACACATCTTACTGTAAGGGAAAACATCCTCTTTCCGCTGCGGGCAAAAAAGGTTCCGGAAATCGAGCAAATGAAACGGCTTGATCAGGTTGTTGCAATGCTTGAGATATCTGACTTGCTTGACCGCGGCCCAACCCAGTTGAGCGGCGGTCAACAGCAAAGAGTTTCTCTTGCGCGTGCACTTATTCGCGAACCGGAGGTCTTTCTCCTGGACGAACCGCTGTCCCATCTCGATGTTACATTGAGGACCTCGACTCGGGCGCAGATCAAGCACCTACACGACGAGCTGAAAACAACCTTTATCTACGTTACCCACGACCAATTGGAGGCTATCTCCCTTGCCGATCGCATTGCGGTCATGAATTTCGCCGTACTTCAGCAGGTGGGAACCCGGGAAGAGCTTCTGGATTATCCCATCAACAGGTTCGTCGCGGACTTCATCGGAGAACCGGCGATTAATTTCTTTGAGTGCACATTGATCGAAGATAACGGTACCTCCACGCTCAAGTCCAATAAAGGAACACTGGAGTTCACGGTTCCTCCAAAATGGAACTCCCGCCTTGTAGCCCGTGGAAGGAAACACTACACCCTCGGCATCAGACCACATGACATTCACGTCGAGAAATCGCCGGATACGACTGCTATCGCAGGCGTGGTTGATGTTTTCGAGTTCCTGGGAGAAGAAAACCATGTCACAGCACAGATCGATGGGGATGTGCTTACAGTGGTCGTGAGCCCCTATCAGTTCTATACCGTCGGAGAGAAGGTAAATTTCTATGTCCCGAATAACCGTGTTCATATCTTCGACACTGAGACGGGAGAATGTGTCAGTACAACGTATAAATTGGAGGATAAGGAATAATGCAAAGAATTATTAATGATCCCGACCAGGTTGTGGAAGACTATTTGAAGGGATACGTCAAGGCGCATCCGGAGTTCATCGCGAATACGGCAAACCCGCGCGTACTGAAATACACCAAAGCGCCGATTAAGGGAAAGGTCGGCATTGTCACCGGAGGCGGCAGCGGCCATAAACCGGCCTTCGTCGGCTACATCGGCAAAAATCTTGTAGACGCTGTGGCGGTGGGAGAGATATTCAGTTCACCCACCGCGAAAGCTTTCTACGACGCCATCAAGGAAGCCGACAGCGGGAAAGGGGTCGCTGTGCTCTATGGTAACTATGCCGGGGATGTAATGAATGTACGTATGGCCGCCGAGGAGGCCGAAGAAGACGGTATCCGGGTGAAGACCGTTCTCGCCAACGACGATGTACCAAGCGCACCCAAGGATCAACTGGGAAAGCGGCGTGGAGTGGCCGGAGAAGTCCTCATGTGGAAGATCGGCGGTGCAAAGGCCGCACAGGGCGCCAGCCTGGATGAAGTAATCGCCGCGGCTCAAAAGGCAATTAATAATACCCGAAGCGTAGGAATCGGGCTGACGCCCTGCGTTATTCCCGCAGTGGGAAAACCGAATTTTTCCATCGAACCCGGCAAGATGGAGGTGGGAATCGGTCACCATGGTGAACCCGGTATCAAGGTCCAGGATCTGCAGAACGCGGATCGTATGGCGGAGATAAGCCTGGAGACTGTATTGCCCGATCTGCCCTTCAGTGCCGGAGACGAGGTAGTCGTCCTCGTGAGCGGTCTGGGCGCCACCCCGGTAATGGAGCTCTACATATATTACAACCGTATCGCGGAGCTTCTGGGCGAGAAGAAAATCTCCGTTTACAGACCCTACGTGGGGAATTACTTCACGAGTCTCGAGATGATGGGTGTTACTCTCACAATGATGAAGCTGGATGAGGAACTGAAGGAACTTATCGATATGGACTGTTATTCCATGGGCATCAAGCAGATAAAAATCTAAGGTATGGGAGAAATTATGGCAGAATCATTCGCAAACTCAAAAGGTCGCATCATTGTGGAGCGATTGATCGATACGATACACGAGAACCGCGCGTATCTGAGCGAAATCGACGGAAAGATTGGCGACGGAGACCATGGCATCAATATGGACAAGGGATTCCAGCTTACGGCTTCACGGCTTGAAGACGGTATGGGGATGAGTGATGCGCTGAGAACGCTTGGTCGAACCCTGCTTCTGGAGATCGGCGGATCAATGGGACCGTTATATGGTCAGTTCTATAAGGCGATGGCCAAGGCCAGCAAAGAGAAGGAAGAGGTCGATGCTGCGGTTTTTGCTGATATGCTGGAAGCTGCCTACGAAGCCATCCGTTCGCTGGGTGAGGCAAAGCCGGGGGATAAGACCCTGGTGGACACGCTGGATCCGGCGGCGAGCGCCCTGCGGAAGGCAGTAGACTCGGGGAAAGGCTTAAACGAATCCCTGGATGATATGCTCGCTGCAGCCGAGGAAGGCTGGAAGTCCACGGAGGATATGGTGGCGAAGATTGGCCGCTCGAGTCGCCTGGGGGAACGATCCAGGGGAGTGCTGGATGCAGGTGCCACAAGCTGTTACCTCATGCTGAAGACTATGGCGGAGACCGCCAGAGAACTTGCCTCTTGATAATAGCCCTGGGGGCATCTGGTCAGCGTAGAATGCTTGACCCTGGCCCGGCATATGCCTGAACAGAGAAGGAGTACCGTGTGAAACTGCAGAACTACGAAATAAGTAATAACGAGATTGATGAAGCCTTCAATAAACTAAGGGTCGCCCGACCGGAGGCAATTAAGAGGCCTATCAAGCTCTCCTGGAGCAACTGGGGCTTTGGCCAGGAATTACTCAGTGTAACTGCACAGCGATTGGCCGCCAACGGCATCGAGTTTATCGAACTGCACGGTAATCATTATGGTTATGACCTTGGGTACGACGTGAAAAGCACCAGGAAAATTCTTGACGATAACGGGCTCACTGTGTCGGGTGTATGCGGGATGTTCTCGACTGATAATGATCTCTCTTCGAATCGCGGTATAAAACGGCAGGCGGCTGTCGATTATATTCGACGGGAAGTGGAGTTTACTCACAGTATGGGGGGCACCTACCTGCTTGTTGTCCCGGCGGCGGTGGGAAGATCAAGAGCTTACGATGACACCGAGATCGAACGCAGCGTTGAAACCCTGAGAAAGGTAGCGGATTGTTTTGCAGGAAGCGGTGTTCGGGCGGCAATCGAACCAATCCGCTCCGCCGAGGTCAGTGCTGTACATACTATTGCTGAAGCAAAAGACTATATTGCCCGCGTGGCTCACCCCGGGATTGGCCACATCAACGGGGATCTGTATCACATGTTTACGGAAGAAGTTCACATCCCGAAGGCATTGCTGGAAGCCGGAGAGATGCTTGTCAATCTGCATGCCGCAGATTCCAACAGGCGTGCCCTTGGACACGGGTTTATGGATCTGGATAGAGTGATCAAGGCGCTGTATCTGATTGGTTACAATCGTGACGGATGCTTCTTCACTCCGGAGCCTCTAGGCCCCGGGGGCGATCCTTACCCTGCCATGCACGGAAAACATGACCCGAAGATCCTCGATGAGCTGGTGCGGCAGACAGTATCGTATTATCGGGAACGTGAAAAAATTGTTCGTGAATCTACTATTTAATCCGTACCGAGAATACACAGATCCTCTGTGGAAAATCTGTAAAAGAAGCGAACTGTGAGGAGTGCAAAGGAAATGCATAAGATGGACCCCAGGACAGTGATTACCGACGGTGAGGGCATACTCGGCATTGAGCTTGGTTCCACACGAATAAAGGCAACCCTTATTGCCCCGGATGCAGCGCCCATCGCTCATGGATCCTACACCTGGGAGAACCGGCTTGAGAATGGTGTATGGACATACGATATGGCAGCTGTCCATACAGGCCTCTCTGCGTGCTATCATGACCTTGTCGGGAATATTGAGCTGGAACACGGTATAACGCTCTCCATGCTTGCCGGAGTTGGAATCAGCGGAATGATGCACGGTTATATCGCCATTGACGATCGGGGAAAACTCCTGGTGCCCTTCAGAACATGGCGGAACACGATAACCAGCGAGGCTTCTGAGCGGCTTACAGAGCTTTTCAATTTTCCCGTTCCCCAGCGGTGGAGCATCGCCCATCTCTATCAGGCTATCCTGAACGGGGAGGAACATGTTCATCGTATCAAGCGTATTACAACCCTCGCAGGGTACGTGCACTATCTGCTTACCGGTAAGTTCGTTATCGGGATGAACGACGCATCGGGTATGTTTCCGGTCGATCCGCAAACAGGAAGTTATTACAGCGCAATGACCGAGGTGTTTGACAAGGTTGTAAAGAGATCCGGAGTTCCCTGGACGGTTGGGGATATCCTGCCGGAGATCCTCAAAGCTGGTACCCCGGCCGGAAAGCTGAGCAAGGCCGGGGTTTCGATTATCGATCCCGAGAATAACCTGAAACCGGGCATACCCCTCTGCCCGCCTGAAGGCGACGCCGGAACCGGAATGGTCGCTACAAACAGCCTCCGGAAGAGAACGGGAAACGTATCCGCAGGAACATCCGTTTTTGCTATGGTTGTACTGGAATCACCCTTAGCAGAAGTACACTCGGAGATCGATATGTTGGTAACCCCCGACGGCAGTCCCGTAGCCATGGCACATTCCAACAACTGTACCTCGGACCTCGATGCGTGGATGTCCCTTTTTCGTGATGCAGCAGGGTACCTGGGACATGAAGTAAGCCTCGATTTTGTCTATAAAACGCTACTTCCCCTGGCACTTGAGGGAGATTCCGATGCCGGTGGAGTGTTGACCTATGGTTATATTTCCGGCGAACACATGACCGGTTTCGAAGAGGGAAGACCGCTTCTTGTTCGCGACCCGGCCCGGGATTTCCTGCTTCCCAACCTGATACGTGCCCATCTCTTCTCCGCGCTGGGGGCAATGCGGATAGGTCTGGACATTCTTACCGAGAATGAAGGAGTCACTGTAGAGGAAATCCGTGGTCACGGCGGTTTATTCAAGGCTCCCGGGGTAGGGCAGCGGATTATGGCGGCGGCGACGGTTACACCTGTGCGCCTTCAGGAATCCGCTGGCGAAGGTGGTTCCTGGGGGATGGCGTTGCTTGCCGCCTATATGGTCAACGGCTTTCAAAGAAAAACCCTGATAGAATACATTGATGCTGTATTCAGTGGTACCGAAACCAGTGTTGTTGAACCGGACGGCAGGGACGTGGAAGGGTTCCGGGAGTACTTCGATCGCTACAAGCGCGGACTTCCGATTGAGCGGGCTGCAGTAGAGGCTCTGCGCGGTTAATTAATTTTGTACAGCGCAGTCAGGTGAATCGGCATAGATGCTTTTTGCTATATATGGAGTAAGTCCCTGTTTTTCGGCACTGCCGGATATAATTTTCTACACAATAGACCACGTAGCTTTTTATGTTGCACCTCCTTAACTAACATGATAGCTTATTTATTACCGTCACAGGACTTTGGATTTTGCTTGGCTCGATACTGTTTTCTTTTTGTAATTCTGTTGGGGGGGACATCCTATGAAGACCGATATCATTGATGCAATTCTCGGCATAGATGTAGGAACCTCTCTAATTAAAGCGAATCTTTACTCCCTTGATGGAAGACATATCCTCGCTGCTTCACAGCAGACCCTGCTCATCCACCCGCAGCCCAGATGGGCGGAATACGATATGGCTGAAATATGGAATAAGATAAAAACATGTATCCGTACCATTCTCAACAGAATCGAAGCGGCACGGATCCGCATAATCGGGATTGGAGTTACGGGGCAGGGAGACGGAACATGGCTTATAGATAAATCTCTGAAACCCCTCAGACCGGCTATCACCTGGCTGGATGGTCGTTCCTCTGAAATGGTTTTAGATTTGCATGAATCAGGTATATCAAAGAGTATTTTTGCCATTTGCGGAACAAGCGTTAATCAAAGCAACCAGGCTGTACATCTATTATGGTTAAAAAATCACGAACCCGAGGTACTAAAGAAATCATACAAGGCTTTGCGGGCAAAGGACTGGGTATTTCTTCAACTGACCGGGGAAGTTTCGACTGATATCTCCGATGCCTCCCATACCTATTTCGATATAAAAAATAACAGATATGATTCCAGAATTCTTGAGTTGTATGAGATCCCCGAATGTGAACGTCTGTTGCCCCAGGCACTTCACCCCCGGGTGAATTCTTCACCGATCAAAAAGAGCCTGGCAGCAGAACTGGGCCTTCATCCCGGAACTGCGGTAGTATCCGGACCGGTGGACATGATATGCTCTGCCCTCGGTCTTGGAATCATAAAGCCGGGACAATGCAGCTCCATACTCGGTACGGCAGGTATTCACCAGGTACCAATTACAGACCCGCCTGGACCTCCTGACAATGCTGGTTATACAATCTCGCATATTATTGATGGTGAGTGGATGCGGGTTCTTCCTCCCATGACGGGTACCCTTAATTTACAGTGGTTTATAAAAAAGTTGTATGGATACAGTGAAACCGTGCAAAAGAAAATTGACTGGGAAACAATAGAAGAGAAGGTTGGACAAGTACCGGTTGGTTCTAACGGCATAATGTATCATCCCTTTATCGATCCTGCAGGTGAACGGGCACCCTTTATGAATCCCGCAGCAAAAGCGCAATTTATCGGAATTAATTATCATCACAGTAAAGAGGCCATGCTTCGTGCTGTATATGAGGGGGTAATTTTGTCGGCCCTCGATTGCTATTCATTTCTTCCGGTAGTTTCGAATGAAGTGAGGCTCGCAGGAGGCGGTTCCCGGAGTGAGTTGTGGTCGCAGATGCTCGCCGACGCCCTCGGTCGCCGGGTTCGGCATGTTCTGGAAAAAGAGACGGGCACAAAAGGTGCTATGATAAACGCGGCTGTTGTTTTGGGAATATATAAAAACTATCCTGAAGCTGTAAAGGCGACGGTGATTCCGGGAGAGAAATTTGAGCCTAATATGGAAAATCACCAGAAATACAAAGAGCTTTTTAAAATTTACCGGAATACCTGTAAAGCGATGATGCCCATTTGGCGTGATCTCGACAGTTTTTCCCGGAGATCATCATAGCAGGCCGAACTCGACTGGGAGGCTCTCAAGGGGATGGTCCGGTAACGGTCTAATCCGTTTCAAATACCGAACCGTCCAGGTACTGGGACCAGACAGTCTCGAACCAGGAATCTTCCATGGGAATTGGCCTGGCCTTGATCCAGTCGAACTCCGGCTTCTCTGTTTCTGGATTCCAGCGGATATGCTGGATCCTGCCCCGCAGTTCCAGATTCTCAGGCACTATGCGCCAGTCCGGGAGCAGCGGGTGGACCGGGGTGCCTGCCTGGTCCTTCGCGGCAATGATCAGGGATGATGCGCGGCTTCCGCCGCCGTGTTCGATATAATCAGCAATAGCCTCCAGATATATGCGATGGGCAAAGACCATGTGCCGCAGTTTTAGGGCGATGGAAAGGCGCATGGGATCGACCCGCAGCCCGGCGAAATTCCGCTGCTGCTTTTCTGCGGCCGTTTTTGCCTCGTGTACCGTTTGTGCGCCCCTCACGGCGGCGGCGAATTTGCTCATGCGCCGCTGAAGCTCAGCTTTATATTCCCTGTCGCAATCTGGAACCGGCTGTCCGGCTGTTAATTGCTGAATTATCCCCAGTATTTCCGCTGCAGCCAGTCGGCCGGATTCCATGGCCTTGTCGATGTCCAGCGACTTTTCCCGGTAGGCCAGGGTGATTTTCTGGGCCGCCCGGAAGGCTCCGACCTGTCCGGAGTTGAGGGCGGTCCCGCCGGGACGGGCGGCGCCGTGGGTGCCGTTGGCCTCACCCACCGGGAAGAGGCGCCGGATGTTCACCGATTCCCACCAGATGTCCGCGGCGAGTCCGCCGTTGTTGTGCTGGGCGGAGACCGCCATCTCCAGGGGCTCGGCGGCAAGGTCTATGTTGTGATCCAGGTAGAGCTGAATAGCCGCGGGATTCAGCTGTTTGAGTCGCTCTATGGGTGTTTTTCCGTCTATGCCGGAGTTTTGCCAGTATTCGGCAGCTTCCCTGCCAAGAGGCGCAGGATCAAAGTTTCCGATGCGATCGTTCCCCTTTGGGTTCTCCCGGAAATCCATGTAGACCCTGCGGCCCAGGACCTCCGTTTCCCGGTAGACCAGCACGTCCAGCAGCGAGGAGCCGTAATCGGGGATCTTGCGGGGATCGAAGGGCCATTGATAGCCTTTCAGAAAGACCGCGTTCATAAGGGCGGCCATGTCGGGAAAATAGTCGTTCAGAAAATCGAAGGTCTCGCCGGTTTCCGGATCTGTGCTGTAGTAGCGGGGCAGGACCTGATGGTAACTGCCGGAGAGGTTCCAGCGGAATTTCTGGGAGGTAAGACCGTACTGGGACTCCGTCAGGTTTGCGGCTTTCGCTCCGATCTCCAGGGCCAGTCCGATTCCTCCGTTCTGGGGCTTGGGGTAGACCGATTTCTCGTAAAAGCCGCCGGGACCGCCGAGCCCGAAAACAAGGTTATCGCAGAGAAAGAGCTTGAGGCCCCTGGAAGGTGTATCAGTTTCCCGTTTGTTCATGACCAGGGCCCCGGCTATCCGGTCACCCTGGCTTACCAGCTTGACTGCATCGTGATGGTCGAGTATATCGATTCCCAGGGTCCGGCATTCCCGCTCCAGGTATTCGGTCATCAGCCTGGAGGTGTACGGCCCCAGGGACACCCCCCTCTGCAGAGGGTCATGATCTGTTTTGTAGCCGGTAAAGCCTCCCCAGGTATTGTACGGAAAGGGAACCCCCATTCCCACCAGGTTGTAGAATCCGTTCTCCGATCCGATGGCTTCGATAAGGGCGATGTCACCATGCATGGCACCCCCGGCTGTCAGGGCTTCAGCCATACGGTAGGGTGTGTCCGGATCCCGGGTGGAGTCGCTCAGTTTATAGTAGGTCTGCTTGTCCGAACCTGTGTTACGGGAGGTTCCTCCGAAGATGTTGTCGGTTACAACGCAGAAGTCCTCAAGGCCTGCTCGTTTTAAACGGACCGCTGTACTTAAGGAGGCGCAGCCGCTGCCGAGTACCAGGGTGTGGTAATACGTGCAGGGAATTGTTACGGAATCGATTACTACTGGATGAAGCTTCATATGAGTACTCCCGCTGGGATGTGGTGTCAGAGAATAATTACACGCCTGTATGCTGCTGTCAAGAAAGAGCTGACCTGAAAAAAAGGATTACCCTTGACGGAAATGCAGGAATCAGAACAGCTTTCTGCTCTGCAGTGTTCCCAGATCTATGGCGAAATAGGGGCTCAGGGTGCTGTTGCCGCCCCCCGCACAGCCGGCTCGTAAAAGCACAGCAAAACCGTCGTTGATCCGGAGACCTGCACCCAGGGAAGAGCTCCAGTGGACGAGGGGGTCGCTCTGGTCGAGGGATTCGAATTCCCTGTAGACCAGTCCGGATGCAAAATGAAACCGTGCAAAGAGGGGCAGGGGGAGGGATTTCTCAAGAAATTCCAGTCGTCTGGTCAGCTCCAGCCCATTACCGATTACGAGGCTGCCGAAACGCTTTTCTGCTGAGAGAGGATTGGGAAAAAGACGGCGTCCCCCAAGCTCGGGCTTATGCAGATATGGTGCGGAATCCGGATGGTCCACCTCTCCGGTAAAGTCAGTGCCTGCATCAAAAAGGTATCCTGCGGACAGATATCTTCCCAGGGGAATATGGACTTCTCCCCTGGTGGAAAAGGTACTGAACTCGCGGGTGGTGTGAGAGGTCGGAAGCCCTCGTTTAAACATCAATTCCAGCGCTCCACCCTGCATGGGAAAGAGAGGACTATCCAGGCGAAGAAGATCGAAACCTGCCCGGGCCAGCAGAATGTTTTTCTCCGCCAGCTCCGGAAGGTAGATATCTGCAGCCGTGTCTGCGATCCATTCCCTGGAAAGCCCTATGTGCATCCTGGCCCCGGGCCAGGGATAGACGCCGAGGGTCCCATTGATCTGGGCTTCCGTCTCATAGAAGATGTAGTCCACCGAGGATTCGTCCCTGTCCGATGCGTAATAGGTCTCAAAATCCTTGCGCAGGAACACGCCGGTTTCAAGATAAAACCGGTCCCCCAGGGACTGGTATACCTCAGCCTCGATTCCCATGGCCCCCAGAATCTCGACATCGAGACTCAGTTCCAGTCCCGGCCACAGAAGGTCTCCCAGAATGATCCCCTGGGTAAACTGGAGTCTGCTCGATATGGAGTCTGCGTAGGTCCCTCCATAACTGAGGCCCATGCGAAGTCTGTTTTTCCGCGACTTTTGCGACTGGATTTCCACTTCAAGGATATTTTCCGTATCCGCGGACTGCCGTATGCGGACGCTTTCAGGCGCGCACTCCAGGTAAATGTCGACAATCCGGCCGGCAAGGTCGTTGGGTGAAACGACCTGTCCTGTCAGGGGGGCAAGAATGCGGCGGGCGCTTTCCCTGTCCTCGGGGGTTCCGCCGCTATAGCGGAAACCTTCGATGGGGTCGCGATGTGTACCGGGGATACCGGTTTCGGATTCGCTGGTATCGCCCATAATCCGGTCGCGCAGGCTGATCAGTTCACGCTTGAGCTCCTCCGCCCTGTGCCGGCCGGCGAGCATGATTTCTTCGCTCCGTTGAAAATCGGCGGCGGTATATGGCTCCAGCGGTACTTGTATTACATAATCGGCGTGTTCCAGCTGACCCCGTACATTGGCGTCAAGGATAAGGTCGACGGTACGGGACAGGTTTTCGATGGGTGAAAGATCAAGATATCCCCGTTGCCTGGAAAAGCCTCCTTCAAGGTCCACGGCAATTACTATATCCGCTCCCATGGAGCGGGCCAGGTCCACAGGAAGATTGTTTACAATACCACCGTCTATCAGGGGGCGTTCACCGAGCATATAGGGCGCAAAAACCCCGGGTATCCCCATGCTGGCACGCATGGCTTCCGAGAGAGAACCTTTCCGGATGATCACCTCTTCTCCGGTAGTAAAGTCCGTAGCCACAGCACGGTAACGCCGGGGAAGATCGTCAAAATCCAGGTCTCCGGAAACATAACAGGTGAGTCCGTCCATGTAACTGAGGATCCGGTTGCCCGACAGAAGACCTCCGGAAGCCGGTGTCTCCTTTCCGGAAATTCTCAGGGAGAGGAAATACCGCCGCCACTCTTCGAGAGCCCGGTAACTTTCGTTTTTTGGAACCGAGTATTCAGAGAAGAGGCTGATCCAGTCGGTCTCTGTCGCCAGGGCTTCAAGTTCCTCGACGCAGAAACCGAGGGCGTAAAGTCCTCCGACAATCGAGCCCATGCTGGTTCCGGTGACGATATCGACGGGAATTCCCGCTTCTTCCAGTACCCGTATTACGCCGATATGGGCGATTCCAAGGGCTCCGCCGCCTTCCAGCGCCAGAGCCACGGTAGGGCGTTCACTGTGACCGGCGGACCGGTCATTTTCCGTAAAGAGCTCCATCGGCAGCAGGCACAAAAGGGTTAAAAACAGAACAGGGAGTTTTCCCTTCATTACACTCCTCCTCTCTGCCTGGGATATTCCGGATCAGTATTTTTGTATGCCCCGCTTGATGTAATCTTCGGCGAGTTTTCTTCCGTCCTCGTCAGGCAGGGAGAGTATTTTATTGTTCAGACCTTCGTCGTTCTCAGCCTTGAGCATTTCGATGACCTTGTCGATCAGGCTGTCAGTAAAATAGCCGTCCCGGATGTAATAATCCCGGTGATCGTTCAGGGTCCTGGCAGTTTCCACGCAGCTGGTGGCAATATCGATGAACTCCCTCTCCTTATCCGGATCATTGTGAATGTTCCCGGAGACATAGTTCTGATCCGCAAGTTTCAGTGCCTCCTTCGGGTGCCGATAGGCCCAGAGTACTGCGGTTGTCATGGCGGCAAGCAGCATATGGGTATTCGCGCTGCCGTCGGCGCTGCGGA
The DNA here is from genome assembly GCA_964554875.1 of uncultured Spirochaetaceae bacterium. Classification (GTDB taxonomy): domain Bacteria; phylum Spirochaetota; class Spirochaetia; order JC444; family Marispirochaetaceae; genus Marispirochaeta. The sequence goes on along the minus strand of CAZKQJ010000018.1, from coordinate 18,833 downwards.
GTTCTACAGTCTGACGGCTGTCCTTGCGTTCCGCTTTGAGCCGCTGCTGCGGGTTGACCTTCATTGCCAGGTTGTCCAGGTTTCGCCAGCCCAGGGGTACTCGGATTAATGCACTCCGGTTGGAGTAGCCCCAGCAGACCTTTGTGGGCGCCTCCTGATGAGGTACCAGACGCAGGAAGGAGCCGGCGGTCATATTGCCGAAGGCCGACAGGGTCGGCGCATAGCGGCAGAGTCCGCCGATCAACTTGAGGGAATCCTCCGACAGCTCCTGATCGGCATTAAGCATAATGTTCCTGTTGTTCCTTTTGAGCATGGTATGAAAGTGGAGTCCGCTGCCGGCGTCGCCGATCTGGATTTTCGGATAGAAGGTGGCAATCAGGTTGTAGCGGTTTGCGATGCTTTGACAGAGCCATTTACCCAGCACGACCACATCCGCCGCGTCTTCCACGGGGGTGGGAAGAAATTCGATCTCCACCTGTTCAGCCAGCTTTCCGTTAAAGAGATGATTATCAATTTCCAGACTGTTGATAAGGCCCACTTCGTTATGGGCATACTTGATTTCACTGGTTATGTTGGTCATAACTTTGAGCATCTCGTTGACAATACAGGTTGTTTTTACATACGGGCTGCTGCCGTGGTATCCCTTCTGGTTCGGCAGGGGATAGAGGTTCTGCTCCGAGTTGCCCACAAGATAAAACTCCAGTTCTCCCAGGGCATTGAACTCGACATCGAACTCCTCCTTCAGCTTCTTGTGGGTAATAGCCAGGAGATTGTCCGGAGCAAATGGGGCAAGCTCCCCGTCTCCGGTTACAAAACGACAGACAAAGTCGAGGCTGGTGTGATCAAAGGGATTGATAAAGACCGATTTATAGACCGGAATTACGTAAAGGTCGGATTTTCCGGCATCAACAACACCTTTAAAAAGAGATGACCCGTCGACACGCTCTCCCTCGGCCAGGACAATCTCCGCCTGTTCATAACTGGTTATCGGAAGCCGAAGCTCCTTTACCTTTCCGTCGATGGCTGTATAGTGAAAGGTCAATCGTTCAATATTCTTTTTATTGATGATGTTGATCAGATCGTCCCTGGTCAGTTCGGATCGCTTTTTACCGGTTAAAACTTCAATAGGGTTTTCAAGTGCAAAATGCGTGTTCATGGTATTTCCTTGTCTTAGATAATCTTGCGCCGTACGATGCCGGTTACGATCTCGCCAAAAATTACGACAACGACGATGGATACCAGTACCATGGAGACGGTGTTCCAGCGAAACAGATCGATGGCGACCTGGAAGAGCATGCCGATTCCTCCGGCGCCGACCATGCCCAGGACCGTGGATTCCCGTATGTTGATGTCCCAGCGCAGGATTGCAACGGCCCAGAAGCTGGGGATTATCTGTGGTACGATTGCATAATTAATGACATGACCCCGGGATGCGCCTGAAGCCTGCAGTGCCTCGATGGGCCCCCAGTCCATCTCTTCTATGCTCTCTCCGATAAGCTTGCCCAGAAATCCCACGGAGCGGCAGGCGATGGCTGCAACGCCCGCCAGGGGTCCCGGTCCCAGAATGGCAACAAAGAGCAATGCCCATATAAGGGTATCGATGGAGCGGGATGAAACGATTATTACCCGGGCAATAGCGAGGGTTATACGGTTGGGGGATACATTTTGTGCGCCGAAATAGGCAACCGGAAGGGAGATAATTATGGCCAGGAGGGTTCCTACGCTGGCAATATTTATGGTTTCAAGCAGGGCCGGAAGTATTTCGGGCAAAGCCCTGGGATTCGGCGGGATCATGCGGTAGATCATGTCCTGCATCTCTTCAGGAGCGGTCCATACCCAGGGCCAGAAGACATCGATGGTACTGATGGTCCAGAGGAGTATTCCGGCTATAATGAACATTCCCGCGAAACGTCTGAGCCGCTGAAGGGGAGTGTAGCGTTCCCAGCGGAAGCTCTCTCCTCCGATATCTTTCAAGGGGGCTGCGGTAAGGTTCTTCATTTTGTGAACCTCCTCAGCCTGGAACTGACTGATTCGGCGAAGAGAATTATCACGATCATGATCAGAAGAATGGCGGAGGCGGTACCGTAATCATATCGGCCGAAGGCGGAATTCAGGGTGTTTCCAATACCGCCTGCACCTACGAGACCGATAACCGCCGAAGCTCGCAGATTTATATCCAGCTGGTACATGGTCAGTCCGATAAGACGCGGCATGATCTGGGGAAGCACCGCATATACAAGAACGGAAAAATACCCGGCCCCGGTAGAGCGTATCGCCTCGATCTGTCCGTGCTTTATCTCTTCTATTGCTTCGGCCAGCAGTTTGCCCACAAACCCGAGGGTGTAGATAATCAGGGTAAGTACCCCGGCAAAAGCGCCGAACCCGACGGCCTTTACAAAAAGTACACCCAGGACAACGGGATGCAGGCTGCGGGCGACTATGATGATTCCCCGTCCGAGTCCGTAAATCGGCAGTATCGCAATGTTCCGGGCCGCCGCGAAAGCAAAGGGGATGCTCAAGAGCACCCCGGCAAAGGTGGCGAGAAAGGTTATCTGAATACTTTCAACAAAACCGGTAAAGATCAGCTTGCCCCGGGCGCTGAAATCCGGCGGGATTGCGCTGGAAAAAATCTGCATGGCCCTGGGGATTCCACGGGCAATACGCGCGGGGTTTACCTCCAGGGTGTTGAACACATAGGCAAAGTAGACTACGAAGGCTGCAAGGAGACCGTAACGCAACACCGGATTCGCGATAAAGGGAGGGCGTTTCCAGCGGAAATGCCCGGCGGAAGAGCCTCCGCCGCTCAGAGCTTTGTTCATCGGCTCTGCTCCGGGTGGGGATGAAGCTGTTCATCGAGCTCTTTTTTATCGGCATATATCTTTTCCAGATGCTCATCGCTAAGCTCTTCCGGTTTTCCGTCGAAGACGATAACCCCGCCCCGGAGACCGACGATCCTGGCTGCGTACTGTTTGGCCTGGGCTACATTGTGCAGGTTGATAAGTACGGGCAGGTGCAGCTCCTCTGTCAACTGGGCGATGAGTTCCATGATTCTCTCGCTGGTCTTCGGATCCAGAGAGGCCGTCGGTTCATCGGCCAGCAGGATGCTCGGGTTCTGCATAAGGGCTCTGGCCGCCCCGACCCGCTGCCGCTCTCCGCCGGAGAGTTCGTCGCAGCGCTTGTTTACGTACTGTGCCAGCCCGACCCGTTTGAGCAGGGCATAGGCGTGGTCGATATCCTCCTGGGGAAATTTCCGGAAAGCCCCACGGAGAAAGGGAATGTATCCCAGTCTGCCGGACAGTACGTTTTCCATAACCGTCAGACGGTCTATCAGATTATAGGCCTGAAAGATCATACCGATCTTTCTGCGGGCACGCTGCAGCGCTTTTCCTTTCAGGGTGAGCAGGTCAACCCCGTCGAAAAGAATCTGCCCCGAATCTGCGGTAACCAGACGGTTGATGCAGCGCAGCATCGTACTTTTTCCGGCCCCGGAGGAGCCGATGATGGCTGTCAGATGTTTATCCTGGGTGGAGAAGTTCAAACCCTTCAGCACAGGTTCGCTTGCTCCGTAGCTCTTAACGAGATCTTTTATTTCAAGCATGATGCCTCAGTTTAGATTCAAAAAAAACCGGTGTCAACGAAAATATCGACACCGGTCAGACCATTTATAAAAAGTGTTTATTTGAGTCCCTCGAAGGTATACTCAATGCCGTTATACTCATTGATCTTCCTGATCTGGGCCCACTGGTCCTTGTAGGTAATCTCGATAAACCCGTCGACCTTGAACTCCTCGCCCAGAGGGGTACCGGCGAATTTGTAGGTCAGGAAAGCCTCCTTGATCTTTTTTACCAGATCAGGATGCAGATTGTGGGCGTAACCGTAGGAAGTGGTGGGGAAGGGATCGGTTTCAAAGATGATCCGGACATCCCTGGGATCAAAGAGTCCCCGATCGGCCATACGGTCAACAACCTCGGACGCGACGGGGGCGGCATCATAGTCTTTTGCGACGACACCGAGGGCTGAGTTTTCGTGGCTGCCGGAAAACTCTACCTTGTAATCTTCTCCGGGAACTACACCGAAATCGGGAAAGAGCGCGGTGGGGGCCTGGTTTCCGGAATTTGATGTCGGGGTTGTATGGGCCACGCGTTTGCCCTTCAGGTCTTTGAGCTCGTACAGATCACTGTCGGCATGTACGTATACCTGCAGGGTATAACCGAACTGACCATCCGCTCCGCCCATAATTGCAAAGGGTACATAACCGGCAAGATTGACTGCAAAGGGTGTCGGGCCTGTGGAGATTCCCGCGATATGCAGCCTGCCGGCACGCATGGCTTCAACCTGGGCGGCGTAAGAATCCACCGAAAAGAAGCGTACCTTGCGACCGGTAACTTCGGCAAGGTAATCCATGAAGGGCTGCCAGATGTCCTGATAAACCGCCGGGTCTTCAACAGGGGTATAGGCAAAGATGAGGGTGCTCGGGTCGGCCCACTGGCTTGAATCTTTGGGAAGATCCGCTACAAGGTCCATATCCTCGTCACAGTACATAACGTCGAGTAGCCCCCGGTTTGAGCATTCCACCGGTGCCTGCGGTTCTTCCGCAGAACCGCCGGCAAATACCATTGGCACGGCTGTAAGCAGCAGTAGCAGGACAAACGGTACAGATTTCTTCATTCAGTTTCCTCCAAATATGTAGTATGGAAATATCATATCATGAGACGCGGCAGTTTCGGTTAAAATCGTGTTAAAAACGGATATCCGGGAAAAATTCTTCAAAGGGCAGGGGTCCGGCGGAACCTTCCCTGACTGTCCGGATAAGGTAATTCAGCAGCGGCAGCCGATCGTTGGTGAGGATTTCCCGTTCCTCAAGCCTGGGCAGGGCTTGTGCCATGGCTTCTATTGTCGAGAGAGACTCTATGGTGATTCCCTGCATCTCCCTGAGGGCTTCCTGCATACTTTTGCCTGAACCCAGAAGGCGCCCAAGGCGCATGTTGCGTCCCCCCGCGCAGGTAACGTAGTAGTCTCCGGCCCCCGGCAGGGACGAGGCGAAGGAATCGTTATAACCGGAGGATCTTGTAAGGTATTTCATCTCGCTTATCCCCTGGCCGAAGACCGCAGCTGCAGGGTTGTGCATTAGGGCCCCTGCGGGGTCCTCGGCCCCCGGTCGCTCCAGCAGTCCGCCGGCAATACCCACCGGCAGGGTGTAGGCGTTCTTGAGGGCCACGGCTATCTCCAGGGGATAGACTTCGGCGGAGGGCCAGATGTGGTAGTAGCGTGTTCTGAAAAGATCCGCGAACCAGCGGGAACGTTCCCTGTTCTCCGACGCGAATACCACGCAGGAGTGGCGCCGGGCGGCAAGCTCGCCGGCAATACAGGGTCCTCCGATGGCGGAGACGGAACACGCCGGTCCTCCTGCAGCGCTGAGGGTCTTTTCGTAAACCGTGGTCAGTGAGATGAGGTCCCCGTTATCCGCGGCTTCGAGTCCCTTGGTAACAGCAATTATCGGAAGGGGCTTGCGCAGGACCTTTGCCAGGGTTTCCGCGGACCAGCGTACGCCGTAGGAGTTTACCCCGGAGAGGATAAAATCCGCCCCTTCGAGGGCCCGTTCGAGTTCTGTCCATTCGAAGGCCTCCACTCCCGCGGGCAGATACGTTTTCAAACCTGGGTGGTAAGCCCCGGTTTTGACCTGGTCGAGGATATCCCCGTCCAGGTGGGTTCCCACAAGGCGTACGCTGTGGCCCTTGTCGGTGAGCGGAAAGGATATAGCCGAGCCCATTACTCCGGCGCCGAAGATTACTGCAGTTGCCATAGGTTACTGTAAAACGGAAAAGGCTGGTAGGCAAGGGAGAAGAGTCTGACGTAATCCTCTATGCCAGCGGATTCGCCCAGGACAGCTTCGGAAATCTTGCAAAGTCACTGTCGGTGGAACAGAGCGTAAGACCGTGTTCCATCGCCAGGGCGGCCAGATGGGCGTCAGGAACCAGATTCGCGGCTGGTTTAATGTTGCGATAAATATTTTCCTGAATGGAAAGGTGATTTTCCGTCGCTTGAGGAATCCATACGGGTTTGCAGGAGGTCCAGTACCTGATCACCTTCCAGGCTTCCCCCGGGGAAACCGGAGGAGAGAATATCCGGGGATTGGTGACGATTCGGAGAAATGCAAGCATACTTTCCCAGGGGATCCCCACCGGAGCGTTTCCGTTGAGTTTTCCGTCCAACCACTCTTTGGCACCGGCATGACTGGAGCTGGACTTCATGCTCGCATAAATCAGCAAATTTGCATCAACCAGAATCAAGAGTAATCCTCACGCTCTGCTACTGCGAGAACTTCTAAAATGTTATCAAGATCTGCAAAACGGCAGGGACCGGAGCTCAATTCCGGGGTGGAATAGTGCCGATGTTCCTCAGCCTGCTGACTGCTTTCCACCAGGCCTTTGCGCAGCAGATCATTAACCACAACCTTGAAGGGTTTCTGATCCCGCCTTTGTATCCTTCGTATCATTGCGGCCACATCGTCTTCGATTGTCAGAGTTGTTCTCATGTACGGAATTTACATTGACAATGTTCTGATGCCTTTCTTCTCCTGGTGGTGTAGCAGTTCCTTGATCACCTTTCCGGCCATAAAATCCAGGGCTTTTCCGCGCCAGGAAAAGTCATTGAAGCTGCCGATAATGAAGGATTCCGTTCCGGGATGATGGAACATGAAGGCGCCGGTAACGCCGACGCAGCCCCAGCAGTAATACTTCCTCGGCAGGATCAGGGGAATTGTTCTGGTTTTCCAGACAGAATACCCATAATTGAATGCAAGGCTGGGAAAACCCATGAACACATCATCTCCGATCATTTTGTCCAGGGTTTCCTTCTTCACTATCCGGTGATTTACCAAGGCTCGCATAAAGGTCAGAAAGTCCGTCAGGGGTGCAATGACGCTGCCTCCTGCATAATCTATCTCGTGAATATTGCTAATCGAGAGCAGATCGCAACCTTTGATGTACAGTCGTGCCGTCGGATACTCGGATTCAATCTCGGGTTTTGACAGCCCGTGTAACCATGCGTGCCGCATGCCAAGAGGATTGAAAATCTGGTCGTGCATGACCTCATGAAATCCTTTTTTCGTTATACTCTCAATAATCAAGCCCAGCAGGTAGTAGTTGGTGTCAGTATAGAAATGCCTTCTGCCTGGTACTGCTTTTGGTTCTAGATTGTTTTTGCCCCAGATGATCGCATCCCGCGGAGTAGTTCTGAAATCCGGGTCAGCGATCTTCTTCTTCCATAAATGATAGAAAACATCGTTCAATCCGGAGGTCTGCATCAGGAGCTGCCCGATTGTTATCTGATCAGAATAGTCTTTGCCTCGGTAAATATGCAGGCCTTTCATCAGATCGGCATCGAGATATCTGACGACAGGATCATCATAATCGAGCTGCCGCCTCTCGTGGAGAATGCCGATCAGTGCGGCGGTAAAGAGTTTTCCCACACTGGCAAGGTGGTTGGGCTGCCCGATATGTGCTTTTGATCCGTCCGTTGTTCCTGCTGCGGCATTCAGGTGAATGTTCAGTTTATCCGAGTCTACCAGCAGGTATGCGTTTTTTACTCTCTCGTCCTTCTGCACCTGATTCCTGAACAGGGATTCTATTCTGGTCTGTACATCCTTTTCTTTCATGGATCTTTCTCCAAAGGCGCTGTGTAAAAAAGCCCGGATTTAGTTCCTGCCCAGGGGAACAGAAATATAAGCCACAGGGATACTGTAAGGTATCGCAGAAAGGCGAAACAGTTCCCGGAGGGGAGTATCGCTTTAAGACTGGTGAGAAGCAGGACGGAGACTGCAAGTCCCAGAATATACCGAAACGCCTTCCTTGCGGTTTTTGCCTCCGTGCTGAAACCGACCAGCCTCGTCTCCAGTATGCAGCCAGCCATTGCCCCCGCGGCTGTGCCGGAGATCTTGTAGAAATCCCGTATCTTCAGGGAATCCAGGGTTCCGGTTTTCTCCAGGACGAAGAGGGCAAGGGTGAGTGCGACGATAAGTACAATTCCCCGGAGAAGGAGCGACTGCAGTCTGGGGGGATCGTTCAGCATGGGTTCCAGAAGGCGGTATGTTCCCCAGGCGCTCAGTACACCGAGAAGAAGCCCGGCGATAACATCGAGCGGCCAGTGGACTCCCAGGTAGACCCGGCTCAGAGCTATGAGGAGCATGAGGACCGCTGCCAGACAGCTGAACCAGAACCTGCGCAGCAGAAGGGCTGCGGCGGTCAGGACTCCGGCGGCTCCTTGAGTGTGCCCGCTGGGAAAAGAGTATCCCGTGGCTGTATGAACCCGCTTGCCTTCAATGCCGGAGAGGACCTCGAAGGGCCTCGGAGCCTGGACCAGAATTTTTACACCGACATTTACCATGGCAGATGCCAGATAGCTGAAGGCGAGGAGCAGTCCCGCTTTCTTGGAGATGTTCCAGAAGACCAGAGTTATGACCGCGATAAAGATGTACTGCTCCCCCATCATGGTGATTCCCTCGGCCAGGGCGTCGAGCCATGGGGCGGCAATTCTGCTGAAGAAACGGAGGATCCCTTCCTGCATATTTATCCTGCTCCGAGGTTTCGTTTTATGGTACTGGTAAATTCCTGGGACGAGAAGATATGATCGATAATTAATGTCCCCGCCCCGGTGGGGCCGGACTTATCCTTCAGTTCGGAAATGCACACATTCAGTTCATAGGTTGCAAGGTGCAGGGAGCGCCGGATTACGGCTTCCCGTATGGCGCCGACAAAGAGGTTTCCGAAGGCCGACAGACCGCCGCCGATAACAATGGAGGAGGGGTTGAAAAAACTGACCAGCTTGGCAAGCACCCCTCCGATCACGCTTCCGGCATCCTTAATAAGCTGTATGCAGGGGAGGTCCCCGGCGATGGCGCCGTTGTTTATATCCACCGCACTGAGCCGGTGATTGCGTTCCAGCAGCTCCTTCAGGTAGGGGCTCTCATTATTCGCGGCTATCTTCGCAGCCTTCGCCGCCAGGGCTTTTCCGCCGGCGATCGCCTCGAGGCAGCCCTTGTTTCCGCAGTGGCAGCGTACATCACTGCCGTCCACCTCGATGTGACCTATGTCGCCGGCGCAGCCCTTGGCTCCCCGGTAGATCCTGCCGTCCACCATCAGTCCGGCTCCTATTCCCGTACCGACTTTGACAAAAAGAAAGTCCGATTCGTCGGTGGTGCAGCCTTTATATCCCTCTCCAAGGGCCATGACGTTTACGTCGTTATCAATGAGTACGGGGCAGCCGAATTCCTTTTCGTAGATCTGCCTCAGGGGGTAATCGTGCCACAGCGGGACATTCGGCGGTGAGTCGGGTTTTCCTTCCCGGAAATTGACGGGAAAGGGAAAGCCTATGCCGATCCCCCACAGCCGTTCGATTCCGTTGTTTCTGCAGAGCTCCTTCAGCTGCTGAATGATCTGTCGGTTGCATTCCACCGGATCGCTTATGGAATCAAAGGAGTGGAGCTCTTCGCACTTTATCTGCATATCCAGATTGAAGATGACGATGCTGAGCTTTGTGATGCCCAGGAATACCCCAGCGACAAACCCGAGGTCTCCCCGTATCTTCAGCTTCAATTTGCGCTGACTGCTGTCGGGGGGTGTCTTTTCTTCGATCAGGCCGAGTTTTATCAGCTTGTTTATCTGAAGGGAGATGGTGGACTTTGATACCCCGCTGATCCGCGTAATGGCCATTCTGTTGATTTCGCCGTTGTAGCGAATGATGTTGTAGATCTGGGCTGTGGTGTTGGGGGTAATCAGTTCTTTTTGATTCATCTGTGTCTGAATCATATGCTTTCCCCTGAAAAAAATCAACAATCTAATATAAAACGTATAGGTTTAATAATAAGACAAAAAAGTTGACAGATAAAACAATGAAGTGTAGAATTGGCAAAGATAACGACGAGGAATGAACTTAAATGAAGAAATTACGGGTTGCTGTAATCGGAACCGGCTTTATCGGACCGGTTCACGCGGAGGCTGTGCGGAGAAATCCTGACCTGGCGGAACTTGTCGCCATTGCGGGGAGTTCCGAAGAAGCTGCCGGAGAAGCCGCGGCCAGTCTGAATGTACCCTTCCATTCCGGTGATTACAGAAATGTCCTGGACCGGGACGATGTCGACCTGGTCCATATCTGCACTCCCAACTATCTGCACTATCCCATGGTTCGGGACTGCTTCGAGAACGGCAAGCATGTTCTCTGCGAAAAACCCCTGGCCATGACATCCGGGGAGGCCCGGGATCTGCTGCGGCTTGCGGAGGAAAAGGGTCTTAAGGCCGCAGTAAACTACAATCTCCGCTACTACCCGATGATCCAGGAGATAAAAAGCAGAAACGGGACCAGCCCCGACGGCCGTATCTTCGCTCTCCAGGGCTCCTACCTGCAGGACTGGCTGCTCCACGAGACCGATTACAGCTGGCGCATGGAATCAAAGCTCAGCGGAAAAACCAGGGCTGTCGCGGATATCGGCACCCACTGGATGGACCTGGCCCAGTATGTTACGGGCCTTAAAATTGAGAAGGTGCTGGCTCAGTTCGGCCGCATGTTCGAAACCCGCAGGAAAGCTGCGGGAGGCAGGGACCACAGCTTCGACAGGGGAGGGGCAAAAAAGTCCTCGGACTATACAAGTTATCCGGTGGACACTGAGGATCACGCCCAGATCCTCCTCTCCTTTGAAGGTGGAGTGTTGGGGAACCTGACGCTTAGCCAGGTGAGTGCAGGCTATAAAAACTTTATGGAATACCGTCAGATGGGGCGGGACGTATCCTACTCCTGGAATTCCGAAGCCCCGAACAGAGTAACGATCGGGCACCGGGACCAGGCCAATGAAGTACTGATGAAGGACCCGGGACTCCTGAATCCCAGGGCGGCTTCGATGTCCGCCTACCCCGGAGGACACCAGGAAGGCTATGGAGACACCCTCAAGTTCATTCTCCGGGAGTTTTATTCTGATGTGCTGGGAAGCAGTGTCGAGGGGGGAGCATGCGATTATCCCACCCTGCGGGACGGGCTTTCGGAGATGCTCCTGTGCGAAGCGATACTGCAAAGCGCTGAAACCGGCGCTTGGGTGGAGGTGGGTAAATGAACAATCCTGTATGGATCATGAGTTCGGCGTATCCGGGCTTGTCCCTGGAAGAGCTTATGCAGAGGGCTGTGAACGTCGACGTCCAGGGACTGGAACTCTGCGTCTTCCGGAGGGACGGAACCAGGGCCGACCACGTGGCAACACACCTGGATTACGAGAATTTCGATTCCGAAAGGGCTAAACAGACTGTCGAGGCCTTTAACGAAAAGGGGCTCCGCTTCTCCATCGGAGCCTTCGAAAACCTGATCGGCGGCGATGAAGCGGAGAGGATAAAAAACCAGAACCATCTTCTCAAACTGATCCGGATGGCAGCCCTTTCAGGGGGAGACGAAAACGGAATCACCGTCGGTACCTTCGTCGGATACAAGCATGAATGGGACCTCGAGGAGGGGGCCTTCGAGAAGAACCTCCGGGAGTACCAGAGAATTTTTACCCCCATTATCGGCTATGCCGAAGACCTGGGGGTGACCGTCGTCTACGAAAACTGCCCCATGGAAGGCTGGAGGTCCGCAGGATTTACAAACACGATGAACAACCTGCCTTCCACCCTGGCGGCCAGAAAGCTGATGTACGAGCTTATCCCCTCAAAGGCCCATGGCGAGACCTACGATCCAAGCCACGATGTCTGGCAGTTTGTGGACCCCGTGGATGTGCTCAGGCACAGCGATATGGAAAGAATAAAATCTGTGCATCTTAAGGCAACACGAATGAAAAGAGATGCTGCATCCATCCACTGGGGCAACGTTTTCGGAAAACAGCTGGTTTCAAAGCAGCTGGCAGAGGCTGCGGGAGTTCCGCTTCCTCAAAACGAGTGGGACCGCTTTTCCTATGAGCCCATGGTCCCGGGATTCGGCGGCTCCGACTCCATGGACTGGCGAAGCTTCATAGACTATCTGATGCGGAATAATTTCGAAGGAGTCTTCTCCATGGAGAACGAGGGGCTCAACTCAAAGGGCACGGAAAATGACGGCGCCATAGAGCAGGGTTTTTCTGCCTGTCTCTCTTTTATACGGCCGTTGATCTGGCCCCTTGCATCCGGAACCGGCTACAGCTTTCCCGGTCAGGCTGCATTAAGCGAGCCGCCTGTAAAGAAGCTGCCGGCGGTTGAAATACGGGATCTTACAGCCTGATACGGGCTGAAAAAAACAATAAGAATTCCATGGGAATTCTAAAAGGAGAAAGAGTGTGAAAAAGCTGATTGTGTTCATGCTGGTTTTCGCGATGGCCGGAATCTCGTTGACCTATGCCGGGGGACAGAAGGACGACGGGGTAAAAACCCTGGCAGTAATAATGCCCAGTGCCGACCACGGATTCCTGGGAGAGAGCATCAAACATGCCGAACATGCAACCAGGGAACTCGCCGAAGCCAAGGGGTTCAATCACATCTTCCTGATTTCCGATGATGTTGTCGAGCAGGCCAACCAGATCGATACTGTCGTCGCCCGGGGCGTGGACGTTGTTGTCCTATGGCCACATAACGGTGATGAGCTCAAGGCTGCTGCCCAGACCATTGTGGATGAAGGAATTCCCCTCATTATCTACGACCGGCTGATCAGTAATTTTGATGAGACTGCCGAGCTCATGGGAGACAATTTTACCATCGGTGAGGAATCCGGCCGTTATTTTAACGAGTACTTCAAGGATGAGCTTGCAAGGGGCAAGGTCAATATCCTGGAATTCAAGGGAGACAACTCCAGTGTTCCCAAGCAGCGTTCTGATGGATTCTGGAAGACCGCGGACCCCAACTTTGTCCGGGTCAACGATTACGTAACCAACTGGAGCAAGGACACCGCTCAGACGCAGCTTGAAACCTTCCTGAACTCCAGTACCCGGGAAGAGGTCGAGAGCATCCAGGCTATCTTCAACCATGATGCGGATGTGGCCTTTGGTCTTCTTGCAGCCCTGGAAGGCTACGACGGAAATGCCGATCTCAACATCAAACTGGTATCTGCCGTAAGCGCCCCCCGGGAACTGCTGGCGGTATATGATCACTACAAAGCCCAGGGGATCGACATTGTAACCTTCTCCTTCTCTCCTGCCATGGTCGTGGATGCCATCGAACTGGGAATCGATGTTCTGGAAGGGAAGGACGTTTCCGGCATGCACCTTGTTCCCACTGAAATGGTGGACAACAGCAATTACAAGGAATTCATGAAGGGACCTGTATACAGCCTTCGCTATTCATTCTATTAATAAAAAAATCTGAATAAAGGCCGGCAGGCAGTCTGCCGGCCCTACAATTCTGCTTTGCGATTAAGGGACGTTCCATGCATCTGGAGATGAAGAAGATTTACAAGAGTTTCGATGCCGTCAAGGCGGTTCAGGATGTCTCCCTTGCCGTGGGTGATTCCGAGATCCACGGGCTTCTGGGAGAAAACGGCGCAGGCAAATCAACCCTGATGAATGTGCTGGGGGGGATTCTGCGGCAGGATTCCGGGAGTATACTGATCGACGGGGAGGACCATTCCCACCTGACTCCGATTCGGGCCTCTCACTTGGGGATACGCTTTATTCACCAGGAGCTTAACCTGGTCAATGACCTGCAGGTATACGAGAACCTGTTTCTCCATAATGAACTCCTGCACGGCGGAGTCCTGTTGAACAAGCGGGAGATGATAAAACGGTCTCGGGAAATCCTCCACAGAATGAAGCTGAATATTGATCCCCAGGACTACGTGCGGGATCTTGATACCTCCCGCAAACAGCTTGTGGAGATAGCCCGGGCGCTTCTTTTCGAGTGCAGGCTGATCATCATGGATGAACCAACCACCGCCCTTACCAACGAGGAGATAGAAAACCTCTTCGAGATCATGCGGGGTCTTAAAGCTCACGGCATAAGCTGCATCTACATCTCCCATAAAATGCCCGAAATCTTCGCCATCTGCGACCGCTACACGGTGCTGCGGGACGGAAGGTTTGTCGCCACCGGCAATATTGCGGACATCGATGAGCAGCAGGCCACCGAAATGCTGGTGGGACGCAGTCTGGTGCATGAGGTGGTCGAAAAGTCGAACACCGTGCAGGAGGATACAGTGGTCCTGGAAGTTGAGGAGCTGGGCTGCGATGGGTATTTCCATAATGTGAGTTTTTCCCTGAAAAAAGGGGAGATTCTCGCCATAACCGGCCTCTTCGGTGACGGCAGGGGAGAACTCAGCGAGTGTCTCTTCGGCGCGCGAAAGGTGAGCTCCGGAAAAATCCGGTTGAAGGGAAAAGAAATACAGTCCGCCCCCATATTGAAGGTTATCAAATCCGGTGTCTCCATGGTCCCCCGTAACCGCAAGGAGCGCTCAATCCTGAAGGACCTTTCAATAAAGGACAACCTTTCTATGGCCTATTTTACCAGCAAAAAGAAGGGTTTCTATATAAGTGACCGGGTAGAAAGACGGCGCTTTGAAGAGAACCGGCGCATCACTAATATCAAGGCCGCGGACCCTGATCATCCCATAACATCCTTGAGCGGAGGGAACCAGCAGAAGGTGGTATTCTCCCGCTGGTTCGGCCTGGATTCGGAAGTCTATATCCTTGACAACCCGACCCAGGGAATAGATGTGGGGGCCAAGTTCGAGATATACCAGCTCATTGCGCGCCTGGCGGAAGAGGGCAAGAGCGTAGTGGTTTTCAGCTCCGAGTATCCTGAAATTCACCGCATCGCCGACCGTTGTCTGATCATGTACAAAGGCGAAGTCAACAAAGAACTCTCCCGGGACAAAATAAACGAGGTGGACATTATGTATTACGCAACAGGATCAAACAGGAAGGTAAGCTGAGCTATGAACAGTAAGAAAGACGGTAAAACCGTAGGAACCGGGGTCATTCACATGACTGAGAGTTCAGGGATAAAGGAAAAACTGATCGCCTTTTTTAAAAAACTCCTGATTGATCACAACTACATACTGTCCCTTATTCTGCTGCTCATAATCGGACGTATCGCCAGTGACCAGTTTCTGACGGTGGCAAGCCTGATGAACCTTCTTAAGTCCTCGGTCTTCATCGGAATAATCGCCCTGGGAATGTCCATGGTGATCCTTTCCGGTAATATCGACCTCTCCGTCGGGTCGATGCTTGCCCTGTCGGCATCCATCGGGGTTGTCGTTTTTAATTCCACCACCAGTATTTTTCTTTCCCTGATTGCCGCCGTTTCCATGGGATTTGTGCTTGGCCTTTTTAACGGATTTTTTATTGGTGTCGCGAGGGTCGCCGCTTTTATCGTAACACTGGCCACCCTTGTGGGATATCGGTCCATTACAATACAGTTCGGCCACGGGGGACCGCTGATAGTGGATAACGATGCCTACTTCAAGCTGCTCCGTCCCATCGGTTACGGAAAACTCGGGCCGGTACCGTATCTGGTCATACTGTTTATCCTGGTAAGTATAGCTGTCTGGTTCCTGATGACCAAGACGAAATTCGGACGGTACGTATATGCCGTGGGATCCAATGAGCGGGCCGCCCGGCTGACGGGCATCAACGTGCGTCTTGTCAAAGTAGCCATATTCACCCTGACAGGAGTCCTGACCGGTATTGCCGGGTTCCTTTACATAACCCGCTTCGGTTCCGTGGATACATCAACCGCCGGCAAGATGTTCGAACTTGACGTAATAGCCGCTGTGGCCATCGGAGGCATTGCCATGTCCGGCGGAAGAGGCAGGATACAGGGAAGCGTTTTCGGGGCAGTTATTCTCTACGCAATCGACGCCATTCTATCCGCATTCCGGGTACCGGCCTTCGTTAACGACCTGATCAAGGGCATACTGATTCTTGGTGCAGTGCTCATGCAGAAGGCGTTGGACAAGGAGCGGACGGAGTAGGGATTCGTACCCCTGCCCGTATGACAGGTGGATTCCTTGCGGGAATTCACCTGTGAACAAAGCCCGATCATATTCCGGAACAGGATTATCCCTCCAAAAGGTCCATAATCCTCATAACAGTGTTATAATTAATCAAGTGCAGGTATACACAACACACCACTTCTTCTAAAATCATCGTCATTTCCCGGTTATTAACTTCAAAAATTAATCTATTGGATCACTTTGGGGCATAGTGTATCATAATATCGTTGATTATCAATTAAAGAGGACACCACTACATGATCACCGGAGAAGTAAAAAACAAAATCAGTCAGATATGGGACGCTTTCTGGTCGGGCGGCATCTCAAACCCCATGGAAGTTATCGAGCAGATGACCTATCTGCTGTTCATCAAGCGACTGGATGAGCTTCATACGGTGCGGGAAAAGAAGGGGAACCGCCTCGGGCGGAATATTGAGAACCCCATCTTCCCGGGAGGGATCAATCCTGAATCCAAGAAGGAGCGTTCCTATGACATCTTGCGATGGTCCAGGTTCAAGAATCTCGATGCCAATACCATGTACGAGGTTGTTTCCGAGGAGGTCTTCCCCTTTATAAAATCCATGGGGGACGCCGATTCGACCTATTCAGCTCACATGAAGGATGCCAGGTTCACCATTCCCACACCGGGGCTTCTGGCCAGGGTGGTGGATATGCTGGATGCCATCCCCATGGAGGATCGGGATACCAAGGGTGATCTTTATGAGTTCATGCTGGGGAAGATTGCCACTGCAGGGCAGAATGGCCAGTTCCGCACTCCCCGGCATATTATCAAGATGATGGTGGAGATGACCGCTCCCCAGCCCCAGGATATTATCTGTGATCCCGCCTGTGGTACAGCGGGCTTTCTGGTGGCGGCGGCAGAATATCTGCGCGATCATCATCCCGAGATCTTCTCCGATGCCGATGCCATGCGCCGGTTTAACCGGGAGACCTTCAACGGCTTCGACTTCGATTCCACCATGCTGCGGATCGGTTCCATGAACATGCTCCTTCACGGCATCGAGAATCCCGACATCCAGAACCGGGATTCCCTTTCCCAGAATCATGCGGCAATTGAAGAGCAGTTTACCCTGATCCTGGCCAATCCTCCCTTTGCCGGGTCTCTCGACTATGAGAGCTGTGCCAAGGATCTGCAGATGATCGTGAAAACAAAGAAGACCGAGCTGCTCTTCGTTGCTCTCTTCCTGCGCCTCCTGAAACCCGGCGGCCGGGCGGCGGTTATTGTTCCCGATGGCGTGCTCTTCGGTTCGTCCAAGGCCCATAAGGCACTCAGGCAGATCATCGTGGAGAATCAGAAGCTGGATGCGGTGATCTCCATGCCCTCCGGGGTATTCCGCCCCTATGCCGGGGTCTCCACCGCTGTACTGCTCTTTACCAGGACTAATTCCGGGGGAACCGATACGGTCTGGTTCTACGACATGAAGGCCGATGGTTTCTCCCTGGATGACAAGCGAAATCCTCTGGACGGGGAGAAGCATGAGAACAACAATATTCCCGATATTATAACCCGGTGGAAGAATCGGAAGAATGAAGTGGACCGGAAGCGAACCGATCAGTCCTTCCTGGTGCCCAAGGATGAGATAGCCGATAACGGGTACGACCTGTCTATTAACCGGTACAAGGAGATTGTCTACGAAGAGGTGGAGTATGATTCCCCTCAGAAGATCCTGGCGGATTTGAAGGAGCTGGAGGCGGAGATTCTGAAGGGGATGGATGAGCTTGAGGGGATGCTCTGATGACGAGTATTGATAAACCTCTTGGGGAGTTGACGAAAATTAAGACGGGTAAACTTGATGCTAATGCGAGCTCAGAAGACGGGCAATACCCATTCTTTACTTGTGCACGAACTCCTCTAAGAATTGACACATACACATATGATTGTGAATGTGTACTTGTCGCAGGCAACGGAGACCTGAATGTAAAATACTACATGGGAAAGTTTGATGCGTACCAACGCACATATATTGTCGAATCAACAGATAAGGCAGTGCTTGATACTCGTTACTTATATAGGTTTCTTGATAGATACCTAATCCGTCTTCGAGAGCAAAGTATCGGTGGAGTAATAAAATATATTAAGCTTGGCAACCTTACTGACGCTATTATCCCCCTCCCTCCCTTACCGGAACAAAAGCGAATTGCCACAATCCTGGATCAGGCCGATTTCTTGCGGGAGAAGCGCCGGGCGGCTATTGCCAAGCTGGATGAACTGCTTCAGTCGGTGTTTCTGGATATGTTTGGTGATCCGGTGACGAATCCGAAGGGGTGGCCAATAGGTCGTATCGGGGACTTATTGGAGGATGTCTTGTACGGTACATCCGGTAGAGCTTCAACTGAAGGTGCTTGGCCTATTTTACGAATGAACAATATCACCTATACAGGTGAATGGAACTTCACAGACTTGAAGTACATTGATCTATCTGAGAAGGAGGAAGCAAAATACCTCGTTCATAATGGTGATATACTCTTTAACAGAACAAACAGTAAAGAACTCGTAGGAAAGACTGCAGTATATAGGGCAAAAGACCCAATGGCATTTGCCGGGTATTTAATAAGGTGTCGGACCAATAAAAATGCAGTCCCTGATTATATATCCTCATACCTCAACTCTCAACATGGGAAGCTTACATTAACGGGTATGTGTAAATCAATTATAGGTATGGCGAATATCAATGCAAAAGAACTGCAGTCGATAAAGATTCTGATCCCGCCAATAGAATTGCAGAGAGAGTATGAGCAGATAGTGGGAGCCATTTTAGTGTTTAAGCAATCTCTTGAACCCTCAACGAGGAAATTTGAGGCTCTCTTCTCCTCCCTCCAGCAACGGGCCTTCCGGGGAGAACTCTAATAATGCTCCGGGATAGTCCGTTTGATCAAGGCGA
>CAZKQJ010000017.1:0-83369 GCA_964554875.1 uncultured Spirochaetaceae bacterium | reverse complement strand
CTCCTTTATTCACTTTTAGCGCGTCGCACTTTGTGCGACTCGATGGTATTCTCCAGCGCCGGTATGACAAACAGCGACAGGAAGGTCGCGGCGAAGAGTCCGCCGATACTGACGATACCCATAGGCTGACGCATCTCGGCTCCCGAAGCCCCGATTCCAAGTGCCATGGGCAGCATGCCCAGCATGGTAGCCAGGTTGGCCATGATTATGGGTTTCAGCTTGGTGGGGGCGGCTTCGAGGATGGCGTCGTGAACACTCATTCCTCCGGCCCTGAGCTGATTGGCGTAATCCAGTATCAGGATGGCGTTGTTTACAACCATACCCACCAGCATGACGATGGCCAGCATGGAGACCATGTTCATGGTCTTACCCGTCAACAGAAAAGCCAGAACGACACCCATCAGGGAGAGGGGAATGGTGGAGAGGATCAATATCGGCTGCCCGAATTTCTCAAGGATTGCCGCCAGCAGCATGTAGGTAAGCACCACCGCCAGGGCAAAGACAAAAAGCATGTCCATTATTGTCTCCTGCAGCATTTCGGCATCTCCGGCCCAGCGCATGCTTACCCCCTCTTCCATATCCATATTGGCCACGGTGATGTCGATGGCACCGGTTACCTCGCCCAGCACGTACCCCGGGGCAAGATCGCCGGTAAACTCTACCGAGCTTGTTTTGTCCACCCTCAGGATCTTGTTGATGCCCTTTCCGACCTTAACCTCGGCAAAGTGGGATATGGGATATATTCCGGCTGCAGTAGGAAGGAGTATGTTCTCTATTTCTTCAATCCCGGATACATTCTCATCTTTCAGGGTTACCCGTACATCGTACTCCTGACCTTTTTCCTTGAAGGTGGTCATGACCATCCCCTCCACGGCGGCCCGCATGGTCATTGCCAGCTGCTGTACCGAGATGCCTGCTTCGTTCAGTTTCATCCGATCCGGTTTCAATACAATCTCGGGGGTACCGGGTTTTGTGGAGGTGGATATATTTATGAGTCCAGGGATTTCCCGCAAACGGGATACAAGTTCCTGGCGGTAGCCCTCCACCTGGCCCAGGTTCTCCCCCTGCAGATAGAAGGTGACCGGAGATTCTCCGCCTCCCATGCCGTTTACCGGGGTCACCCGGATCCTGGCATTGGGTATGTCCGCCAGGTGCCCGCTGAAATCCGCCGCAAGTTCCACCGTCGAGGCGTTCCTCTCATCCTTGTCCACAAGGGCTACGCTCATGACGGCGAGATTTGTTCCCCGGTCAATCTCGGAGAGAGAACCGACGGTCGTGGTAACGGTCTTTACCTCGGGAAATTCGGCGATCCGCGATTCCACCGCTTTCAGGGTTCCGGCGGTACGATCCAGGTCGCTGCCCTCGGGAAGCTCAACCTTGATGTCGATCTGTCCCTGATCCATGAAGGGAGCGAACTCGAAGGGAACCCGGGTAAAAAGAAGCATGGTGACGACAAAGGCGGCAAGGGTCCCTCCTATCAGAAGCATCGAACGGATCCTGCTCTTCAGAAGGAGAGACAGAAGCCGTTTGTAGCCCTCCTCAAGGCCGCTGAACCAGTTTTCAAGACGCTGCCCGATGGGGTGCTTTTTTATGTCGTGCTCCGGAAGCAGGATTGAAGCCAGCATTGGCGTCAGGGTAAAGGAGATCAGCATGGAAAAAAGGGTGGCAATGACAACGGTAACGGCGAACTCCTTCAGGAAGAGTCCCGCCATGCCGCTCATGTTCGCCATGGGCAGAAAAACCGCGACGTTGGTCATTGTGGACGCCACAACGGCGACCACCACCTCCGAGGTTCCCCTGGCGGCGGCGGTCCGCTTGTCATGACCCATCTCCTTGTGGCGGAAGATATTTTCGAGAACGACAACGGAGTTCATGACCAGAACACCCACCGCCGTGGAGAGTCCCATCAGGGACATGAGGTTCAGGGACATACCAAGGACGCTCATTATAAGAAAGGTGGGAATTATCGACATGGGCATCGCCAGGGCGACTATGATTGTTGAGCGCAGGTCGTGCAGAAAGAAGAGGATAACCAGGGCGGTAAGGCCTATACCCATAAAGATGTTCGAGAGGGTATCGTCCACCGTTCCCTGAATAAAGTCAGACTCGTCCCGGATTACCTCGAGGTTTACCCCGGCGGGCAGCTGGGACACAAGACCGGGAATAGCCTTTCGCACCCCCTCCGCTACCTCTACAGCGTTACCGTCGGGGCTCTTTATTATGCTGATGCGGACGGTATTTTCATCCCGCGTCTTCAGCCGGTTGTCAAAAAAGACCGTGCGCTCCCGTACTTTTGCCCCGGTATCCCGCACCTCTGCGATATTGATGAGTTTTGAGTTACCAGCAGAGGTGGGAATGTCCAAGCTGGAGAGCTCCGCCAGGGTTTCGAACTCTCCCTCCATCCGGACGGAGAAGTCACGCCCCTCGGTCTGAAAATTGCCTCCAGGCAGGTTAAAGTTGGCTGCTGCCAGAATCTGCCCGACCTGGGTCAGGGAAATGCTCTTCTCATAGACTACCCGGTTGTCGAACTCTACGCGGATTTCCCGTTCCTGTCCGCCGCTTAAAGACACGGATCCGACCCCCTCAATGCGGGAGAGCCGCTCCTTGACGACACTGTCGGCCAGCTCATTGAGTTCGGTGGCTTCGATGTTGCCTCCCATGATTACCTCAACGATGGGGAAGGCCGTTATGTCGACCTTTTCTACAATCGGCGTGTTCGCTTCATCGGGAAGATCGTTGATTATGGAGTCGACCTTGTCCTTTATTTCCCGCGTTGCCGTATCGGGGTCTTTGCCCAGCTCGAATTCGATTATCATGATTGATACCGAGTCCAGGCTGTAGGAAGTTATGTTCTTTATCCGGCTGACTGTCCCGACTTCGTCTTCTATTTTCCGGGTTATCTGGGCTTCGATCTGCTCGGGACTCGCTCCGGTGTAGATTGTCTGGACGGTGACGTAGGGAATATCCATCTCCGGCATCAGGTTCAGTGCAAGACCCAGGAAGCTGATAGCGCCGAAGAGTAAAAGGGCGGCAAGGAACATGGTCATCATGACCGGCCGTTTGATCGATAAATCAGAGAGAATCATACAGTGGGGCTCCTTTCACCTTATTGCCGGGCCAGACTGTCGGCGGAGGCGATTATGCGGATCTTGCTGCCGTCGGAGACCAGGTTCACCCCTTCGGTAATAAGGGTGTCACCAGGAGTCAGTCCGCTGAGGACTTCGAACTTGAGCCCCTCCCGCTGTCCGGTTTCGATTTTCCGTCGTCTGCTGACGCCGTTTTCCGCAAGGAAAACGTAGCGGCCTTCGACGCCCTCGATGAATTCACCCATGTCTACGATAAGGCTGTTATTGTTGGAGTAAACCTCAATGCCGATATCCGCGGTTATGCCGCTTGGTACAGCAAGACCGGGGTTGTCAAATTCAAGTTTTGCTGCAAAGGCTTTACGTTCCTGGTCCATGGCCATATCGACCTGGATTACCCTTCCTGAGAGAGTGTGCTCCCGCCATGCGGCTGATGCTTTCTGACCCACAGCGAGCCTGCCGATCTCCCGGTCGGTGACCCAGCCGGTGCTCTTGAGCTTTGTGTGGTTAGAAATCGTGAAGAGGGGGTCGCCGGGACTCACATTGTCCGATTCCAGTACGTTGAGGCGGGTAAGGTACCCGGAGATGGGGGCCCGAACATCCTTCATTTTGCGCACCGTGTCCCAGTTGGCCCTGGCTATCTCGTACTGGGTGCGGGCGTTGTCGTAATTCTGCCGTGAGATCCCCTGCTCGGCGGTGTAGAGTCTGCTGATTCGCTCAAAGGAGGTTTTAGCGTTTTCGTAATTTATCCGTGCCTGTTCATAATTTAGCGAGGCATTATCCGCGGGAAAACGCAGTACGACCTGGTCTTTTTCCATGTAATCCCCGACCGAAACCAGGACTTCCTCGATTACGTCTCCGATAAGCGCCGATGCGGTGGACTCCACCGAACCGGTAAGGGAAGAGGTATATCCCAGACTAGCGGTAAAGGTTTCCGGTTTGAGTTCCCGGACACGTACAGGAATACCCTCCCGGCTGTGGAGTTCTTCTATGCTTTGGGTTGCTTTTTCAGCTTCCCGGGAGCATCCGGCAAGCGCTGCTGCCGAAAATGCTATGATCACCAGCATCTGTAAATGCTTAGTATTCATTTGTTTTCTCCTGATGTTTAGTTTTCTGAAATTTCATTGATGCCGGAAAAACCCCTGACCATGAAAGCCACGGCAGCATCTATATCTTCATCTGTTAATAACTCCTGACGCACATACTGGCGGATCAGGAGGCCTCCAATCAGTGATTCCATCATCATGAAGAGCTGCAGAGGGCTACAACTTTTAGTTACCGGACTGTCATTGACGGCCTCACAGAAGAGCTGGACATCCTGCTCTTCCGTTTTAATTATATCATGCGCCATGGAATCATTTCCGGCATAGAGCACGCTTATTTTGATATTCAGGTCCTGAAGACGCCGGAAAGCCGCATCATTCCGGTATTTCTCAAAGAGCTGCCGCACCGCCTTGCTGATGCTCTCTGTCAGCGAAGCTGAGTCATTGCGTACTGCATCTACCAGACTCTGGTAAAAGCTCTGGAGCCGTCCGCGGATTTCCCGCAAAAGAGCCTCCTTGTTTTCAAAGTGCCAGTATATGGCTCCCCGGGTTACTCCGGCCGCCCTGGCTATATCGCTCATCGAGGTTTCGTGGATCCCCTTTTTAGCCAGCAGATCTATTCCTGCCTGAAAGATGGATTCCTTGGTCTGTTCCGCTTCTTCCTTTGTTCGTCTCATGTTACATACAACCTGTCTGTATGTATAATCATGTTTATGGGGATGGTCAAGATGTTTCATGATAAACTTTTGTTTAAGATGAAGATTGTGTCCCGAATCGTGGGGATAAAAACACCGTGCAGCCGAATTTCTCCGCAACAATGGAAAAACTCAAGGGATGCGGAACGGCGGAAGGGATAATTCATTCATGTAAATACGCTTAGCCGAAATCCATCCCCACGATTCGGGACAGTAATTAAGGCGAACTGATTCGACAAGGAGTATCAAGGTGATGGCCTTGAACAACGCGACAGATTCAAAAAGCCGGGGTATAATGCTGTTCCGTAACCGCATTATAAAAAGGAGTGACTGATGTCCAAACCCCTGCTTGCCGGAATAGAAGCCGGAGGTACAAAATTTGTCTGTGCTGTCGGGTATTCACCAGTGGATATCATCAAAGAAATCCGGTTTCCTACTTCAGCCCCGGAAGAGACCATGACCAGGGCGCATGAGTTTTTTGTGGAATGTGAAAAAGAGTTGGGCCCTGTTTATTCTTTGGGTATAGCTTCGTTTGGCCCTGTGGATCTGGATATTTCTTCCGATACCTATGGGCATATTACCTCCACGCCCAAGCTTCAGTGGGCCGGTACAGATATTGTCGGATTTTTTAAACAAAGAATGCATGTACCCCTCGGTTTTGACACGGATACAAACGCCGCAGCCCTGGGGGAAGGGCGCTATGGTGCCGGCCGGAACTGCGATACCTTTTTGTATCTGACCATCGGAACCGGTGTCGGCGGCGGGGTCGTAGTCGACAACAAAGCACTGCACGGCCTTGTACATCCCGAAGTCGGCCATCTCCGGGTGGTTCCCCGCCGGGACGATCCCTTCCCCGGAACCTGTCCCTTCCACGGAAGCTGTCTTGAGGGGATGGCCGCGGGACCTGCGATCGAGGCGCGCTGGGGAAAACCGGGGATTGAACTGCCTGAGGATCATCCCGCCTGGGACCTGGAAGCCTGGTATCTCGCCCAGGGCCTGGCTGCAATGGTTCTGATGCTGAGCCCGCAGCGTATTATAATGGGGGGAGGGGTAATGCACCAGCCCCAGATTTTTCCTGCCATACGGCGATACCTGAAGGAGTTTCTCAACGGCTACGTGGACCGTTCCGAGATTACCGGGGAGCGGGAAGACTACATCGTGTTCCCTGAGCGGGAGAACAGGGCGGGAATCACGGGAGCCCTGCTTCTGGCGGAGGATGCGGGATCCGTCGAAAAGGGAGTTGGAGAGTGAAAAGCCTGGAAGAAAGCATCGCCGGGGCAATGGATTGCGACGATACTGCGCTGGTTCCCTGGCTGCCGTACATCCTGCAGGATTTCTACGAGATGGGATCATCGCCAACTGATATTTTATCCATCGTCAAGGAAAACATGACAGAACACTTTTCTTTGAAGGTGCTGGACCTTGGATGCGGCAAGGGGGCGGTTTCCATCTGTCTGGCAGAGAAGCTTGGCTGCTTCTGCCGAGGGATCGATGCAGTTCCTGAGTTTCTCGAAGAAGCCCGTAGAAGGGCAGTGGAAGCGAACGTCGCGGAACGTTGCGAGTTTACCAAAGGAGATGCACGGGTTCTTGTTAAGACACTTGGGCTATATGATGTGATCATACTCGGGTCCATCGGTCCTGTATTCGGGGATTACTGCGAGACCCTGATGCTTCTGCAGAAGAACTTGACCGCGAAGGGCATAATAATTCTGGATGACGGCTATCTTGCTGAAGGGAGCAATGTGCTTCACGATCAGATTCTGCAGAAGAGCGAACTCATGGATCAGGTTCAAAAGGCCGGGATGAGGCTTATACGGGAATACAGGAGCACCGATGCCGAAACAGTCGGGGAGTATGAAGAGGAGTTCACCCTGCTTCAGAAGAGATGCACCGAACTTGCCGAACGGTATCCTGAGAAGAAAGAACTGTTTTTGGGCTATATCCGCAGGCAGAGGGATGAATATGCCTTTCTGACTGACAGCTGCATCTGTTCAACAATGGTTCTGTGTCCTTCCGTTAGATAGAATCCGGCCTGCAATCTTTCTGATCATGTTGACATCCTGAACATATCTCTGGTACTTTGATTAGAACATTGTACGAAACAGTGTTCTAATGAGGCTCGAAATGAAAACGAAGTATTAGCAGGGATACAGCAATGGAACAGAAAGAGGCGATAAAAGAGAGAATTCTGAAGGCGGCAATGGAGCTGCTGGAAACTGAAGGGGATGTCCCCGGGGTTTCCATGAGAAGGATTGCCCGGCGGGCAGACGTTGCGGTGAGCATGATCAATTACCACTATCAGAGCAAGGATAATCTCATGGTACAGGCGGTAGAGCGTTACATAGCCGGGGTTATCGGTGCTTCCTCCGGAGAGGGCGGACAGGAGGATTCCGGTACCATCGATGGGATGAGAAAGCACCTGAAGCGGGCTGCTGCCTTTGTTGCCCTGAATCCCGGTATCTCCAGGGTGTCGATTTTTCAGGACCTTGAAAAAGGCTCTGCGAATGACAACAGCAGCCGGATTGCTTCGTCCGTTCTGCAGTCTCTGAGGAAAATCTACGGTGAGCGGAAAAGCGAGACGGAACTCAAGCTCCTTGCCTTTATGCAGGTAGCGGCTGTGCAGCAGCTCTTTCTGAGGGCTGAGGTTTTTTTTCAGGAGACAGGGCTTGATTTCTTTAAGGCCCCCGACCGTGATCGTATCGCGGACATGATTATCGACATTGTTGCTGCCGCGGCAGAGGGGAGCGAAACGTGAAGGTGCTGGTAATATCGGGAAGCCCGAAGGGAAAGGGGGACGGTTACGCCCTTGCCCGACAGATCGAGGAAGAAATGAAGAGACTGGGGCCGGCAGAGTTTGAATATCTCTTCCTGAAAAATGCGGACCTTAAACTCTGCAGAGGCTGTTTTGTCTGTGTAACCAGGGGGGAAGACCGCTGTCCCCTGCAGGACGATCGGGAGATGATTGAAGAGAAGATCAACAAGGCTGACGGCGTGATTCTTGTTTCACCCTGTTATGTGTCCAACGTTTCCTGGCTGATGAAAAATTTCATGGACCGTTTATGCTATACTAACCATCGTCCCCGCTTTTTCCGGCAGAAGCTCATGATCGTCTCTCATGCCGGAGCAGGAATGGATAAAGCGGTACAGGCCCTGCGTCTGGCCCTTGGTTCGGGGCCTGAGATTGCGGCTGAGCTTGGTATTTTGACGCCCCCCTGGCCCCTGGCGGATTCGGTGCAGCAGAAGCAGGAGAAAAAGATACAAAAGGCGGTACTCAGGTTTCACTCCGCAATTCTGCGGGATTCCTTGCGGGGAGGAATCCCCCGGCGCCCTGCTTTTGCAGATTATCTGCGCTTTCGGTTCTTCAAGAAGATTTCTGCGGATACCCGGAACTATCTTGAGGCGGACTACGACTATTACCGATGCAGAGAAAATTACTATTATGAAGTTCCCATCAATCCCGTAACCCGGACGGCTGCTGCAGTAATTCTCAGGTTCAGCATGTTTCTGATGCGTGATCTTGCGCCCCGTGCTGTGGATGTGCAAGCGGGAAATGTGTAATATCCCCTCATGTCCGTATTTTTCAGTCTCTGGATAAAACTGTTCTTTGTTTTGACGCCCTTCTTCGGTCTTAGCATGTTTCTGAGCATGACCGAGGGCTATGATGTGCACCGCCGCCGCAGGCTGGCCCTCTCGGTCTCCGGGGCTACCGCCGTGGTGAGTCTGCTCCTCTTTTTTGCAGGGAGGCAGATGTTCACGGTTTTCGGAATAACCCTGGATGCTTTCCGCGTCGGTGCCGGGGTGCTCCTGATGCTTTCGGCCATCAGCCTGGTCCACGGTCAGGCGGGGAACGCCGCGGCGCCCCACGACGGGGACGTGGCGGTGGTTCCCCTGGCTATCCCCATAATTGTCGGACCCGCTACCATCGGTACCCTCCTGGTCATGGGAGCGGAGCTCGACTCCTTCTCCGCAAAGCTGATTGGGTCCCTGGCCTTGCTTGCGGCGGTAGCCTGCATTTCCGCCGTTCTGCTCTCCGGGTCCCTGATCAAACGTGCTCTGGGAAGCCGGGGGATCGTCATCCTGAGCAAGATTACCGGGATGATCCTCTCCGCCCTTTCGGCGGAGATGATCCTCACGGGGATACGGAATTTTCTTAACGGGCAGCCCTAGTCAGGAATCACCGTCATCGGCAGCTATCGCAGGGCGAAAAAGTACGCCGCCCCTGAGTTCTGGGCCCCGTCGTCATCCCGGGGCACTCCGACTACTGCGGATTGGCCGCTGATCGCTACGCTGTGGCCAAACCAATTGTGTGCCACGGCGTCGGCGGCGGTGAGCTTTCCCGACTGGGTCCAGGCACCTTCAGCACTGCGGGTAAAAACAAAAGCCGCTCCTGAGTTAAAGCCGCCGGCACCGTCACCGACTGCCCCGACGATGGTGCTGTCGCCGTCGATAGCCACGCTCCAGCCGAAGCATGCGCCCTCCGTGGCGTCGACAGGGCTGAGCGTGTCCGACAGGTTCCAGCTTCCTGCGGCGTCGCGGGTAAAAACATACGCCAGGCCCCTGTAGTTGTCACCACCACCGGGAGCCCCTGCAATCGCCGTATCGCCGTCGATTGCGACGCCAAAAC
The DNA here is from genome assembly GCA_964554875.1 of uncultured Spirochaetaceae bacterium. Lineage (GTDB taxonomy): Bacteria > Spirochaetota > Spirochaetia > JC444 > Marispirochaetaceae > Marispirochaeta. The sequence continues at coordinate 73,924 of CAZKQJ010000017.1, read as the reverse complement.
CGAGCTGGTTTCCTGCCGTGACGTTGACGCTGAGTTTTGTCTGACTCCAGCTGCCGTTGCGGGTAAATATATAGGCGGACCCGGAAGAGTTACCTCCGTCATCACTGAAGGGTGCTCCGACGATCGCTGAATATCCGCTGATCGCGACTTGAGAGCCGAACTGGTCACCCGCGGAGGCATCGGCGGCGCTGAGCCTGATCTCCTGAGGCCAATTGCCTTCGTCGTTCCGCCGGAACACGTATGCCGCCCCGGAGTCCGGGTTTGCAGTTCCCTTTTCATCATAGGGCGATCCGACTATCGCCGTGTCTCCGCTGATTGCAACGCTGGAGCCGAAATTGTCATCCGCTATGACCAGGTCCCTGTTGCCGGTGAGCTTCGCCTCCTGGTTCCAGCTGCTGTCCCCGCTGCGCACGAAGACATAGGCCGCCCCGGAGTCCCGGCTTATCCCGTCCGTATCAAAAGGGTTATCCGTGGGACCGTTGTGTAAGGGCGCTCCGACGATAGCGAAGTCGCCGCTTAAGGCGACGCTGGAGCCGAAAATATCGTTTTCCCCGGCGTCTGAGGCGGTGAGTGTGTCCGTCCTGCTCCAGAGCCCTGAACCGTCGCGAACAAAAACATAGGCAGATCCGGCGTTGTAGCCTCTGATGTCGTCACCGGGGACACCGACGATCGCAGTATTCTCGTCCATTGCGACGCTGAAGCCGGCCTGCTCATGCGCCGCGGCGTTCCCAATAAGCTTGGCAAGCTGCTGCCATGTTACGCCTGGTAAAGCATCGCCGCCGTTTTCACCGCCTCCCGCGCCGGCTCCTGCGCAGCCGGAAATCACTGTAAGAATCGTCATGCCCGTAACTATCCAGGCTAAAATCGTAAAACGTTTTGTCGTAAATAATGTCATCGTTCTCTCCTAGTGCGGGGCCGGAGTGGGAGCCGCTGTGGTGAATCCCATGGTGAACACCGGACTGGGCTCATAGCCTTCCCGGAAAACGCGTATCGCCATCCCGGTGCTCGAGGTAATCGGCCCGGTAACAAGATTTCCTCCGATCCGCAGGTTTCCCGGATTGCCGTCCCACCACACCATCATGCGACCGGTATAAAGAAGGGAGGATTCATCCGGAATACTTCCATCGACTGTGAAACGAATCTCGGCACCTCCGGTGGCACTGCTCGCTGTCAGGGAGGTCCCCCGGGCCGGAGCCTCATAATAAGCAGCGGCGAAAATACCCCCGTCGGCTACGGAACCGCTTCCAGGGTGGTCCCAGTATCCTTCCCACTGTCCTCTGCGGACGATCTCCGGCATCGAAGCTGTAAAGCTGAAACTTGCAGAGGATAAACTGCGCTCCTCCCCCGCTTTGATCGCCACGGCCCTGACATCCTGCACCGGAGCATCGATGGTGAATGGTCCTTCATATAGAGTGGATCCCGCATGGGGTAAGCTTCCGTCGGTGGTATAATAAATCTTGGCGTCCACAGTCGCACTGCTTATGCTTATGGACGTGGGGTTGTTACGAACGCCTCCTGCCGGGCTTATTAGAGGCGGGGCGCTGGTCTGGCTTGTCTCCAGAATGACGAAGGCGGCATAGGCGGCCGTGCTCTCCCGCTTGCCGTCTTCCAGGGCCACAGCACGCACGACGACGGAACTGTCTACGAGGAAGGGGCTTACATAAGGCGTCGAGCTTTCTGCCGGGTCCGTTCCGTCCAGGGTAAAGAAGATTTCGGCATCCGGGGACGGCGATTCAATACTCACCGTGAGGGAGCTGCCGGAAACAAGATAGTGTACCCCAGGTTCGGGCATAATATACGGCGCTGCTGAAGCATCGAGACTCCCTGAGTCTCCACCAGCCGCACCAGTACCGGCACATGCGCTTATAAGTGTTACAACTGACATGATCAAAACGAAACATCCGGCTATTCCTGTCGTACCGGTGCTTTTTATCCCGTTCATCCCGCTAAACCTCCATACTTTCGCTTTCTAATGTCTTAAATATTACTGATAAAGTAATAAATAGCTATGTAACTTTAGTTACATTTTTACCCGTCACCCTGGTCTGGTCCTTAATTGACGTTTCAAAGCTCCGGGAGTAGACTTTATCAAGATTGAAATGTCCGATATGTAATACAATAACAGAGAAAGGCGGGATAACACTGGAGCTGCGAGTTCTGGTAGTAAAACGAAAATGCATGCTGATCCTCCTCCTGTCGACAGCACTCCTCGGCGGAGGCTGCAGCGCCGCACCTTCTTTTCCCCGGGCATCCGGAGGAGTAATTGATCTCAGGCAATGGGACTTCAGCCTGAACGGACCGGTGGATCTTGCCGGAGACTGGCACATATACTGGGAACAACTCGTAAGAACCACCGGAGACGGAGGAGAAAAGCCGAAGTCCGATGGATTCTTCCCTATGCCCGGGACCTGGAACGAATGGCCGGACAGCAGGAATCCGGTCGGGGGAACGGGTTTTGCCACTTTTACCCTGAAAATTCTGTTACCCCCGGAAATGAGGAGTGCAGGATTGTGGATTCCCAATGCCTCTACCGCCTATGAGCTCTGGATAAATGGTGAGAAGATCGAAAGCTGCGGCACCGTCGGCACAAGCCGGGAAGCCTCAGATCCCGCTTATCGTATGCGAACAGCGCATTTCGAGACCGTCGAAAACCGTGCTTCCCTTCTGTTGCAGGTCTCCAATTTCCATCACCGCCGCGGGGGTATGTGGAAGCCTCTTCAAATCGGCACGGTGGATCAGATTGATTCTCTGCTTACCATCGAAACCATGTACGATCTGCTGCTCTTCGGCAGCTTTCTGATGATGGGTATCTACAATCTTTTTCTCTTTCTCAGAACACCCGGCGGCCCCAGGGCGGCATTGTTATTGAGCGCGATGTTCTGGGTGCTGGCCCTGCGGGTACTGTTGCTTGGCCAGATGCTGATAACCCAGTTCCTTCCGGATATTCAGTGGCTTGTCCAGCTGAAAACCGAGTACCTGACCAGTCACGCAGTCCCGGTACTCTTTATCTGGGCGCTTGATCGAATCTATCCGGGAAAACTGGGACGCGGGTTTCTGTGGAGTATGACGGGATTTGTCGCCTTCAATTCTTTAGTTATGCTCGCTACACCCGTGCTGTTCTATTCCCGCCTTGTGCTCTATTTCCTCATGGCTGTGCTTACAGCTCTCCTCTATGCAGCAGTTCGTTTCATTGCTGTTGTCCTCAAGGGCGACAAGGGTGCCTTGATTATCGTCGGCGCCGTGGTGATATTCTTTCTGATTGTTTTCGGTGAAACGATCCACTACCGGGAACTTATTCTTTCCAGAGACTTTACTCCCTTCGGTTTCCTGGTCACCCTGATCCTCGGGCCCTCATCCCACAGCTCTTCGACCTATCTGGTTTCTACCATGGCAACCCTGCTGGTACTCTTCATTTCTACCAACCTTCTGGTTCTCAAGGTTTCTTCGTCGCTGTTGATGCTGCAGAGCTCCGTAGACAATTCCAGCAGTACTGAGGAGCTTATCATTCGGTATGGCGTTACACCTCGGGAAGCGGAACTCCTGGAGCTGGTAGCCAGGGGATACAGCAATAAAGAGATCGCGGCGGAACTGTTTATAAGCGAAGGGACCGTCAAGAACCATCTTCACCATATCATGACCAAGCTCAGGGTTAGAAATCGTACCGAACTATCGCTGCGGGTAAGAACCCGCGGCGCTCCATGACGTGGGCGATGGAGACTATCCTTACGGAAGTGGGGAATTTTCCGGGTTTACAGCTGTGATTCCTGAGTACTGTCCCGAAGCGTGGGGATAAAATCGCCCTGCAGCCGGATTTTTCCGATAAATAGGTAAATTTCCCGGAATAAAAAACAGTGGGGCGGGTAATTCCTATGAGAAACTACCGTTAATCGTCATCCATCCCCACGATTCGGGACAGTAACTAATTCTTAAACTCCGCCACCAGTCCCTGCACCGTAGCTTTGGCATCGCCGAAGAGCATCCTGGTGTTCTCGTTAAAGAAGAGGGGATTGTCGATGCCGGCGAAGCCGGGGTTCAGGGAGCGTTTGAGTACAATTACCGTCCGGGCCTTGTCCACATTGATAACCGGCATGCCGTAGATTGGAGAGGACTCCACGGTCCTGGCGGCGGGGTTGACCACGTCATTGGCACCGATAACCACCGCCACGTCCACGTTTCCGATCTGGGGGTTAACGTCGTCCATCTCCTTCAATTTCTCGTAGGGAACGTTGGCCTCGGCGAGCAGGACGTTCATGTGACCCGGCATCCTGCCGGCTACGGGGTGAATGGCAAAGTTTACCTCCGCATCGTTCTTTTCCAGCAGGGTCGCGAGCTCCTGGACGGCGTGCTGGGCCTGGGCCACCGCCATGCCGTACCCGGGAACGATCAGAATGTTCTTGGCCGCTTCCAGCACGTAGTAGGCGTCGTCCACGCTGATGGCCTTGGCTTCTCCCTGGAAGCCTTCGCCCTGAGCCGAGGCCGAGACGCTGCCGAAACCGGAAAAAAGGACGTTTGTCAGGGAACGGTTCATTGCCTTGCACATTATGGTTGTCAGGATTATTCCGGAGGAACCGACCAGAGCGCCGGATACGATCAGCACATTGTTGTTGATTACGAAGCCTGCGGCGCAGGCCGCCATACCGCTGTAGGAGTTCAGCAGGGATATTACCACCGGCATGTCTCCGCCTCCGATGGGTATCACGAAAAGTACGCCGAAAAGCAGTGCCAGGGCCGCGATAACGACAAAGTGGGTATAATTTTCAAGGCCGGTAAAGTCCAGGCGTCCGGTGAGGACGATAAAAAAACCGATGATCAACAGGACCAGGATACCATTGACAATTCGCTGTCCCCGGTATTGGATCGGCCGGGACGGTACGGTGCCGGAAAGCTTACCCCAGGCAATCAGGGAACCGGAAAAGGTTACTCCGCCGATAAGGACGGTGAGCAGGATTATAAAGATCTGGTAGTAGGAGGCGCTCATCAGTCCCCCGGCACTGTAGATTTTCTGGAATTCCGCCCAGCCCACCAGGAGGCTCGCGATACCGCCGAAACCGTTGAAGAGGGCGACCATCTCCGGCATGGCTGTCATGGCGACCAGCCGGGCCGCCAGGGCGCCGATTATGCTTCCGGCAGCCAGTCCGACGACGATCCACTGCCAGTGGATAATCTGTTCGCTCAAAAGGGCTGTGATAATGGCAATCAGCATGCCCAGGGCGGATACAGCGTTTCCGTTGCGGGCGCTTTCCGGTTTTCCCAGCATCTTGATACCGAAAACGAAGAATACCGAAGCGATTATGTACAGCAGGTTCTGCAGGTCCGGTGACAGACTGGGCATCACTTTTTCTCCTTCTTGACGAACATCCGCAGCATGCGGTCAGTTACCAGGTAGCCCCCGACGACATTGATTGTCGCGAAGGTGACCGCCATGGTTCCGAGGATAATACGCATTACGTTGCCTTCGACGCTGAAGCTGCCTACCAGGCTCAGAAGGGCCCCGACGATGGTTATGCCGGAGATAGCGTTGGAACCTGACATCAGGGGGGTGTGCAGCTGGGACGGGACCTTGGAGATCAGCTCGAAGCCGAGAAAGGTCGCCAGTACGAGAATAAAAACAAGACGTATATCCATGGTCTAATCCTCCAGTCCGTATATTTTGCGGATCCCGGGGTGAACGATGCTGCCGTCCCGGGTAATCAGGGAGCCCTGCACGATTTTGTCCTCGGAATTAAAATCGGGTCCCGGATTGCCGTCCTTCCAGAACTCCAGGAGCAGGTTGACAAGGTTGTTTGAATACATCTGGCTGGCGTGCTTTGCCACCTGTCCGGGAAAGTTCCTGAGACCCAGGATCTTTACCCCCCGATGGTCGACAATTTCTCCAGGCCGGGAAAGCTCCACGTTACCCCCGGTGTCGACTGCAAGGTCCACCAGTACCGAGCCGGGGCGCATGGCCTCCACTGTGGCCCGGGGAATCAGGAGGGGGGCCGGGCGGCCGAAGAGTTTGGCGGTGGTAATGACCACATCCGCGGCTATGCAGCGCTCCTGCATCAGCTCCCGCTGCTTCTCCAGCTGCTCCTGTGTCAGTTCTTTGGCATACCCGTCCTTGGTCTGTCCCGTCTCTCCCAGGTCGATCTTGATGAACTTTGCCCCCAGGCTTACGACCTGTTCCTCCACCACCGGACGGGTATCGTAGGCCTCGACCCGGGCACCCAGACGTTTTGCCGTAGCAATGGCCTGAAGCCCGGCGACCCCGGCGCCGATTACGAAGACCCGTACCGGAGAGATTGTTCCCGCGGGGGTCATCATCATGGGAAAGGCCATTCTTATTTCCCTGGCCGCCTCGATTACCGCCGCGTAGCCTGCGAGACTTGCCTGGGAACTCAGGGCATCCATTTTCTGGGCCCTGGTGCTGCGGGGAATCATTTCCATGCTGAAGGCGTTGATCCGGCTGTCCGCGATGGCCTTAATCAGCTCCCGTTCATTGTAGGGATCCAGAAAGCTGATATGAAAGGAGCCGGGTTTAAGACTCGGAATTTCATTCATGGGAGGTTTACCCAGCCGGAGAAGAATGTCCGCTTCCTTAAGAAGCGTCTTTCTCTCTGCTGTAATCTCTGCTCCGGCATCGCTGTACTCCCCGTCGGAGAAGCCCGAGGCGGCCCCAGCCGATTCTTCCATCAGCACTCTGACAGATTTTGTATCCACCAGTTTTTTTACCCCCTCAGGGGTCAACGCAACCCGGTTTTCCCAGCTCTCCAGCTCTTTCGGTACGGCAATGACCATCAGCCTCCTCCTGTCGGGACTTTGTATTACTACCATAAAGGTAGTAAATGTGAGTAATGCAGTAAAGAAAACTCTTCAATATTGCCTAAATTCCGGGATGCCCGTATCCTTGGTTTAATGCTGATTGATTTTTTTCATGTGGATGCTTTTACCTCAATGCTCTTCGGAGGAAACCCGGCGGCGGTCTGCATTCTTGACGACTGGCCGCCGGAGGAGACCCTGCTGCGTGTGGCGGGGGAGTTCTTTCTGCCGGAAACCGCTTTCTGCGTCAGGGAAGCAGGCAGCTGGCGTATCCGCTGGTTCACCCCGGATATCGAGATGGACCTTTGCGGTCACGCGACACTGGCGGCGGCCTTTGTTGTCAGAAACTTCGTTGATACCTCCACGGAGTCCCTGGTCTTCCTGTCCCGCAGCGGAGAGCTTCCGGTCTCCTTTCGAGGTGAGCGTATCGTAATGGATTTTCCCTCCCGACCTCCCCGCTCCTGTGAACTGCCGGAGACAATCGCCCGGGCTGTGAATATTCAGCCCCGGGCGGTCCTGAAGGCGCGGGATTATATTCTTGTCTATCCTTCAGAAGGGGATGTCAGGAATATCTGTTTCGACCGGAGCATTCTCGATGAAATCAATCTTGACCCCGGAGGAATTTGCGTCACCGCCCGGGCGGAGGAAGGAAGCCCTGCTGATTTTGTCTCCCGCTTTTTCACCCCCCAGGCCTCGATTTTTGAGGACCCCGTAACCGGGTCGGCCCACTCGTCCCTTGTTCCCTACTGGAGCGGGGTTCTGGGAAAGCAGAGTCTGATTGCCTTTCAGCTTTCCCGGCGGGGGGGAGAACTCTTCTGCCGAGACAGGGGCGGCGGAGTCTCCATCGCTGGAAAGGCTGTTCTCTTCTGCCGGGGATCTATAGCCATTTAGCACCTCAGGGTATACAATTATCTGTATACAAGATACGAGCATACAGAGCAGGAGAGGTTTACATGAAGCGCAACACGGTCCCCTGGCAGTTTCTCGATGACTATCGCGGTACTCTTTTCTCGGGCGAATGGCCGACCGTTCCCCAGCTCTTTACCATTTCAACCCAACGATACCCGGAAAGCCCCTGTTTTACCGTATACGAGCCCGATCGCGTCAGCCTCAGTTACAGCGAGGCCCTGGAGCGCGTCCGCCGGGTTGCGGGGTACCTAAGGCAGCGTGGAATTGCCCCCGGAGACCGGGTTGGCGTAAGCGGCGCCAACAGCCCCGAGTGGGCGGTGGCCTACCTGGCGGTTCTCTATGCCGGTGCTGTTGTGGTCCCCATCGATTACGCTCTCTCCGCCGCTGATATCCGGGGACTCCTCAGCTCCGCCGGTGCAAAGGCCTTTTTTGTCGACAGGGAGAAGTATGATGATTTTACCAGGGAGGATTTCTCAAGTCTGGTCTCCCTGAATCCGGGGAAAGATCCCTATATTTACGATCTCGAAGCCGATCCTCTGGAGGATACCCTCGCGGTCGACGAGAAGGAGCTGGCGGCCATTCTCTACACCTCCGGTACAACCGGCAGACCCAAGGGGGTAATGTTGAGTCACCGGAACCTGACGGCGGACTGCCTCCTTGCTCAGGCAAACCTGAATATCTATCATTCCGATGTTTTTTACGCCCTGCTTCCCATACACCACTCCTACAGCATGCTGGCGGTTTTTATCGAGAGTCTCTCGGTTGGAGCCGAGACGGTGTTCGGCAAGCGCATGGTGGTCAAACAGATTCTCCACGACCTGAAAGCCGCCAATGTGACCATGTTCCTGGGGGTCCCCATGCTCTTTAACCGGCTGCTCCAGGGAATCATGAAGGGGATCCGCGCAAAGGGGCCGGTGGTGTACGGCATTATTCGGGGACTGATGTTCCTGAGCGGAACAATCAAGGCCCTTTTCCGGATTAACCCCGGGAAGATTCTTTTCAAATCGGTTCTTGACAAGGCCTCGCTGGCATCCATCCGCATCTGTATCTCCGGCGGCGGACCCCTGGCCCCTTCGGTATTTCGGCAGTACAATCAGCTGGGAATCGACTTTGTCCAGGGCTACGGACTGACGGAGACCTCTCCTATTGTGGCCCTGAACCCTAAAGAGCAGTACAAGGTCCACAGTGTCGGACGGATTCTGCCCGGAACGGAGGTGAAGATCCTGGATCCCGATTCCGAGGGACGGGGAGAGATCGCCATCAAGGGACCCATGGTAATGCGGGGTTATTACCGGATGCCCGAGGAGACCGCCGAGGTGTTTACCGACGATGGGTTCTTCCGGACCGGCGACGTGGGCTATCTTGACCGGGACAACTACCTGTACCTGACGGGACGTGCCAAGAACCTGATTGTTACCGAGGGGGGCAAGAACGTCTATCCCGAGGAGCTCGAAGATGCCTTCCAGCTCTACAACGAGATCGAGCAGATCATGATCCGGGGCTTCACCCTGGACAAACATACCCCCGGCGAACGCATCGAGGCCCTGATCTACCCGAACCTGGAGCTTTTTGAGGAGGACCTGAGGGATGAGGATGAAGGTGAACACCGTATCCGGGCGCGCATCGAGGCGATCGTTGCGGAAGTCAACACCAGGCTCCACAGCTACCAGAAAATCGAGCGGGTGACCATCCTGAATGAACCCATGGAGATGACCACCACCAAAAAGATCCGGCGCCACGTGGTGGAGAAAAACAGCTGAGGAAACGTGTAAAAGGGCAGGGCAGTCGGAGTGCAGAACTTTATCATGGTTTTTTATATCCTCTTTTTTGCCTCCGGCTTCATGGGCGGCGCCGCCCTCGTTTTAATGCGCATACGGCTGCGGAACAGGCTTCTGTCGTACCTGCTGTCCATTCAGGCTCTGTTTCTCCTGGGTATGGCCCTTGTCATGTTCATCTATTATTTCCAGAGCATGCCGAAGGATCATGACAGGGGAGGAATCGGGCTGCTTCTTATCCTGGCTACGGGAACGAATACCGCCCTGTGGGTCCTTGTCCTTCTTCTGATGCGGCGGATGCTGCCGCTTCCAGCCCTTCGCAGGGCCCCGGCCATTCTGGGGCAGCTCTTTGTTGTTTTTGTCATCCTCAAGAGCACCGCGAACATGGGGATGGTTTTTCTGGCCGGCAGCAGCGGAGGGGGAATCATCGCCCTTACGGGTATCCGGGGCTGGAACCTGGCGGGGCATCTTCTGACCGCCCTGGCCATGGCTTCCTTCGGGCTCCTTGCGATCAAGTCGGTTAACCTGAGGGAGCCTGCTGCTCTGCGCTCCCTGCTTAAAGCCTACGGCCTGTGTACGCTCATATTTGCCCCCGCGGGCTTTCTCGAGTCCCTGATACAGTCCGCGGGAATCGACTGGCTTGCAGCTTTCTCCCTGGACCATTTCTACTACCTGGCCTGGAACATGGTCTCCATGAGTGCGGCGATGCGTCTGTTCAGGTCCGTCGGTGAAGGATCCGGGATTATGGAGGCCGTACCTCCGGAACGTGTCCAGGCCCTGGGACTCTCTCCCCGGGAGGCGGAGATAGCCGTCATGATTGCCCATGGACTGGCAAACAAGGAGATCGCCCACCGGCTCTTCATCTCTCCCGCCACTGTACGCACCCACATCTACAACCTCTATCAGAAAGCCGGCGCCAGGAGCCGGGTGGAACTTCTGAACAAGCTCAGATCCTAGGCCCGACTCCCATCTAGTATTAATTACGTAGGTCCTTTCTCCCTGTTTTACGATTAATGTTCGATATGAAGACCGCGGACCCCCGGCTACTCTCAACTCAAAGAATGCACTTTTTGAGGGGGTTTCGATGAAAAACGGATGTTCTGTTCTCTATGTATGTATTGTGTCTGCCCTGCTGCTGCAGGCTCCCCTTGTCGGCGAAGGCGCCGACAGGCCTGCCTTGGTTCCCATGCTCGGGTATGAACTGATACGCCTCGATTCCGAAGAAGCGTATTCCATCAGCACCGGAGGAGCTGTTGTGGGGGAAACGCTATCCTTCGTTGCCCTTTATACGCGGACCGGCTTTGACGGAGATCCTGCTCCGGCCTATTCCGATGCCTTCCATGGTATTGAGCTTCTGCTTGATATGGACAGGAACCGGCACCAGGTTGTCGGTCTGTTCAAGAGCGAGTCTGACCGGCCGGTAAGCGGCGGACTCGATACCTTCCAGGCCGCGGCGGTCTACGGGTATGAGATTCTGTCCGGGAGCAGAGTGAACCTAGCTGTCGGCGGGGGGCTGGGGGTATCGGATTTTGGTCTGGATTCTCCGGTCATACCGGTGCCCTTCGTGCGCCTGAAGTACCGGTCACCCCTTCTTGAGGCGGGATTCGATTTTATCACCGGTCCCAGCCTGGCATTCACTCTTTTTCCGCAGCAGCGTATCAGGTTCAACGGCGACCTCCGGATCGACGAGTTTCGGGATGTCCGGGACCTGATATTTGAAGCGAGCCTGGGATACCGCTTTTTCGATTCTGAAAGTCCTGCAGGGGACTTTGCAGGTCTTGACCTGGGAGTAAAGAGCGATGTGCTCTCCTTCGTTTCTGCAGATCATGACGAGGACTATGAACTCCACTACTACGGGGTATTCGCCCGGCTGGACCTTACCTTCCTGGCGCTTACCGGGGGATACGCCTTTGAGGGCCGGGAGCGCTGGGAGGATGATTCCACCGCGGATACGGGAGACGGGTATTTTATCTCCCTTGCCGGTCTCTGGCAGTTCTGAGGGGTGCAGGAATGAAACGGAAATCCATGTTCACCTTTCTGATCCTCTGGGCTGGGCAGCTGATATCTGCCCTGGGTACGGGAATGACCGGTTTTGCCCTGGGGGTATATGTATTTACCGAGACATCCCGGGCGGGCAGTGTCGCCCTGCTTGTCTCTGCTCTGTTTATCCCGTCGATTCTGCTGCGGCCGGCGGGCGGCCTGCTGGCGGACCGGATGGACCGCAGAAAACTGATCATCCTCGGAGATCTTGGTTCAGCCGCGGGGGTAATCGCCATTCTGCTCCACCTGAGGGCCGGGACCTTGACGCCGGGTACAGCCTCTTTATGGATAGCTGTAAGCTCGGTATTTACCGCGCTTCAGAATCCGGCCTACAAGGCTTCCCTGACTGATCTTCTGAATGAACAGCAGTTCGCCAGGGGAGGTGCTCTGGTCCAGCTGGCGTCCTCGGCTCAGTATCTGCTGGCGCCCCTGGCCGCGGGCTTTCTGCTGACCGCCGGGGGTCTCGAAATCATTCTGCTCCTGGATATCGGCAGTTTCTTCCTGGCGGTGGCTGCGGCCTGCTCCATTCCCGGTATGCGACCCGCGGAAGAATTTACAGGACGTCAGGATATATTCGTCGACCTGAAGGACGGGATTGCCTGCCTGCAGAACAGGAGACAGGTCATGGAGACGGTGCTCCTGCTCTCGATTGTCACCCTCTTTGTGGGAATGCTGCAGGTTCTCTTCGGACCGATGATGCTCAGTCTCTACGATCCGGGAACCCTGGGTACGGTCCAGGCTCTTTCGGCTTCGGGAATGCTCATCGGGGGGATTCTGATCGGTCTTCTCGGTCTGCCCCAGAGGCTGGATATACTCATCGCCCTCAGTCTGGGAGCGTCGGGAATCTTTCTTGGAATGATGGGCTTCAGTACCGGTCTTGTCTGGATAAGCCTTAGCTTCTTTCTGTTCTTTTTCTGTCTGCCCTTTATCAATACCGGTGCCGAGGTCCTTATCCGTACATCCATCCCCGGCAATTTTCAGGGACGTGTCTGGGGCCTGATCGGTCTGATAACCCAGAGCGGCTACCTTGTCGCCTACACCTGCTCAGGACTCCTTGCAGACCGTCTCTTTACCCCCCTTCTGATGGACCATGGCGCTCTGGCTCCGACCATTGGACATCTGATCGGTACAGGGCCGGGAAGAGGTATCGCCCTGATGCTGATTATCGCCGGTTTCGGTCTGACCCTGACCTCCTGGCTTGTTGCTCTGCGCTGGCTCTGTTTTATCTGGCCGGAAAAGAGGCAGGAGAGACAGCAGGAGGGCTGCAGCATATGATCCTTTCAAGAATTCTCTTCCGGGACCTGTCGCGGAGGAAAGCTTCGCTGCTGGTTGTCTTTGTTTTCATCTTTCTCTCGGCTCTTATGGCCGCGGGGGGCACAGGACTCATAAGCGACCTGGCAGGATCCCTGCGTCTTTTTTTCATCACCGCCAAAGCCCCCCATTTTGTACAGATGCACGGCGGGAGGCTGTCTGCCGCTGAAGCTGAAGAGATTGCTTCCTGGGCAGGAGTCGGGGGACTGGTTGAAGACTGCCAGATCTCCGGGATGATCAGTATCGATGGGGCATCCTTGAAGTTTTCCGGCGCCGATGAAGCCGAGACGAACAGCATTATGGATATCAGTCTCGTGGTCCAGAATCCCCGTTTTGATTATCTGCTGGATATGAAAAACCGCATCCCTGAGCCGGCCAGGGGAGAAATAGGGGTACCTGTCTATTATGCCCGGGAGAGGGGGGTGAGAATCGGCGATCGTGTTAGCCTGACACATTCCGGGATACAACGGGATTTCCGGGTATCCCTTCTTGTGCGGGACGCCCAGATGAATCCAGCGGTGGTTCATTCCAAACGCTTCCTGATGAACAGAGCGGATTTCCGGGAGCTGGAAGAGATTTTTCCAGACCGGGAGTACCTGATCAGCTTTCGCCTTAGCGATTCCTCGCGGATCGATGAGTTCAGTGAAGCCTGGCAGAAGACGAATCTGCCCAGAAAAGGTCCGGCGGTGGACTATCGTATATTCTACGTGCTCAACAGCATAAGCGACGGTATCTTGGCAGTGGTCCTGGGAATCCTGAGTCTTCTTCTGCTGATCATTGCGGTCCTCTGTCTGCGTTTTATCATCCTCGGCTCCATAGAAGAGGATTACCGTGAGATCGGGGTTATGAAGGCCGTGGGCTTGCCGAAGAAGACGATACGAAGGATATTTCTGGTCAAGTATCTTGTTATCAGCGGGCTTGCCGCTCTGGGCGGAAGCCTTGTCTCAATTCTCTGTAACCCGCTGCTCACTTCCAATATTCTCTTCAGTATCGGGCAGGCTCCGTCGGAGACATCCCGCTACCTTGTTCCCCTGAGTGCGGCCGCGGGGATTCTTCTGTTTGCCTTTCTGCTTCTTCTGCCGGTTTTTCGGCGCTTCGGCGCTGTCAGCGCAGTTGAAGCCCTCCGCTCCGGGTCTGCGGGGGACGCTTCCGGCAGAAGGAGGCCTCTGCCTTTGAAGGTTTTTCGGGGTATAAATGTTAACGTGGCACTTGGTCTTCGGGATGTCCTGCAGCGCCCCAGACTTTTTGCCCTGCTCCTCCTGGTCTATTTCTTCTCCGCTCTGATCATCCTGATCCCCTTCCATTTTCTTACCACCCTTGCTTCTCCCGACTTTATCTCCTACATGGGGATAGGTCGGAGTGATATCCGCATAGACCTGCGGTATTCAGACGAAACGGAATCGTGTCTTGAAGAGCTGACGGGCTTGTTGAAGAAGGACCCCGAGATGGAGCGGTATGCCCTGCTGACCCGGTCCCGCTATGAACTTGAGTATGACACTGCGGATCGTCCGGAGGACGGAGCTTCACTGGTGGTGGAAAGCGGAAACCACTCCCTCTTTCCTCTGAAATATCTTGAAGGGACCGTACCTCTATCCGGGGAGGAGCTGGCTGTTTCATATCTCAACAGCCGGGATCTGAATGTGAAGATCGGTGACTCCCTGGTTCTGAAAGCCGGCGGTTCTTCCCGGAAGATGAGGATCAGCGGTATTTATCAGGACATTACCAACGGAGGGCGGACCGCCAAGGCCTCGTTCAATGGTTTTCCGGGGCTTCCCCTGGGATATACCCTTGCCCTGGAACTTGCTCCCGGAATTGACGTTCAGGCGAAGGCCGGGGAGCTCGGCGCCCTGCTTCCCTCCGCCCGGATTACGCATCTTGAGAGTTATCTTGATCAGACCCTGGGCTCTACCATTCTTCAGCTTTCGCGGTTCATCAAGGCTGCCATCGCCATGGGAAGCCTGATTGCGGTCCTTATAACTGCCCTCTTCTTTCGCATGCTCGCTGCCAGGGATTCAGGGCGTATAGCTGTGATGCGGAGCATCGGATTTACTCCTGCCTCAGTCCGGATTCAGTATTTGAGTGCTGCGCTGATTCTGCTGGTAACGGGACTTGCAGCGGGCAGTCTTTTTGCCAATACCCTGGGGCAAGGCTTTGTAGGTTTTATATGGGGTTTCATGGGAGCGCCGGGAATCAGCTTTGTGATTGATCCACTGATGGCATACTGCCTGCTGCCGCTTATGCTCGCGGTCCTTGTGGCTGCTGCGGCGGTCCTCAGCATCGCAGGCTCTCTGAAACAGACAATATCGCTAATAACAGTTGAATAGACGGAAGGAGAATGAAGAAGATGACAATGGTACTGGAAACACAAAATTTGAATAAGTGGTATCCTCTGGGGGGGAATAAACGGACGGATGTCCTCAAGGGCATCGACCTCGAGATCAGGAAAGGAGAGTTTGTCTCCATCATGGGACCTTCCGGCTCGGGCAAATCGACCCTGCTCTATACCGTCAGCGGCATGGACCGGGCCAGCTCCGGCCGGGTATGCTTTTTAGGGCGGGAGATCAGCAGACTGCAGGAAAAAGAACTCTCCCGCCTCAGACTCGGCAAGATGGGTTTCATATTTCAGCAGATACATCTGATGAAAAACCTGAACCTTCTGGATAATATCAGTCTGCCCGCCTATGCCGAGGGTGTGCGCAGTCGCTCAGAAATCGATCACCGGGCCCGGTATCTGATGAATCGTACCGGGATTGGCTCCCTGGCCCGCAATTCCGTCGATCAGGCCTCCGGCGGACAGCTGCAGAGGGTCGGTATCTGCCGGAGTCTGATCAACGAGCCGGCTGTGATCTTCGGGGACGAGCCCACGGGGGCCCTGGATTCCGGATCCGCCGCCGAGATCCTGGATATTCTCAAGGATGTACACAACGGCGGAACAACGATTGTGCTGGTTACCCATGATCCAAAGGTGGCGGCCAGAAGCGAACGGGTACTCCATATGCTGGACGGAGGTATTCAAGGGGAACTGAAGCTGGGTACCTTCGCGGGCGGAGACAGTGAAGCCCGGGCCAGGCAGGACGAGTTAAACGCCTGGTTGTCGGGGCTCAGCTGAATCCGTCAGGAATATCCCAGTCTATAACTCCTCAAACTTCTCCTCGTCTTCCACATTCATGGAGACCGTCTCCTTGGGCAGAAGCCTGGGAGCCTCCACGGAACGGCCCTGGTCCTGGTCGAGGGTAAAGAAATTGATCATTGCCACTAGACCCTCCGCCTGAGAGGAGAGCTCTTCTGAGGTGGAGGAGAGCTCTTCCGCCGAGGAGGCATTCTGCTGGGTTATGGAGTCCAGCTGCATCATCGCGCTGTTTGTCTGCTCCACCCCGCTCTTCTGCTCGTTGCTGGAGTAGCTGATCTCCTGGATCAGCTCCGCGGTCTTCCGGATGTCCGGAACCAGCTTGGTCAGCAGGTCTCCAGCGGTTTCGGCGATCTCCACGGAACTGGAGGAGAGCTCGCTGATCTCCGCGGCGGCATTCTGGCTGCGCTCGGCGAGGCGGCGGACCTCCGCGGCAACTACCGCGAAACCCTTGCCCTGTTCCCCGGCTCTGGCGGCTTCGATGGCCGCGTTCAGGGCGAGCATGTTGGTCTGCCTGGCGATCTCTTCGATGATTCCGATCTTTTCGGCAATCTGTTTCATGGCCTCCACGGTCTTGCCCACCGCCTCTCCGCTCTGGTTGGCGTCTTCCGCAACCCGCTGGGCTATCTTCTCCGTCTGGGAGGCGTTGTCCGCGTTCTGCTGGATGTTGGCGCCCATCTCTTCCATGGAAGCGGAGATTTCCTCGGAGTTGGAGGCCTGCTCGGTGGCCCCCTGGGAGAGCTGCTGGGAACTCTTGGCTATCTCGTCGCTGCCCAGGGATATGTTCTGAGCGGACTGGCGGATCTCTCCGACGATGCGTTTGAGCCTGGCGATCATCGATCTGAGACCGGCTGCCAGGGTTCCTATCTCGTCCCTGCGCTGAATATCGATACGTGCGGTAAGGTCTCCCTGGGTTATGCGCTCGGCAGCTTCCACGGACAGCCTGATCGCTTTGAGCAGGGCGGAGGCAAGGAGGGTCACTATCAGAAGCGATGCAGTCACTGCCACGAGAACGACTATGATGTACACCCACAAGGTGCGGGTGATCATGGTGTTCATGTTTTCGATTTCCTGTAGGGCCCGCTCTTCCTGCATGTTTCCCAGGACGTCGATTGATGTTCGCATGGAGTTAAAGGCCTCGGCACTTTCCACAGCGAAGCGTGCCTGTTCGGTTTTATCGTCAAAAACCTCCTGGAGTCTGGACATTACTGTGTCGCTCTCCCTGATCCAGGTCTCGGAGGATGAGGCAAAGGATTGGGCCAGTCGGGCCGCCCCGGAGCCGACAATTTCGACGGCGTTGTTGAAGCGTTCCAGGGTCTGCTGAATATTCTCCTGGTTATCCGCTGCAAAGGTATCGAGCTCATCTCGTGTCGTTGCATTTAGAGCCCTGAGCCGGGCCACGTAAGCCTGGTAAGCATCCCGGTCGGCGTTCAGTGTCAGTGAGAGCGCCTGTTCCAGGCTGCGTCTGCGGGCTGCGCTCAAGGTACCGCCCAGAAGCTCGTCTATGTTTTCTCCCAGCAGGTTGATGGTTTCCCGCATCTCATCGAAGGCTGCGGACGTCCGCTCCGCTGCCTCCTGTATCAGGATCATCTCGTCTGCCGTAGATACGGCTATGTCGAGTATGCCCCGGCTTCTCTGTTTCCATTTCTCATATTCCTGTCTGAAACCTTGAAACTCCGGGCCCATATTCCGGGTAAAATTTTTCGAGGGTTCAAGAACACGTTCCCAGGCCTGGTCGAGGTTTTCCAGATTCTCCGCGTCAAGGCTTTCAAGTTCCTGCCTGTCGATGCTGTCCAGGGCCATCTTCTCCGCAAGGAATCCCTGGTAGGCGTCCCGGTCGGCGTTCAGCAGGGTAGCGCGGTCCTGCTGGATGGTATTGAGAAGTTCAACCTCTTTTCCCAGACCGGTAAAGCTGTAGTATCCTGTGGCGAAGATTAAGAGAATTCCAAGAATGGGAATTCCAACGATTAACAGGAATTGCTGCTTGAGTTTCATACTTTACCCCCATGACCCTAGTATTACTAAGAGATCAGGGGAAATCAAATTTTTCTACAAAAACCCGCCCGAAGGCGGGGTATGGAAATCAGACGCTGCGAAGCTGTATCCGCTTGTATTCCCCGGGTTTCAGGGTAATATTCCTGGGGGCTTCCAGGGGGTGGTCCTCGGCCCCTTCAAAGGGCCGGTATGAGTTCCAGGGTTTCAGAAGCTCCCTGAAGAAGGTGAGCCTCAATTCAATGGTGGTTTCTGTCTGGTTGAGGTTGAAAATGACCAGGCAGCCCCGATCATTATACAGCGTACAGACCCCTGGGTCACTGAAGATTCGCAGGGGAGTCGTCAGGCCCCTGCTGAGCTCCCTGGCTGCTGTAAGGGTGCTTTTGATCCGGGCGGTCTCCTCTTCTCCGTACAGGCTCAGGTCATCGGAGATAAAGAGGCTGCTTCCGCTGTGGGTAACTGCCGTGAGGAGTCCTTCCGCTTCGCCGTCTCCGCTGGCTGTAGCTGCAAAACTCAGGTAGGCGGCGTCGTTGAGCCAGAAAGTCCTGTTCAGGTGGCTTCGGAGTACCAAATTCTGTATGAATCGGCTCTCGTCCTGAACAGTCCGGGAATTGAACATTTTCGGGAGTCGGGTTTTATTCTGCTGAGGCAGGACCTCCGGTGCCAGGCTCACGGAATCGAGAATCCCCGCTCCCATCGGGAGGGGGAGTCCGCTCACTGCAAGGTGCACCCCATCTCCCGCCGCCTCCCGGATCAGCTGCAGTCCCCGGGTCAGGATTTGGGCTGGCGTAAGCCTGTCGTTATGGCGTTTGCCCTTATACGAGGCGGCATCAAGAAAATCAAGCTTGAGATATTCAAAGCCCCATTCCCTTGTTATGGTTCTGACGGTCCCCGCGATGTATTCCATCACCTCCGGGTGGCTTATATCCAGAGCTAAGAGCTGTTTCTTCCGGTGAGGACTGCGGCCTGTTTCCACGGGTTTACCCTTCTCGTTACGCAGCAGCCATCCGGGGTTGGAGCAGATATCGTTTTCCTTCGTTACGACAAAGGGGGCGAGCCACAATCCCGGCCTGAATCCTGCCTCGCCTATTTCCCGGGAAATCCGGGGAAGATCGGCTCCAAACTGCTCTGCCGTGGCTGTCCAGTCGCCGATAGTCCTCTGCCACCCCTCTTCGATCAGTATGACATCGAAGGGGAGCTGTTTTTCCCTGGCTGCGTTCAGCTGACGGCGTATGCTGTCCGCAGTCAGCTCTGAGGATCTGCTTTGGGCCGGACAGCAGACCATCGGGGGGTTCTGTTCAGTGCCGGCCATTGCGGAAAGCTTTGCAGAATTCCGGAGGCTCCATTCCCGCAGCAGCATTTCTCCTGTACCGGAGGATTGAGCAATCCAGCCGGTGGAACAGATCTGTCCGGAATCCACCATCCGTTCCATGTGCCAGGTCAGGCTTATGCGCACTGGCTGTCTGCCGCTGTGTACGGTAAAGGAGGTGAATTCCTGAAAAGGGGCTTCCTGGGCAAGCATCAGGTCCGGATTCAGCCCGTCGGAAAGCAGAACGAGGGTGGATGATTCATGTTCTCCGGTTTTACCGCTTCTCTGTGTCCAGGGCGAGCTGGCGGGAGTCTGTCTGTCCGTCGGGCCAAGGATCTCGACGAAACTCCGGGACTGGCAGCCTTCGCTCAACAGGGAAACAGGACGGAGGGGCCCTTCCAGCCGACCGCTAAGACTCAGCTTGTGAATAAAAAGATCCTGCCCGGCGGTCAGAACACAGCGGTATCGGGGCGACTCGTTCTCCCTCTCCTCCTCGAGTTCAAGCTTGAGATCGCTGTTTTCCAGGGGCCAGCGTCCGGAAAGGGTCTGCGGGGTTTTTGCATGCTGGTGACGGGAATAGACGACTGAAGAGTTTTCGGGAATAAAACGCATGGATGCCTCCAATTTTTCTGCGGCGTGTAGATTACCCCTTTGCCCCGGTGGATGCCAATACCCTGCGGGGAAGTTTTCCAACAGAGGGAATTTGCGATTGCTCTGCTGGATATATATACTTTTTACAAGGAGGAAGGGCCGATGCCTGGCGCGCAGGAATTGCAGCTCAGAAGAGCTGGGATTTTTCTGTTTTTGATCCTCCTTCTCATTGGTCCCGCCGGTGCCCGCGAACCCTCCGGTGCCAGGGAAAGGGTTCTTGTAATCGGCTGCGAAGCAGATTATCCCCCCTTCTCGTTCACCGATGATGCAGGGGAGACAGTCGGGTTTTCCATTGACCTTACCAGGGCGATTGCGGAGCTTATGGGGTTCAGGGTGGAACTGCGCGTTGCACCCTGGAGAGAGATTCGGTCCCGGCTGGAAGCCGGAGAAATCGATGCCGTCGCCGGAATGTTTTTCAGCAGCCAACGGGACCAGAAGGTCGATTTTTCCCAACCCTTCGCGGAGATTCATCAGAGCATTTTTTACCGTTCAGGCGAACCGGCAGCCTCAAACATCAGCGATCTGACAGGGAAAAGCATAATAGTAATGCGCGATGACATTATGGATGATCATCTGAGCGCGGAAGGCTTTTCAGCCAGCCTGATCAGGACCGATACACTGGCCGAGGCTTTGACTCTCTTTTTCGCCGGTCAGGGGGATTATCTTGCCGGGGCTCGTCTTCCTGTACTCCATTACCTGAAAGAACATGCTGTCCGGGGAATAGAGGCGGGAGGCGACCTCTACCACGAGACTGAATACTGTTTCGCCGTGCCCGAAGGTCGCAGGGAACTGCTGACCACCTTTATTGAGGGGCTGAGTATTCTCAAACAGCGGGGGGAGTACCGGAAACTCTACGACAGGTGGATCGGCCCTCTTGAACCCAGGGCGATAGATATGCTTGACGCTTTACGTTACGCCTCCTATGTGGTGGGACCTCTTCTGCTTGTTGCAGCCGCCGCATTGATGTGGGTCCGGCTTATGCGACGCCAGGTTGCCCGTCGCACGGCGGAATTGTCGGCGGAAATCCGGAGACGGGATACAGCGGAAGCCCGCCTGGCCCAGATTAACCGTGTCCTTGAGGCTGTAAGCCGGGTGAACCAACTGATTGTCCGGGAGTCGGAGCGGAGCTCCATGATGCGGCGGATATGCGGGACCCTTACCGAGACCCGGGGTTACTATAATGCCTGGATAGCCCTGTTTGACAAGGACGGAAGTTTTTCTGACTTTTTCGAGTCCGGTCTTGGAGAGGGATCAAGGCCGATGAGAGAACTGCTGGAATCGGGAGATCTGCCGGACTGCGGACGATATGCCATGGACAGGGACTCAGCCTACTCGATGATGAGGCCGTCAGAGTCATGCCGTCATTGCCCCCTTGCGGGAAGTTATGAGGATAGATGCGCGTATTCTGTTCCCCTCAGGTACCTGGGACGGTCATTCGGATTTCTTACTGTCTCGCTTCCTTCCCTGTTCTTCGGAGACAAGGATGAAGAAGAACTTCTGAATGCCCTGGGAGAGGATGTAGCTTATGCCCTGCACTCCCTGGAGCTCCGGGAAGAGCGGGAAGAGATGGCCCGAAGGCTCCTTCAGGCTGACAAGATCGTACGCAACAGCCGCATTGTACTGTTTCGCTGGGAGCTATCCAGCGGCTGGCCTGTTTCCTATGTAAGCGAGAATGTCAGCCGCTTCGGTTACTGCGCTGCGGATTTTCTGGATGGAAGCGTGCTCTACGGAGACATCGTCCATCCCCAGGACCGGATCCGGGTCTCAGAGGAAGTGGAACAGGCTGTTCGGGAAAAGAAGGAGAGCTTTACCCAGGAGTACCGTCTTGTTGATCCTCAAGGACGGACCTTCTGGGTAGAGGACAGAACACGGATCATACTGGATGAATCGGGAGAGGTCCTTGCTGCAGAAGGAACAGTGATCGATATCACCGAAAAAATGGAAGCCCTGGATGAACTGCGGCGCAGGGACGCACGGCTCAATGCGATTATCGAATCCGCGGAGGATATGATATTCCTGAAAGACAGCAGTCTCTCCTATACTCACGTCAACTCGGCCTATCTGCGGTTTATTGCCAGGGACAGGGACCAGCTGATAGGGCTCACGGATGAGGATATCCTTGGCGCTCAGAGTGCCCGGGAAAGCCGCATCATGGACCAGAGGGTGCTGGGCGGAGAGCCTTGCCGGGAAGAATATACCCTGCATTCCGCCGGGCGCCAGAGGAACCTGGAGACCATCAGGGTCCCGGTGCGGGATGACTCCGGAGATATTATCGGAATCTGCGCGATTTCCCGGGACATAACAGATGCCGTACGGGTGCGGCGGCAGCTTGAACAGGCTCTGGATGAAAAGAGTACCCTGCTGCGGGAACTGTACCATCGCACAAAGAATACAATGCAGGTTATTGCCTCCATGGTCGCCA
The DNA here is from genome assembly GCA_964554875.1 of uncultured Spirochaetaceae bacterium. Classification (GTDB taxonomy): domain Bacteria; phylum Spirochaetota; class Spirochaetia; order JC444; family Marispirochaetaceae; genus Marispirochaeta. Next base: position 51,593 of record CAZKQJ010000017.1, on the reverse strand, counting down.
TGCGCCGCTTCGGCCTTGAGGATGGGAGTATGCAGGATGTTCTTCAGGATATCGAAGCCAAGATTCACTCCATGGCTCTGGTGCATCATCGCCTGTATGAGTCCGAGAACCTGTCGAGAATAGATCTTAAGGAGTATATTCTCGAGCTCACCGAACTTGTCCGCAACACCTTCGAGGATGAGACAAAGGGGATCCGCTTCCGCTATAACCTCGAATCAGTTGAAAGTCTTGTTGATGTTGCGGTTCCCCTGGGCCTGGTGGTGAATGAACTTCTGGTAAATGCCGTCCGACACGCATTTCCCGAAGGATCTGCAGGCTGGATTGAAATCGGACTGCAGAATCTTGCGGGTGAGGGCGTCCTGCTCACCCTCAGCGATAACGGCGTCGGGTTGCCTGAGGATTTTGATCCTCTGTCACAGAAAACCCTCGGTTTGACCCTTGTCTACAGTATCGTGGAAACCCAGCTGAACGGCCGTATGGAATATATAAGGGGGAAGGGAACCCGCTGGGAACTCCGATTAGGCCCCGTTGCATATGAAGAACGGGTCTGAGTATACTGCCTTTGGCTATGCAGAAGGAAAGCTATCGCTGGTTCAGTAACCGTATATGCAAATACTATCCCTGTCATGAGGGAATCGAAGAGATTAACTGTCTGTTCTGCTTTTGTCCCCTCTACTGGTTCCCTGACTGCGGCGGGGATTACGTTCTGACCGACGAGGGGGTCAAGGACTGCAGTGCCTGTCTCAAACCCCACCTGCCCGGGGGGTATGATGAAATCCTTGAACAGATTTCCGAGCGGATAAAGAAGCGATCAGCCCGCAAGACTTCCGGCCAGAAGCAGGAGCCCGAAGCCGGCAATGAGGATTCCCCCGCCAAGATGAAGGAGTAGTTCCAGATTTCTGCCGGCTTTCTCATTCCTGATAAGGGCGGCAATCCTTCCCCGGAAGAGAATGCTCGCAAGACCGATGCCGGCCAGTACGATTCCCATTCCCAGGGACATGGCAAGCACCGCGATAATCCCGACCCATATGCCTCCGGAGGCGATGGAAAAGATCATTATGGCCGAAGCACCGGGGCAGGGGACCAGGCCAGAGAGGATTATCCCCCCGGTCCCAGGATGTATGGAATGCCTGGACTCACCGTGCTCATGGCCGTGGAACTCCCGGATTCCTTGTACCAGCATCCAGATACCCAGCAGGCTTATGATTGCGTAGGTGGCGGGATAGAGATACTGCTCAGCCCTGTTTATGGAGATGAGCATTGAATTGACCGCCAGCCAGGATAATCCCCCCACCAGTATCAGGGCGCTTCCGGCATGGGCGAGGGCCAGAAGAAGACCTGTGATGATTCCCGCGGCGGGGCGGGCCTTCTCTCCCAGGAAGTATCCCAGGAGCACAGTTTTGCGGTGACCGGGCCCGAGGGCGTGAATGAATCCGTAGAGGAAGGCGAGGCCGGAAACCAGAAAAAGGGCGCCGGGATCTTTCCCCGAGGAGGCATCTTCGAGGGCGGAGGAGATGCTTCGCTGAAGTCTCCGCTGTACGGCGGAAATGCGGGTAAGCACGGGATTCGAAGGCCTCGGGGCTGCGGGGGCTGTGACCCGGGTTTCAGGTTCTTCCCTGCTGCCGCCCTCCCCGGTTGAGAGAAAGGGGTTGCTCTGGCTGAAAAGAGCTGTAATTCCTGCAAGGAGCAGCAGCAGAATCAGGAGGTTTCTGAACATCGTCTATCTCAGGGAGACCTGAAGCTGCTGCGGATAGGCGGTTCCGGAATACTCCTTACCGTCCCGGGAAACAGAGACCGGTCCGCCGTAATTGATACTCATATCCTTGTTCTCCCGGATCTCCCAGGCGGCGGGACGCGTGCCCTGAAACTCAACAGGGGAATCTTCATGGAAGAGAATGTCGCAGAAATAGCTCTCGTCGTAAATGGCCAGGGCAAACTTCTTTTCCTCAATCTCAAGGTCGAAGGGAATGGAGAAACGGTAGACAAGCTGCCGGTTTTCCACAAAAACCTTGAAGTTCTCAATCCGCCTTGGCACGTGGGTTTTGCCGTTCAGCTCGAGGAAGGTAAAATAGTCGTAGTTTTTCAGATTGGAGAAGGCGTACTCCCGTACCGCCTCGGTTTCTTCGGGGGTGAATACACCGTTCCGGTCGCTGTCGAAGTCCCCCACGATGGATGCGCTAAACATGGGATCAAAATACCAGGTTATTTCAACCTGCTTAAGTCTGTTTTCTTCAATACCGATTTTCAGACGGGTGTCGATAAACATATGGGGATGAGCTGCAAGGAGAGTCGGTATGCAAAGAAAGGCAACAAGAACAAATCGGCGAATCATACCCGGAATTTCACAATTTCCCTTGAAATGGTCAAGTCCTCTTCAGTCCCGAAGCTCCCTGTACCTGAGATGTACGGCATATTCTTCCGGGATTGTAAAGCTTCTGCCTTCACAGCAGTCCAGCTGAATACTCTCTCCGTTGTTCCTTACTACTTCAAGTTCCCGACCCGGCCTCAACTGATTTGCATTGCAGAACTGGAGCAGTCCTTCAACCGCTTCCCCTTCTTCAGTGATGCGCAGCAGCATTGTTCTGCAGCTCTCGGGGGCTTCGCTCAGCCGCGGAGCATTCAGGAGTTCCTTCTCCCTGGAACTTCCCGGAAAGGGGTTTCCGTGGGGACAGGTGTCGGGGCGTCCGAAAGTTTCGAAAAGATGGGCGGCGAAATCTTCCGATATGGCAGCCTGGAGCCGGAGAGCCTCCTCGTCGGCCTTGTCCCAGGGGTAGTCAAGGCGCAGGATCAGAAGATGCTCAATCAGGTAGTGACGTTTCAGTATGCGGGTTGCGTAGATCCTGCCCTCCGGGGTAAGACGGATGGTTCCGTAGGAATCCTGGTCTGCCAGATGGTGGCGCTTGAGCCGGCCGACAGCCTGGCTGACCGCCGGTTTTGAGACTCCCAGGCGGGATGCAAGTTTACTGTTTGCAACCTTACCGTATTCCCTGTCGATCAGAAAGATTGTTGTTAAATAGTCCAGGGCGGCAGGAAAGCGTTTATGGAGCTCCTGCAGCGCGAGGTCTCCGGTTTTCTTCATGTCTGGTTCAGATAGTACCGCAATATCCATTTTTGTTCCATGTACGGGCAGCTCTATAAACGTGGTATTTTTGCCATCCGAAAATGAATCGCTCCGCCCTGTGCTTGAGGCGGAGCGAAAACTCGTGCTGCTTCGGAATCGGATGCTTCCGTCAGCCGGGATAGCTGACCCGTCCCCGTCCTTTTCCCATAAGGGCGAAGCTGACAAATATACCTGCCAGCAGAAGAAGGGCCACGCTAATCCAGAGCAGGGAGCCTCCTTCGAGAAGCTGGAAGACCAGGGTGGAGACGATCCATGCCAGGAGAGTCAGATAGCTGACCAGCACCGTACCGTAGCCCTTTCCCGTTTCCTGTACAGCAGCGCCCAGGGCCGCCACGCAGGGAAAGTAGATCAGAACAAAGAGCAGGAAGGCATAGGCACTTACGGGGCTGAAATTGTTCCTTAGACCGGCGAAGACGCTGTCGTCGGTTTCAAGCTCCTCCGCCAGGGAATCAGCATCCGAGGAAATCAGCCCCAGTCCAAGGGGATCCAGCAGCCCGTCGAAAACTCCTGCAAGATTCTCCGCAATACTCGAAAAGGATTCCGCAGTAATGGCCGACAGACTCCAGGCCTCCTCTTCCCCGGCTTCCTCAACTGCTTCCTGGGTATAGAGGGCATTGAGAGTCCCTACAACAGCTTCTTTGGCAAATAGTCCGGTAAAGAGACTCACCGTGGCCGGCCAGTTTTCCTGTTCTATCCCCATGGGACTAAAAACGGGAGTTATGGTTTTCCCGATAACCGAGAGCACTGATTCTTCTGAGTCTTCGTTACCAAAGCTGCCGTCGGTTCCCCATGAATTAAGCACTGCCAGGACAAGCACAACGAGGATGATTACCTTACCTGCCCGGAATATGTAAATTTTCAGGCGAAGCCAGGCGCTCTTCATAATATGTCCCAATCGTGGAGCATGATACGCAGGCAGCTCCATTACGAAGGGGCTATGGGTCCCTTTGAAGAGGGTATGCTTTAGCAGAAGTCCGGTAAGAATGGCCAGAACTATTCCCGCGAGATAAATGGAGAAGACCACTCCTCCCGCCATGGAACCGAAGAACGCAGCGGTAAACAAGGCGTATACCGGGAGCCGGGCTCCACAGGACATGAAGGGGGTCATGAAGATGGCCATGAAACGGTCACGTTTCGACTCCAGGGTACGGGTCGCCATAATCGCCGGCACGGTACAGCCGAAGCCCACCAGCATGGGTACAAAGGCCTTGCCGGGAAGTCCGATTGCCCGCATGGCCTTATCCATAACGAAGGCGGCCCGGGCCATGTATCCCGAATCCTCAAGTATCGCCAGCATAAGGAACATGGTAAAGATAATGGGAATAAAGGTGGATACGGTCTGAATTCCTCCGCCAATGCCCCCTGCGATGATGGCTGTCAGCCATTCCGGGCTTCCCAGGCTCGCCATCAGGCTGCCAAGGCCGTCTACAAAGATTCCGCCGAAGAGAATGTCGAAGAAATCGATGAAGGATCCTCCGATGGCCATGGTAAACCAGAACACCAGGTACATGACCCCCAGGAAGATCGGTATCCCCAGAAAGCGGTTCAGCAGAATGCCGTCCAGCCCCCCACTGGAGGCTCTCTTTGTTCCCTCGTCCTTCCTTCTTGTCGCCGCAGCGCACAGGGAGTTTATCCAGGAGTAGCGGTTGTCGGCGATGAGCATGTCCACGGTGCTGCCCGCCAGATTGCTGATGGATGAAACGGATTTTTCAATCGCCTTTTCGCCCACCAGGGGGCCGAAGTGCTCGGTGATGAAGGGGTCTTCCTCAAGGAGAGAGACAGCGATGAAACGATGAGTGACTCCCAGTTCCGAAGCGGGACCGGATAGTTTATCGGACCAGTTGCCGATGGCGCTTTCGATTTCCGGGCTGTACGTTATCCGGGGTTTTGGCGCGGCGACTCCACTGTTCAGGGTCCTGTCCAGCTCTGTACGGAAATCCTTCAGGCTCTCCGGCCGTATGGCAGACAGAGGGATCACCGGACAACCAAGCTCTTCTGACAAGGCCTTAACGTCGATGCTTATACCGTTTTTTGTCGCTGCGTCCATCATGTTCAGGGCTACAACAGTGGGAATACCGCTTTCAAGAATTGTGGAGCTAAGATAGAGGTTTCGCTCCAGGTTTGCGGCATCGACAATGCTGATTACCAGATCCACGCTGCCGCTTATGATAAAGTCCCGGGCAACCCGTTCGTCCTCGGATTCGGCGGATAGGGAGTAGATTCCCGGCAGGTCCACAATCGCTGTTTCGGTGCTGCTGCCTTTCAGGCGTCCTTCCCGGCGCTCAACGGTTACCCCGGGCCAGTTTCCTACCTTGGCGCTGGAGCCTGTCAGGGCGTTGAAAATCGTGGTCTTCCCGCAGTTGGGGTTTCCGGCAAGGGCGATGGTTTTCATGCGTGTCAGTGTAGCGCTCATACTTCCCCCCTCAATTCCAGTACTGCAGCTTCGGCTTTACGCAGACTTAACGAGTAGCCCCGTACGGAAACCTCCACAGGATCACCCAGGGGGGCCGTCTTGAGCAGGGTTATCTTCGTGCCGGCGGTCAGCCCGAAGGAGAGAAGCTTTCTGCGGTAATCCCGTCCTCCCGCCAGATAGCCGGTAATTACCGCGGACTCGCCGGGGCGCATCTGGGACAGATGCAGGGTCCGGTCTTTATTCATTGTATGGTTCCTCCGTTACAAAGATATGACGGACCATTTCTTCCCCAATCATCACACGTTGGGGGCCCACCTGCAGGAGTCTGGGGCCCGTTCCGTGTCCGCCGACAACGGTCAGAATCGCTCCCGGGCGGATTCCCAGGGATACCATGCGGGCCCTGAAACTCCGTCCTTTTCCCAGGGAGCTGACCCGGCAGCTGCGGCCGATCCGGAGATCCGCGGGTGTACGCAGGGTCGCTAGTGTATTGCCGTCGGAATGTCTCATTGGTATGGTCCTCCGAAATAAGTTAGATTTACCTAACTATATCGGAAGACTTAGTTAATGTCAATTAACTTTATGGATTTCCGGGCGAGACAGTCCCCGGCAGTTAAACCGGGGATGAAGAGGCGGCTTTTTTTACCTTCCGCGCCAGTTCTCCGCAGCGGGAGCGAATCTGCGACAGATGACTATCATCGGGACTGCCTTTGAATTCCAGGGGCTCAAGGAAGTCCCATTTCATCTTCCAGCGCTCCATAATCTCGTCCAGCTCTTTCTGGGCACCCCCGGACCAGCCGTAGGAGCCGAAGCGGAAGGCCCTGCGGTGCTGGACCTTCTTTTTGCCCAGCTCATCAAGGACCGAAGCCATGGGGGGGAACATCTTGTACTCATAGGTGGGCATCGCCAGGACTACCCCTGTGGAGGTCCAAACCGATGCCAGAATGTCGCCCCAGGAGGACTCGGGAACCCTGTGGACATGAACCTTTACACCCTCCGCTCTCATGGCCTCGATGGCGGGAGCAACAGCCTTTTCCGTCATTCCATACATGGAGCCCCAGATCAGGCTCACCTCGTCCCTTGCAGGCCCTTTCTGATATGCAGCATATCGGCGGTAATCATCGATTATCTTGTGAGGGTCACGCCGCCAGACAATGCCGTGGCCGGGGGCGACGATCCTGATGGGGAGGGTTCCGCACTTCTCGATAGCCTTTTTGACCGGTGTGGAAAAGGCTGCGACAATGTTCGAATAGTACCTGACTGCTTCGGCTTCGAAGAATTCGATCTGTTCGGCGCTAAGTTGGTCGTCGTAGGGAGCGTCGCTGATCGCCCCGAAGGAACCGAAGGCGTCGCAGGAGAAGAGGGTCCCGGAAAGGGTGTCGAAGGTCGCAATGGTCTCCGGCCAGTGAACGTTGGGAATCTCAGCGAAGGCCAGAACCCGTCCTGCCCCCAGGTCAAGGGTATCGCCGTCTCCCACCTCGATCACCCTGTTCTGTATCCCATAGAAGGATTCCAGCATGGGAACTGCTTTTTTGCTCGTAACAATGGTAAAGTCGGGCCGGACACGCCGGAACTCCTCCAGCCAGCCTGAATGGTCGGGTTCCATGTGGTTGATAACCACGAAATCGATGGAGTTTACATCGATGCCCGCCTGTTCAAACTGGCTGAAAAGGGTCTCGGGAACCCCGTCCCAGCCGCATACCCCGTCGATGATGGCGGTCTTTTCGCCCTGAACAATGTAGGAGTTCATGGAAACTCCGTTGGGAATCGGCCAGAGGCCTTCAAACAGTATATTTTCCGCGTTGGCAGAAAGCCGGTATATGCCGTCGGCTACGGATGTAATGTTCATAATACTCCCCTGTCGTATAAATATGACTATTTATGTAATAAATAAGGGTTTTTTCCATGAAAATCAATCCTGATTCGACAGGAATATACTCTGTGCGGGATTCCTCTGGCCCAGATCAGATTCCTACTCCCACTTGAAGCTGACAGCGCTTATACCCAGAAAGAGGGCGGAGAGAAGCGCAAGAATCATGAGATTCGGCGCCACCTGCACAAGGCCGGACCCGTCCAGCATGATCGCCCTGGCCGCCTCGATGTAGTGGGTCAGGGGAAAAGCCCGGGCTATCCACTGCAGTACCTGGGGGGTTCCTTCCATGGAGAAGAATACCCCGGAAAATACCATCATGGGCCAGGTCGCCAGGTTCATCAGCCCGTCCGCGAGTTCCTCGCTTTTGAGGCGTGAGGCAAAAATGAGACCGAAGCTGATCATGCACAGTGTAGCCAGAGCGGTTACTGCCAGCAGGTCCAGGTATGAGCCGAGCATGATAAAATCAAGAATCAGGTTGCTTCCCGCGTACACAATGGTGGCGGTAATGAGCACGATGTAGAGCCTGGAAAAAAGCTGGGCCAGGATGAACTGGATCGCTCGCACCGGCGTTGCCTTGAGCCGTTTGAGCACACCGTTCTTGCGGTAGCGCACGATTACCCATCCAACCCCGAAGATGCAGGAGAACATCATGTTCATGCCGATTATTCCCGGAACAAGCCAGTCGACGTAACGGATCGCTTTGCCGCTGACCTCCCTTCGCTCCAGGGCGGAACCGGGACTCGCGAGGAGCAGTTTTTCCACGGCGGAGCCCTTGGGGGATTCCCTGTTCACCAGGTAGCTTCCGGAGTCGAAGTCGATGACCAGATCGATCTGGTGGTGTCGCAGTTTTTCAGCAGCCCTGTCCGACTCGTCGTAGGGTACGAACTCGAGGTACTCCTCCTGCAGAAAGGCTTCATCCTCCGGGGCTGCTCCCACGATTCCGACCTTAAAAAGGTAGTCGGTTCCGCCGGAGAAGGCGAAGGCAAAGCCGAAGACCAGGAAGAGGGGAAAAACCAGGTTCCAGAAGAGGGTGGCCCGGTCCCGAAGGAATTCCATGTTCCGGGCGTGCAGCAGGGCAAGTAATTTCCGCATATTCAGTTTCCTTATTGTCAGTTCCGCAGGGAAGACCCCGTCAGCTTGAGAAAGAGGTCCTCCAGGTCGGGGGTGTGGATGGAGAGCCCTTCCAGGTGTACCCCGGCATGGATCAGCTCATGAAGGGTTCTGTCCACATCCCGGGAGTGAATCTCTATGTGATTGTTTATCCGCCGTACGTTCCCGGGAAAGGGTAGCGGCTGGGACTCCTCCCAGGGAAGCCGCACCAGCACCCCGTCAAAATGGGCGGAAAGCAGTTTCTCCGGAGAGTTCCGGGCAATTATATGTCCGTGATCCATTATGGCGATATCGTCGCAGAGTTCCTGGGCCTCGTCCATATAGTGAGTGGTCAGAATTATCGTTTTTCCTTCCGCCCGGATCTTCTCTATTAAGGACCAGAAGTTGCGCCGTGCCTGGGGATCAAGACCCGTTGTGGGTTCGTCAAGAAATACCAGTTCCGGATCGTTCACCAGGGCCAGGGCCAGGAGCAGACGCTGCCGCTGACCGCCGGAGAGTTTGCGGTTGTCCTGCTTGAGTATGTCCCGGAGGCTGCAGATTTCTATAACCTCCTCCAGGTCCCGATGCCTCATGTAAAGGGCGGAAAAAAGCTTGAGTGTTTCCTCGACGGTAATAAACTCCTGCAGGGCGGTGTGCTGAAACTGGATTCCCACCCGTTCGTGAAAATTGGCCCCGATAGGCTGGTCCCGGAATAGTATGGTCCCCGTTGTTGGGGATAGAATTCCTTCCATCATCTCGATGGTAGTGGTCTTGCCGGCGCCGTTGGGACCCAGAAGACCAAAACAGATACCCTCATCGATGGCGAAGGAGATATGATCAACCGCTGTAAGGTTGCCGTATTTCCTGGACAGCTCTTCAACCCTTATAATGCTGCTCATAGAAAGAATATAGCGAGCTGAGGGACGCCGGGCAAGAAAAAGCCCTCCCCGATGATTCGGAGAGGGCGGTCATGGAAATAAAAATGATGGAGCCTATTCCCCGAAGGTCATCATTACCTTGTTTACATCCAGCCGGTTGGCATCGATGTATTCGTAGGCCTCTTTCAGCTTGTGAATATCAAAATATTCGGAGATGATTCCTTCTGTTGTTACCTTTCCCTGGCTGACCATATCCACGGCGGTAAAAAAGTCCTCTTTTATGTACATCATTACCCCCAGCACGTCTATCTGCTGGCGCTGGATCAGGGGAATCTCCACCTCCACGGGGACCTTGAAGTTCGCCACAATGACGATTTTCGAGGCAGGCCGGGCACTTTTGATTGCGGAGGTCAGGCTTGCGGGGGCCCCGGCGCAATCGATGATGATGTCCGCTCCGACGGATCCGAATACATCGGCTATGCAGGTTTTCAGCTCCCTGTTTTCCGTGTTGATGGTGTTCTTTATTCCCATGGAGGCAGCGAGGTCGAGCTTTTTCTGATTGATGTCCGTCACCATGACCTGCGCACCTTTCGCCTGGGCAACCTGGGCGGTAAAATTGCCGATGGGTCCGGCTCCCAGGATGCAGATGTTTTTATCTTTAACATCGCCGCATCGTCGAATGGCGCCTACGCCTACGGTAATGGGCTCTATCAGCGCGCCGTCGTCAAAAGAGCAGCCCTCAGGTAATGGAATAATTTTTTCCGCCGGTACCGCGAAATATTCCTGGCCCAGTCCGTCGGTGTGTACGCCGTAGACCCGCAGATTCTGACAGACGTTGGGATGCCCCGATTTGCAGGGCTGGCAGACCCCGCAGAATATCTGGGGCTGTACGGTTACGGCCTGTCCCGGTTTGAGTCCGGATACCGTGTCGCCGATTTTCTCAAGGGTTCCCGAAGCCTCGTGTCCCTGGACTACGGGAAAGGTCATGTATTTGTGCTGGCCGTGGTAGACCTGAATATCCGAGCCGCAGATACCGAAACGTTTGACCTTTATAAGTACCTCCTCGGGACCGATCTCCGGCACCGGAACGTCACGGTATTCAATGGTATATGCTTCTGGCAGTCGTGTTTGTAACATCAGTATTCTCCTTCGATGATAAGGTATCACTGTTTAAGAAAGTCTTTCAATGGCAGCGATTCCAGGTATGGCAATCGCTGAAGATTACCATACCTGGAATCGCTTCTTTCAAAAAAGCTGCCCGAGGATTTCGTGAAGGAAAATCGCCGGAACAAGGCGATTTTCCTTCACGAAATCCGATCTCTAAGGATGCATCGTTCTATAATAATTTGAACTGCTCTTTCAATGGAAACTTTGGAGACGGCATGTATATATGCTATTATACCCCTGTGAAGCGCGTATTCAGGGGGATATCCGGCTGGTACCGGGACCTGTCGATTAGCAAAAAGATCTATCTGCCGAACTTCCTTATTATACTCCTCCTGATCGGCGTTACCGTGTATATGGCCAACAAGGTTGCCTCGGACATGCTGATCCAGAGGACCTCGGAGACGACAAAGCAGAGCATGGATATCATTATCCAGAGCCTGAACGGTGTTCTGAACAGCATAGAGGAAGCCGGGGTCTCGGTTTCCCGGGAAGAGACGGTGCAGGCGGTCCTGAGAAAGCTTCAGGATGCCGACCCGGAAGAAAACACGGACCACTATTTTCTGGTACGTTCGGCCCTGCAGAAGGTCACATACCTGCGTAATGTAATAGACGGTCTGACTCTGTACACCAGCGAAGGCGTACGGGTCGGAGTCGGAAGCATTTCGGATAATACCTTCTCCACCTCGCCGATCCTTAACCGGGAGATGGTTGATTTGACCCTCAGAAACAGCGGCCGGAATATCTGGCTGGACCTGGGAAAGCACGGATATTCGGGGATAAACCAGGGAATTGTGGGACTTACCATGCTGCGCAGTATTGTTCACGAAAAGAGCGGTGATATCCTGGGGATTCTGCAGATGAGCGTCAGCGACTCCATCTTTTCATCCCTCTACAGCCATCTGGACTACGGACGTACGGGCCGTTTCATGGTGGTGGATAACAGCGGCTCCCTGATCTATCCGGAGATGAGGTTCCGGGGACCCTTTGCAGACCTGCTGAACGATTCCTACCTGTCCTGGATCGGGGAGAGCTATCAGGAGGGCAGAATCCAGCGGACCGATGAGGGAGACCTTCTTGTACTGTCCCGGCGGATAGATCGGCTCAACTGGACCATAATCGGCATAGTTCCCCTTACGGAGCTCCTTGCCTTCGGGCTTCGTTTTACCCGGCTGGTGTATATCATCGGTGCCCTGGGGGTCGGTCTGGAGCTGGCCTTCGCTTTTCTGATTGCCCGGGGAATATCGAGGCCCATCGTCACCCTGTCGGACTCCATGAGCGACGCTGCTTCCGGGGACCTTTCCATCCGTCTGGAGGAGAACCGGAGGGACGAGATAGGCGAGCTGACCGGAGCCTTCAACCATATGCTCCGAAGAATGTCGGATTTGATGGACCGGGTATATATCCATCACCGGCGGGAGCGGGAACTCGAGCTCATGGCACTGCAGTCCCAGATCAATCCCCATTTTCTCTACAATACCCTGGAGAGCATTTCGTCCCTCGCTCAGCTGGGACGCAACGACGACGCCTATAACCTTGCAAAGTCGGTCTCCCTCTTCTATCGGGGGGTTCTGAGCAACGGCCGTCCGGTAATCTCAATCCGGGATGAGGTGCAGACGGTCCGGCATTACCTGATTATCCAGAAGACCCGTTACCAGGAGAAGCTCAATTTCGAGATTGCTGTTGACGATGAAATACTTAATCAGAAAATTGTAAAGCTTTCCCTGCAGCCCCTGGTGGAAAACTCGATTTATCACGGCCTCAAGGCATCCCGCCGGGAGGGCTATATCTTCGTAACCGGCAGACGAGAGGAGAAGCGTGTTTACCTGAGGGTGGAAGACAACGGTGCGGGTATCAGGCCTGATCGCCTGGAAGAGGTCCTCAGCCAGCGGGAACGGGAGGGAATGGGCGGTTTCGGTCTTTCCAGTGTGGACCAGAGGCTCAAACAGTGCTTCGGTCAGGACTTCGGACTTTCCATCGAAAGCAGCTTCGACGAGTGGACCAGGGTAACAGTCACCGTACCTTTTGAGGATCAGGAGTTCGGGGAGGATATTGAGTGATACCTGTCATGATTGTTGACGATGAGGCCCTGATCCGCAGTCTCATCCTGCGCTCGGTGGACTGGAACGATCTCGGGTTCAGCGTGGTCGCTCAGGCGGAAAACAGCGAAGAAGCCCTTGCGTTCGCCGAAGAACACAACCCCCGGCTTGCGGTTGTGGATATCAATATTCCTTTTATCAACGGACTCGATCTTGCAGACCGGCTGAAGTCCCTGTATCCCAGAATGGTGATTATTATCCTGACGGGCTACGAGGAGTTCAGTTACGCCCGCCGGGCGATCCATATAGGGGTCCTCAATTATCTGCTCAAGCCCATAGATCCGGAGGAACTTCGCAGCTCCCTCGAAGCTGCCCGTACGGTAATCATGGAAGAGGAGAGGTCCCTCTATCGGCGTGGACAGCGGGATGCGGGATCTCAGCAGGAGGAGGATCCCCGGGGGGATTTTCTGCGGGCCATGCTTAAGCGCTCGGGGCGTCTGAGTCCCGGGGACATCGAAAACGGGTTCAGGCTTTTTGGAATAGAAATCGCAGACCGGAACATCTTTCCCGTAATTCTTGAGACCAGGGAAGAGGTTTCCCTTTCCCGGGAGATGCTCCAGCGGGTTCTTGATTCCTTTATCAGGAATACCTTTAAGGCCTTTGAGCTGGTCTGCATGAATAAAAACAGCTGGGTACTGCTTGGGAACCTGAGTGTCGAAGCAGCGGAGAATCCCCGGGACCTTCTTCTTCAGGCGGCGCAGCATCTGCGACGGAATATTGCCACGGAACTGAAGCTCCGCTGTTCCCTGGGTATCGGATCTGTAGCTTCAGTGCCGGAAGAGCTTGGGGAGGCCTATATGCACGCTGTAAAAGCCCTGAGCGAGCGTTTTTACAGCGGTGAGGACAGGGTCTACGCCTGTCAGCCGGAGAAGGACGGGAATAAGGAGAGCAGCTCCTACCGCTCCCCGGTGGACCGGAACTCCCTGATGGTTTTGTTGAGAAGCGGCAGCGAAGATGAAATAAACGAACTGATACATGAACTCTTCGAGGAACTTCGGCTGCAGCGCCCCCGTCGTCAGTACTGCGAAATGGCGGTCATGGATGTTGTTTCGGCCCTGATTGAGTTCCTGGATGAAAACTCCATCGGCCTTTCCAGCATGTTTCAGGACGGTTCCGATGCTCTTGCCGCGGTACAGGGCATGGAGACACTGCCGGAGATTCGCAGCTGGCTGGAGAAGCTTATCTCCCAGATTTTCCTGCGGATCCGGGGGAATGTCAGCTCCAGGACCCGGATGATTGTCCAGAAGGCCAAAGAGTATATCGAAAGAAACTACCGGGACGATTCCCTCAGTCTGGACAGAATTGCCGATCACATTTCCGTCACCCCAAGTTATATAAGCGGTGTGTTCAAAAAGCAGCTTGGGGTTTCAATTATCAGCTACCTGACCGATTTCAGGATTCGAAAGGCCATGGAGCTGATGGAGAGAGACCCTCTGCTCAGCGTAGGGGAAGTTGCGGAAGCTGTGGGGTATGCCGACGCTTTTTACTTCAGCAGGGTATTCCGAAAGCAGGCCGGGATCTCACCATCCATCTATGCCCGGGGAAACAGATCACCAAAAAAAGAAAGGTTGTAAAAAATTTCCAGTTATTCATAAATGTTTCCATTCTGCTGTGGAAATTCCCCTCGTACAATTTTAATCAGGTAAGCATTGCGTTTACCACAATCGAACAGGAGGACAATGAATGAAACGAATTATTGCTGTTGTACTGATTCTGTCCCTCTTCGCGGCGGGATCCTTTGCCGGAGGAGAAAAAGAAGGAGCAGGCGAAAAAGGCGGATACAGGATTGCCCTGAGCAACGATTATGCCGGAAACTCCTGGCGCCAGACCATGATCAAGGACTGGGAGACCGCGGCAAAGATCGCCATTGAAAAAGGGATTGTAGAGGAAGCTCCGGTCTTTACGACCAACGAGAGCTCCGCGGCGGAGCAGGCTGCCCAGATCCAGAACCTGATTCTGGAAGGATATGACGCCATTGTGCTCAATGCCGCCTCTCCCACGGCCCTGAACGGAGCGGTTCGGCAGGCCCTGGATGCGGGCATTGTGGTCGTATCCTTTGACAATGTTATTACCGAAGAGAGGGCCTGGCGACTGGTTACCGATTTTCAGTACATGGGTGCGGCCCAGGTGGAGTTTATCGCCGACCGTATGGACCGCGCAGACATCCTGGAAATCCGGGGTCTTGCGGGAACCTACGTAAACGACGCGATACACGAAGGGGCCATGGAAGCGCTGAAGAACTACCCGAATCTCAAGATCATCGGTGAGGTTTACGGTAACTGGACCCAGTCTGTTGCTCAACGGGAGGTCGCAGGTATTCTTCCGTCCCTCAATAAAGTCGATGCCGTTATTACCCAGGGCGGAGACGGTTACGGTGCGGTAAAGGCCTTTGAAGCTGCAAGAAGAAAGATTCCCATGGTTATGATGGGCAACCGCTACGATGAAATGACCATCTGGAAAGAGATGAAAGAAAAGAGCGGCTACGAGACCATCTCCATAAGCATTGCCCCCGGGGTAGCAACCATCGCCTTCTGGACGGCGGTAGAAGTCCTGAATGGAACGGATGTTCCCAAAGAGATTCTTCTTCCGCCCCTCACGGTAACGGAAGAGAGCCTGGATTATCATCTTGAAAACACTGAACCCGGTGGTGTCTCGTCAATTATCTATCCCCAGGAATGGGTACAGGAACTTATAAAGAACTGGAAAGCCGGAGACCCGCCTCCCGCTGATCCTCTCCCCATGTAATAACTGTCAGAGCGTACTGATACCTGGTGGTCTCCTGCTGCACGGGCAGGAGACCCTTGATTAACCAACAAGGGATATGGGCCGAAAATGAAAACCATCATCGAACTGAAAAACATAAGCAAATACTTCATGAGTTCCCGGGCGCTCCATAAGGTTGATCTGTCGATTTTCGAGGGAGAATGTCTGGGTATTGTAGGACATAACGGGGCGGGAAAATCCACCATGGTGAACATCCTGACCGGGACCTATCCGCCGACAGAAGGGGAACTCTATATTGACGGAGAGCTTCAGCCCCCCGGATTCGATATATTCAGTGCCAACAGCCAGGGTATCCGCGTTGTGTTTCAGGAGCTGAGTCTCTGCCCGAACCTGACGGTGGCGGAGAACATCAAGGTCTTTCATCCCAATATCTCCGGATTCGGATGGAAGAAACTGGCCCGGGAGATGATTATCTCTTCTCTGAACGAGATTTTCCCCGATCACGGTATTCACCCCGATTCAGTCGTAAGCGGTCTGACCCTGGGACAGCGCCAGATGGTGGAAATCGCCAAGGCCTTTACCGCTCCGGACAAACCCCTGCGCCTGGTCATCCTGGACGAACCGACCAGCGCACTGGACCATAAACGGTCCCGGCAGCTCATCGATTACCTGGACACCCTGCGGGAAAAAAAGCTGAGTGTAATCTACATCTCCCATCTGCTTGACGAGGTCCTGGCCTCCACCGACCGGATAGTCGTCATGAAGGACGGGATAAAGGTGGGGGTGGAGGAGACGGAAACCTCCAGCCGGGAAAGCATTATCGAGCTTATGGGAGAGGCAAAGACCGAAGCTCCGAAGGACTCCTCCGCCGAAACCGCTTCAGCCTCCAGGAAGGACCGGAGCTCAGCGGAGAAGAAGCTTGTCATCGAACCAAAAAAGCAGAACGGTGAGGTAAAACTCAAGGTCCATGAGGGCGAGATTGTGGGACTTACCGGTCTTGCGGGGCACGGACAGACCGATCTGCTGATCGAGCTTTTCGATAGCAGGAAGAATCCGGACTACTCGGTACATGCTCCGGTCACCTTTCTTCCAGGAGACCGGCAGACGGACGGGGTATTCCCGATCTGGTCCATAACCCGGAATATCACCCTGCAGGTCTATAACAAGGTTCGGAAACTCCTGCTGATTGATTCCGACAGGGAGGAGGATATCGCCAGACGCTGGCGGGATGAGATAGACATCAAGGCCGGCTCCATCGGGGACAATATCCTGAGCCTGAGCGGCGGAAACCAGCAGAAGGCGATTTTCTCCCGCTGTCTTGAGTCCTCGGCAAAGATCGTTCTGATGGACGATCCGACCCGGGGCGTCGATGTGGGGACCAAGGAGGTTATCTACCGCCGCATACTGAAGGAGCGGGAAGCAGGCAGGAGTTTTGTCTGGTACACCACCGAGATGGACGAACTGCAGTACTGCGATCGTCTGTATGTCTTCAAGGGCGGAAGGATCATCGCCGAACTGCTCGCGTCGGAAGCGAGTGCAGAGGATATCCTCAAAGCATCCTTTTAAGAAATAAGAGAAGAGAGTATATGGAAAACAAGCTGGGAGAAAAAAGAATGAGCCTGCGGCGCAAGGGTCGCGCCCGGGACGTGCTTATGCCCCTTATGTCTATACTGATTGTGTTTGTACCGATTCTCGTACTGCGGCCGAGGGTTATCAACTATACCGGCTTCAACCTGCTGTTCAATATGGCGATTCCCGTAGCCCTGGCGACGATAGCGCAGATGTTCGCCATGACGATCTCGGAGATCGATCTGTCCATCGGGAACCTGGTAAGCCTGGTAACCTGCATAGCCGGATCCCTGCTGCCCACCCGGCCCCTGCTGGGGATCCTGCTTCTATTCGGCATAATTGCCGTGTATATGCTGGTAGGCGCTGTGCTCTACCTGCGAAACCTGCAGTCCATCGTCGTCACCATAGGAATGTCCTTTATCTGGACCGGGCTGGCGATTATGATCCAGCCCCATCCGGGGGGAAACGTTCCGGAGTTCATCGTCGGCGCCATGAACATGAGGACCCCTGTTGTCCCTATGCCGATTTTCTTTCTGCTTATCCTTGCCATTCTGCTGCATGTGCTGCTCTTCAAATCCAGCTTCGGAATTCTCCTTAGGGGAATGGGAGGCAACAGGAAAGCGATTGAGCAGTCCGGCCACTCCATGCTCAAGCTGCAGATGGCGGTCTTCGGAATGGTCGGCCTCTTCGGAATCCTGAGCGGCTTTGCCCTGGCGGGCATAACCACCAGTGCCGACCCCAATATCGCCCGGAACTACACCCTTATAGCTGTTGCCAGTGTGGTCCTGGGGGGCGGAAGCTTCGCCGGCGGGACCGTATCCGCCGTGGGGGTTGTGCTGGGTGCCTGCACCATGACCCTGGTAGGAACCCTGCTTACCTTTCTGCGCATATCGCCGGACTGGCAGATCGGCGCTCAGGGCATCATCATCCTCGCTGTGCTGTTCATCAACAGTCAGCTGAAAAAAAGCGGGAAGGTCCGATATGTCTGATACTGCAGTAAACAACAGAACTCCCGTGGAACTCCTGAAAAACTTTATCTCCATTCGCTGGGCATGGTCCTATACCGGGGTGGTCATCGTTTTTCTGATGGTTGCCATGGTCTCCCGGAATCCCTTTCAGACCCTGGCCGCTTCCATCAGCTTTGCCTCCTTCTTTGTTCTGGTGGGTCTGGGGCAGATGCTGGTAATCACCAATGGTCCGGGGAATATCGATCTTTCCATACCCTACACAATTGCCCTGGCGGGATCCTTCGCCATGAAGGTGATGGGAGGAATGGACAGCGGCATCTTTATGGGGATTCTCGCGGGGATCGCCGCCGGTTCAGCCGTGGGGGCTTTTAACTTTATGCTGATCCGCTTTGCCCTGATACCCCCCATGATCGCGACTCTGGCGTCCAGTTTTATTGTGCGGACCCTGGCCATCGTCTTTTTCCGGGGGATGCTCATCAAACCCCCCAGGGGACTCGAGGTCTTCGTAAATGTAAAGATCCTGCAGGTCCCGATTCTCTTTCTGCTGGTAATACTGCTCTCTGTTGCAGTCCATCTGCTCCTGAGCCGCACGGCCTACGGCCGGGGTATCCAGGCTATCGGTCAGAACACCAAAGCCGCCTGGCTGGCGGGGGTAAAGGTGAATTCCCGGAAACTGATCACCTACACCTTGAGCGGCGTGTTCGCAGGGATCACCGGCGTACTTCTCGCAGCCTTCTCCGGCGGCGCCACCCTCGGGATGGGGGACGAGTACCTGCTGAATTCCATTGCCGTGGTCGTTCTCGGCGGAACCAGCATTGCCGGGGGCGATTCCAACGTACAGGGAATCATCGGCGCCTCGGTACTGCTCTATCTTATTGTAAACTTCCTGAACATCATCGGCTTCGGCGCCAGTCTCCGCTACATCGTCACCGGGGTAGTTATTGTCGGCATTATTCTGGCCGCCGGTCACGGGAAGGGGCGAAAATAGATGGCAAGTTATTATGATCTGAGTTACGGCTTTGACGAGGACTGTTTCCATCCCTTCGGCTTTCCCTTTTTCCGGAATGTCCAGCACTTTGCCAGCCACGGCTGCCGGCACGCCTTTGCGACCTTCAGTCTCCATACGGCGACCCACATCGACGCGCCCTGGCACATGGTCAGGGACGGACGGCGCCTTGATCAGGTGCCCCTGCAGGAGCTGATCGGACGGGCGGTAGCGCTTGACCTGTCGGAGCATTACGGACCCGAAACCCCGCCAGCCCGGGGAATCAGCAGGACCCACCTGCAGGAGCGGCTGACACAGAATGGTCTGAGCCTGGAGGCGGGGGACGCCCTGATCGTATATACCGGACGGGCCCCCCTCTTTCTGAGCGACCCCTCCCGTTACTACGAGGAATACTGCACTCTCGATGCCGAAGCCGCGCAATGGGCGGCGGACAAGGGGGTACGGCTTATCGGAATCGATGCTCCCGATATCGACCTTCGCACTGAATACACCGAGCAACCCTACCGGGCGGGGAATCACCGGCTTCTGCTGGGGCGGGGAATCTATATTATCGAGAACGTGGGCGGAGAGATTACCCGGGTTCTGGACAAAAGCTTCGAACTGATCCCGGCGCCCCTGAAGGTCCAGGGGGAGTTTGCCTCCGGCGCACCGGTCCGTCTTATAGGACGCCTGTGATTCCCCGGCTTACTGAAGCGGGCTGCCGCGAGCGGAGAAAACAGCTCCTGGACAGCGTTACAAGCGATTGTATCGTTCTGGCCAATCCCCGGCATGTCTGTTACTGCAGCGGCTTCCTGGCCTCGGAGCTGACCCTGGCTGGATGGGGTCCCAACTATCTTGTTCTGGACCGGGAGGGAAAAAGCACGCTGCTGGTGAACAACTCCGCTGCCGGGAACGCCGAATTTGCCTTCGTCGACGAGGTCCGAAGCTGGACCTGGTACGATGCCGCGGTAAATCCGGGAAAGCCCGTATGGCGGGAGGGGCTTAAGGCCCTCTCCGCAGTGCTGGAGGAGCTTGCATCCGGGAGGCAGGGCTTTCTTCTTGGTATCGAGGAAGGAGTTTTTCCAGCCGGGGCCGCTCCGAAAAACGCGCGCCTTGAGGATATAAGCGATGCCGTGTACCGCCAGCGCCGGGTAAAGTCCCGGGATGAACTGGAGATCATCAGGGCCATTGTAGCCCTCACCGGAACAGGGCATCAGCGGGCCAGGAAAGAACTGAAAGCCGGGATGCGGGAGATCGACCTTTACGGACGAATCTATAAGGCCCTTATCTCTGCCGCCGGCGAGACGGTGAACCTCTTCTGCGATCTTATCAGCGGTCCCCGGGCCTGGCTGGCCACGGGGCAGCCGGGAACCCGGGTAATCGAGGAGGGGGACCCGGTCATCATCGATCTGAACCCCTATGTGCACGGATACCGGGCTGACTACACCAGCACCATCGTGGCGGCAGAAAAGCTTAGCCAGGTGTACAGGGATCTTGAGAAGGCCCTCCACCGGGCCATCGAGGCGGGGGAGGAGAAACTTCGCCCCGGTGTCAGAGCCGGGGAGGTCTTTGAAGCCGTTAGAAGAGCGATTGAAGCGGGCGGTTTCCGAGATTTCTTTAATCACCACGCGGGGCACGGGCTCGGCCTCGGACATCCGGAGGCCCCCTTCTTTGTGGCCGACAGTCAGGAAGTGCTTGTTGCAGGAGATGTGGTCACCCTGGAACCCGGGGCCTACGGCGAGGGTTTCGGCGCGAGGATAGAGCACAACTACCTGATTAGCGAAAACGGTCCTGTGCGCCTGTCCTCCCACGATACCTCTTTTCTGATCTGAGACGGGGGTCCGGCTTTATGCCCGACCCCTCTGGCATTTCTGCTTTTCCTCCCGTATAGTATCCAGGTACCGATAAATCGCTTAAAGGAATTACTATGCAGAACCTCTTCGATGTAAAAGATAAGATCGCCCTGGTAAGCGGATCGAGCCGCGGTCTGGGACTTATCCTGGCCCGGGGCCTTGCGGCCAACGGAGCGCGGGTCGTTCTGAACGGACGAAACCCCGATCAGCTGGAGAAGACCTTTAAAGAGATGAAAGGGGAGGGCTACGATGTCTATGTATCCTCCTTCGATATCTCCGACGCCCAGTCCATCGATGCCGGTATTCAGGACATCGAAAGCAATTTCGGCCCCATCGATATCCTGGTGAACAACGCGGGCATCCAGTACCGGGCACCTCTGGAGGAGTTCCCGGAAGAAGAGTGGCGAAAGATCCTGGATGTCAACCTGACCGGGGCCTTTCTGGTCTCCAAGGCTGTTGTCTCCCGGGGGATGAAACCCCGGGGAAAAGGCAAGATAATCAACATCTGTTCCCTCCAGAGCGATCTGGGGCGCTCGACCATCGCGCCCTACGCCGCCTCCAAGGGGGGCCTCAAGATGCTGACCCGGGGGATGACGGTTGACTGGGCGAAGTACGGAATCCAGATTAACAGCATAGGCCCCGGATATTTCGCCACGGAAATGACCAAGCCTCTCAAGGACGATCCCGCCTTTGACTCCTGGATATGCGGCCGTACTCCGTCCGGACGCTGGGGAGATCCCTCGGAGCTGATCGGGGCATTGCTCTTTTTCTCCTCCCAGGCTTCGGACTTCGTAAGCGGGCAGCTTTTGTACGTAGACGGGGGAATTACCGCGGCGATTTAAGGCCGGGGATGCGCAGGATGATGCGTCCATCCTGAATGTCCAGCCAGTCGGCGGGAATCAGGCTGTGGTTCAGTCTGCGGAGTCTGTTCCCGACCTCTTCGAAAGAGCCGTGCCCCTGTATCAGTATATCTGTTTCTCCCACAAAGAAACGAAGCGGCTTCCGGTCTTTGAGGACTTCCATCAGGTCCGAGAGGCCGGCGGCCACCTCGTTCAGTTTTTCCACGTGTATGCTTTGCTGTTTCAGGTTTTCGATTGTTACCGCCGCCGGATCGGTGAGCATTCTGAGAAGCTCCGCCAGGTCGATCCCTTCCGCTTCAGGTGCCTCCAGGAGCAGATTGTTGGCTGCGGAGATGGCTCGTACCCGGTGCGGCAGTCCGCTCTTTCTGTCGATCTCTTCCGTCGAAAGGGCAACAAGGCTCTCAAAAGCCTGGAGATTGTTTTTTATTCTGTGATGGAGAAGCTGCATGAGATTTTCCTGTGCATAGACCTCCTCCTGTAGTGAGCGGAGCAGATAATAGGTTATAAGAGAGACAGTAACTGAGATCAGCAGCATGTTTGCGGAAACAGCAAAAATGCTGATGGACGGAGTCTCATGCTTCAGCATCTGCGCCGCGTTCAGGACTCCGTAAACGAACAAGATGATCTGGGTACAAGCGATGGAGGCAATAATTATCCGGGGTCTGCTGAAGAGGGCTGCGATAAAAACAGCGCACAGGAGCCATATATGCCCCGCTCCGTAGGGTCCTGTCTCGATGAGCACCGCCGCGCCGATGAACAGGGTAACGAAAACCGTTGTAAAAAGACGCAGCTCATACCTGGCCCCGGGATACAGATAGACTCCCAGGAGTGCGAGGTAGCCCAAAGTATCTATGACTGCCAGAAGATAGAGCCCGTCGTGCAGACATGCTATGAGACTCGGAATATAGGCCACCGTGCCAAAATAGATTATCGATTTCAGCAGGATACGAAAAAGTTCTTCCTTTCGGTGCAGAAAGGCCTTCACCCTTTTAATTGTATTTCTTTGCACAAAGTAAAACAACTTTTATAAAAAAGTTGTGCAATCCATCTGCCGATTACTTATACTGGAAAGACAGCGGGACTGCCTGCTGATATAAAATATTGTGGCAAGGAATCGAAGTATGAAAGAAAAAAACAGTGTCATTTTAATAGTCTATCTGCCGTGGATATTTCTTCTCGGACTCTACAGCCTCGGGTTTGCCTTCTACATGGATCCGGCGATGCTTCCCCGCTTTCTCTCCGCTCTTCTTCCCACAGGCATCCTGATGATGTTTGTGATGGGGATTGTGACCCGCCGGCAGAGGCGCTGCTTTGATCCGCGGATACTCGGTTCCGAGCAGGATGTGGACGACGCGGCTCTGAGCGGCCTGGGAGCAGCACCGCTTGCACTATTCAAACTCTTCATCCTTTTTAACTTGATGCTGGTTATTATTGTCACCCTTGTGTCGATACAGCTCTTCGGCATCGATTCCGCGCGGCTGCTCCTCTACTCCGGAATGGCCCTCTCCTATATGCTCCTCGGGGCGGCCTTCGTCTATGTAAGTCTTGACCGGAAGGTTCTGAACTTCCTGCATAATCACAGAATAACCCGCTTTCCCGAATCCTGCCGGCATGATCGTCAGTTTCGCAAGATCATAATCATGCCCTCCTTTATGACCCTGATGAACCTGTGTCTCGCCTTTACATCGGTCCTGCTGGAGACCTCCCGGCTGGAGGATCTGCATGCCGCTGCTCTTGCCCAGCAGATTCCCATGTTGATTGCCAGGATCGCCCTGCCCTGGGGGATTTATGCCTTCATTGTGATGGCCCTGGTCTTTGTCTGGGCAAAGAATACCAGCATCCTCTTTTCACGGGTCCAGCAGCGAATTGACGCCCTTACCTCAAAGGAGAAGGACCTGACCGGAGCGGTCTGCATCTGTTCCGTGGACGAGATCGCGGCCCTGGCGGGGGGAATCAACCAGTTTATCCGCATGCTTCACGTCAGCATGGTACAGCTGAAAGAGCATTTTACCCATCTGGACGGAATCCAGCACGAACTTTTAAACGCTGTCCGGGAGGCCGGAGCCGTGGCCGGCGATTCCAGTAAGAGCATTGATGCTGCGGAACATGAAATGCGGATCCAGGACCATATAAACGGCGAGGCCATACACCAGGGAGAAGAGGTTGCTCTGGTGGTTTCGAAGATCGGGGAGGCCTTTTCACGCCAGACCGAAGCTGTTTCCGGGGCCATGGAACATGTCCAGGGGCTTATCGATTCCGTTGAGACCGCGGCGGGAAAGATTCTCTCCGTTTCCCAGCAGGGCTCCCGGCTTGAAACCCTCTCGAAGGAGGGAAGCGAAGCGGTTTCCGCCGCCCTGAACTCGGTGCGGGAGGTTGCTACCATGTCCACGCGGCTGTCGGAGATCAATCAGGCCATTGCGTCCATCGCCTCCCAGACCAATCTGCTGGCCATGAACGCCGCCATAGAGGCGGCTCACGCGGGAGATTCGGGCCAGGGCTTTGCCGTCGTAGCCGACGAGATCCGCATGCTCGCCGAAAGTTCCGCTGCCCAGACAAAGGAGAGCAACAACAGCCTGAAAATGGTATCCCGGGAGATCCAGAGGGCCCTGGAGGACGCGGAACGTACCAGCGCCAGCTTTGAGCAGATGCAGGCGGGTATTTTAGAGATCGGCGAGGCCTCGGGCAGAATCTCCGAGACAGTTCAGGACCAGGCCCGGGCCAGCCGCAGTATCAGTGGAATGCTCGATAACGCGCGGGCCCAGACCGATGCCATCAGCGAACTCTCGGCCAACCTGGAACAGCGGAACGAGGCCCTGCTGGAGGCTTTGCGGCAGGTGGGAGACTCCTCGAAGAAGACCCTCCAGGAGGCCGAACGTATGGGCCGCATGAACCGGGAGGTCCAGGAACGGATGGAGTCCCTGGTACGGGCTGCGGAGGAGACTGCGGTAATCCAGACCAAGGTCTCTGGCCTGATTGAAGACTTTAAGGTATAGTAAGGCTGGGAACCATAGTAAGGAGAAGTGTATGGAGACATCAACGGTTTTATTCGCTTTTGGACTTACCCTGTTCGCCGGTCTCTCCACCGGTATAGGGAGCGCGCTTGCCTTTTTTGCCCATAAAACGAATACCCGCTTTCTCTCCGCTGCCTTGGGATTCTCCGCCGGGGTCATGATCTATGTATCCTTTCTTGAGATTGTACCGAAGGCCCTGGAGTCTCTGACTGCAGCACTAGGGGAGAGTAAAGGCTACTGGGTAACGACCTTCGCTTTTTTCGGTGGTATAGCGGTAATCAGTTTGATCGACAAGCTGGTCCCCGGTTTTGAAAACCCCCACGAGGCCCGGGAGATCGAAGAGATGCAGCACCATGAGGCAAAGGAGCATAAGAAGAAAAAGGAGCTGATGCGCATGGGGCTTCTCTCCGCCCTTGCCATCGCCATCCACAACTTCCCCGAAGGCATCGCGACCTTTATCTCCGCATTGGAGGATCCGGCTCTTGGTATCAGCATCGCCGTAGCCATCGCCATACACAATATTCCCGAGGGTATTGCGGTTTCGGTCCCGGTCTATTATGCCACCGGAAGCAGGCGTAAAGCCTTCTGTCTCTCCTCGTTGTCGGGCCTGGCGGAACCACTGGGAGCAATCCTGGCATTTTTCATTCTGCTGCCGTTTCTCAATGATCTGGTATTCGGTATTCTGTTTGCCTCCGTGGCGGGAATCATGGTCTTTATCTCTCTGGACGAACTCCTGCCAACGGCGGAAAAGTACGGAGAGCACCATATTGCCATTTACGGAGTTACCGCCGGAATGGCGGTAATGGCCCTCAGCCTGATGCTGTTTGTCTAGTATCCGGAAGCCGGATAATAAAGACAACTCCCCGGGGTTCCAGGTTTTCGGCGCTGATGCAGCCGCCGTGGCGCTGGACAATCTCCCGGCTTATATTCAGCCCCAGGCCCGAGCCGGGGCTTGATCGACTGTATTCTCCCCGGTAAAAACGCTGGAAAATCCTCTCCAGCTGCTCCTCCGGTATGTGGGGGCCATCGTTGCTGATTCTAAGGATTGTGTCGTCCCGATCCCCTGCACTAATCTCCATGACAATTGAGGCCCCGGGACCTGCGTAAGCAAGGGCGTTTCCCAGGATGTTTTCCACGGCCCTTCGAATAAGATCCCCGTCGGCGTAAAAATAGGGGAGTTTTGCGGAGCAGCTCAGACGGCTGCCCTGTTTGGCCAGGCGGGTTTCAAAGGTGCTGTATATCTCCCTGCAGAAGTTCTCTCCGGATAGCGCGTCCGTCCGGAGCTCCTTCAGGTTCTCGATTCTTGACAGCTCGCAGACCGAGGCGATCATGCCTTCCAGGCGCTCAAGTTCCTGAAGGATCCTTCGGTAGCGTTCCGGCTCCGGTTCCAGTACCCCGTCCTGCATCCCTTCGAGCTGTCCCCGAAGACCGCTCAAGGGGGTCCTCAGGTCGTGGGCAATGTTCTGCATCCACTGCTGCTTGTACTCCTCTTCTCCCGCGAGAATGGTTCCGATCCGGTTCAGGCTGACGGAGATCTCCGCAAGCTCCCGGACCGGAAACTCCCGCACTCCCGGGGCCTTCAGGGCCCTCAACTGCTGTATGTCCTTTTGCAGTACCGATACAGGTCCTGCGATTCCCCGGGCGGTGCGTACCGCCGCAAGCACTGCGATTCCCAGGGAGGCAAGCATCGAAAAGGCCAGCAGGATGCCCAGGGATCCGAGGAAAAGCCTGTTTGACCGGGTATCGAGAAAGCGGATCTCCCCGGCATAATAGTACCCGATCACCTGCCCGTCATAGCGGACCGGTCGGTAGTCCGCCTCAGGGATGGTGCGTCCCCGACCACGATTTGTGTAGACAAGCTTCCTGTCGGCGGAGAAGACAAAAAAGGGCCCGGCGTGCTGCGGATTTTCAGTGGGAATCTCCGATGGATTGACGAGAATGCGCTGTGCCAGCCCGTCCAGGTAGCGGATCTGGCTGCGGGAATAGCTGTCCAGCACGGGAATGATTCCCCCCCCAAGAATTAGTATCTGTACGCTGATCAGGATAAAAAAAGCGGCAAGAAAACTGCGGAGAAGCCAGGAGTAGGCGGACCTCATCCGTTCTCCCCGTTAAAGCGGTAACCAAATCCCCGGACAGTCTCTATCCAGTCCTCGTGTTTCATCTTGCGACGCAGGTTCTTTATGTGGGTATCGATGGTGCGCTCCGATCCCTCCGCTACCGAACCGAGGCAGGATTCCAGCAGCTGCAGTCGGGAAAAGACCTGGGGCTGCCTCTCTGCCAGGTGGGTCAGGATGTTCCACTCCGCTGCAGTCAACGAGAGGCCTACACCGTCGATGCTGACCCGGTGCTTCTCCCGGTCTATCGACAGCTGCGAGCCTTCCAGGGTGAAAACCAGGCTTTTTTCGCCCTCTTGAGAAGAGGTTCGGGAGAGAATTTTCCTGATCCGCAGGACCACCTCCCGGGGAGAGAAGGGTTTTACCACGTAATCGTCCGCCCCGATTTCGAGACCCGTAATACGGTCCGATTCCTGGTCACGGGCCGTAAGAAAGAGGATGGGAATGTCCTTGCGGGATTTCAGCTGCTTGGCAAAGAGAAAGCCGTCGCCGTCGGGAAGCATTACATCAAGCACCAGCAGGTCCGGCGTCCGGCGCTTCAGTTCCGTTTCCGCCGGGCCGAGGGATCCGAACTCCCGGACCTCTATTCCCTCGAGTTTCAAATATCCCGCCAGGGCGTCCCTGACGTTGTCGTTGTCTTCAACTATAAATACTTCCACCACGCCTGTCCTCTTATTGTGTATTCAGCAGCTCCTGCAGGGATGTCCGGTAGACCGAGAACTCGAGGCCCTGTTCTTTTACATAGTCCCGTACGGTTACAGTCCGGGGACCCATGGGAATTCCCAGCACCCCTTCGATCTCCTCGCGGGTAAGCCCCCATTCCAGGAGTTCGCCGAAGGTGGTGTTTCCTTTGACTTCTCCGGCTGCAGCGCTTATCACCCTGTTCTCAGATCCAGCTTCCCCGGGTGCGGGGGGAACAATATCCCTCAGTTCCACCGTGATTCCCCGGAGACTGTCGATGTCCGCAGGAGCAAGTTTCTCTCTCAGAATATCCAGGGCCGGGACCGGGAGCCGGGTTGTCTCCTCACCGGTATAGGGACGACCCAGGTAGAGGGCGGTAAAGAGCCGCACGGAGTCGGTCCCGATCTCTCCTCCGTCGGGGAGTCCTCCGTAGCTTTCTTCCAGCTCTTTTACCTGGTAGGACGCCGGGGATTTTTCCGGCCCCAGGGCAAAGGCCCTGCCCAGAACTTCCGCGGGGACTCCGAAGGTATCTTCGATGTCGCCGAAGGTATAGGAACCGCGGATGTCCGCCGGATTATACTCCCCGGCAAACTCTCCTGAGCTGTAGCGGGCCGGCACCCTGGAGGATTCGGTGCGCCACAGGTTGAAGGCCATGGAGAGGCCGATACCGGAAACAAAGGTCGCGACAATTACAGCAGCCAGCAGTGGGGATCGAACCTTCATGCTATACCTCCGCCTTTTTGACGCCCATGCTTCCTGCTGCCAGTTCTACCGTTGTTGGTACGGGGCAGGCGCTTTCGCTGGAGCATTCCAGGCAGCTGATGCACTGGTGATCCCGCACCCTGCCTGCGGTGGAGACCTGTATGTTCATGGGACAGACCCGGTCGCAGGCCTTGCAGCTGATGCAGGTATCCGCGCTTCGTTTGATTCCGAAGATCCGGACAAGGTTGAAAAGGCCCAGAACGGCCCCGTAGGGGCAGGCGTACTTGCAGAAGGGTCGCTCCACAAAGAGGGCGGCCAGCAGCATCAGGGCCAGGATTACAAAGGCGGAGATCGCCACCTCGCCGGTCCAGAAGTTGAAGAGGGCATAGTAGGGATCATAAGCAGCGAATACCAGGACCCCTGAAACTGCCGTGGCGTAAATGACCCAGGCAAGAACCAGGTAACGGAGGTAGCGCAGATAGCGGTCCGCGGCCCGGGGGATAAAGCTGTTGTGCCGTTTACCGAATATTCGTCGCCCGATACGGGAGATAAACTCCTGCACCGTGCCCAGTGGACAGATCCAGCCGCAGAAAACCGGGCCGAAGGCCAGGGCCAGGGCGAATACGATGATCATCAGAATAAAGGATGATTCATGGACCTTTTTCGTGAAGGTTCCGGCTGAGGCGTACTGATACAAGGAAACAACTCCCCCGAAGGGGCAGACCGCATGCAGCGATGCCGAGCCGACTAAAGGAATCTCGATTCCCCGCTCTTCCAGGGTATGGTTGACTGCGATCAGGGTAATCAGAAGCAGGAAAAAAACCTGCACCCCTCTGCGCAGGAATAAACCCTTCCGTTTCATCTCTGTTTTCTCTCCTTGGGTAAGGAGGTCCGCGGGCCTCCTGTATAGTATACACCCTAAATCCGGCATGCGGAGAAATCGTGGATGCCAGGTGAAGATTCTGTGAAGAACAGGCGGCTCAAATACACGCTCTTTTCAAAGGAGCTTCACCGTATCTCCACACAGCTCCGGTAGCTTGTATATGTAAGGATCATTCAGTGTTCAGAATCGTGGGGATAAATTGAATTGAAGGCCGGGATATATCGGGAATGCAGAGCCTCGCGCGAGTTTTCGCGTAGCGAAGCGTCTAAGTGTTTTCCTGGTATGTCTTTGGTCGTAATTCATCCCCACGATTCGAGACAGTACTTAAGGATCAAGGAACAAAACCATTCATCGGAGGTAGAAAGATGAAGAAACTGATTACTGTTACACTTATTATGGTGTTTGCCGGCCTGTTCCTCGCTGCGGCGGGCCGGCAGGACACCACCTATGAACGGGGCTTGAGAAACGGAACCGGCCGGGGAGCTGGAATGGCTGCAGCAGGACGCGGGAACGGGCCAGGCCGGGCAGCAGGGGGAGTGCAGGGCGGAAACTACGGCTTTGATTCCCGCTTTAAAGATGACCTTAGATCTGTCCTGGAGGAGGTGGAAGCAGGCAGTCTGTCGCAACAGGAGACGGAAGGATTGCTGTTCATGTGGGAGGAGGAGAAGCTCGCCAGGGACGTATACCAGGAACTCTATGAAACCTGGAACCTGCCTATCTTCCGTAATATTGCTATGAGCGAGGCGCAGCATATGGAATCCGTCGAAATGCTCCTGGATGCTTACGGTCTGGAAAAGTCCGGAAGCGACGAATCGGGGGTCTACGAGGATAAAGAGCTTGTCGGCCTGTATGCCGATCTCACTGCCCGGGGAAAGACGTCGGTGGTGGAAGCCCTGAAGGTCGGAGCCCTTATCGAGGACCTGGATATTCACGATCTGCAGCAGAACCTGGAGCTGACGGACAATGACGACATCCGCATCCTGTACCAGAACCTGATGAAGGGCTCAAGGAACCACCTGCGCGCCTTTCTGCGGCAGCTCGACCGCGAGGGGGTGGAGTACGAGGCACAGTACATAAGCCCCGAATACCTGGAAAGAATCCTGAGCATCAACCAGGAGAACGCGGTAATACGGGATCCGGGCTACGCTTTATAATTGGTATTTGCTGCAGATTAAAAAAACCCCCTGACATCGAAAAATGTGAGGGGGCTCTCTTTGTGCTCAAATACTATTTCATTATCAGAGAAGGCAGAAAATTTGTTAGAGCAGGAATGAATGTCGTTAACAGGAGTACAATTATCATTGCCGGCCAGAATGCAACCATGGCCCGGGTGGTCTTTTCGACCGTGGTGTGACCAACTGAGCAGCCTACAAACAGTCCTGTTCCCACGGGGGGAGTGGTCAGGCCTATTCCCAGATTCAGGAGCAGTACGATACCAAAGGTTACAGGGCTCATGCCTGCTGCGGTCACCACCGGAAGCAGGATGGGAGTTGTAATAACAATCAACGGGGCTACATCCATCAGCATGCCGAGAATGACAAGGAGAACGTTTATAAGCAGAAGCAGGATAACAGGATTACTGGTAAAGGAGAGCATGGACCGCATGATCATTGTCGGTACCTGCAGGCGGGTCAGCAGCCAGGCAAAGGCGCTGGCTGATGCGATCAGGAACAGAACGGTTGATATCGTCTTGACTGATTCCACCAGAATAGGCCACAGGTCGCGGAACTTCAATTCCTTGTAAACAAAGAGTCCCAGGAAAGCGGCGTAGACAACCGCGATGGCAGATGCTTCCGTCGCAGTAAAGATACCGAAAGCGATCCCTCCCACAATTATTACCGCTGCCAGAACTGCAAGAATTCCATCCACAGTAATCCGGATGCAGTCGTGGAAAGGGGGACGCTTTTCCCTGGGGTAACCGCGTTTTACAGCAATAATAAACGAGGTAATCATCAATCCTATTCCAATCATTATGCCAGGAATGTAGCCGGCCAGGAACAGCTGTCCCACTGAGACGCCACCAGCGGCCATGGCATAGATTATCATATTGTGGCTGGGGGGGATGATGATTCCCTGGGTAGCTGAAGCGACGGTAAGAGCTGTGGAAAATTCGTTGTCGTAGCCTTTCTGCTTCATCATTGGAATCATGATGGGGCCTGTTGAAGAAATATCGGCAATGGCTGAGCCGGAAACCCCGCCGAACAGCATCGACTGGATGCAGTTTACCATGGCCAGGCCGCCCCTGAAAGGACCTACGATGATGTAAGCAAAATCCACAATACGTCTGGCTACACCGCCTTTTGCCATAATCGATCCTGCCAGAACAAAGAGGGGAATTGCAATAAGCGGAAACGACTGCAGCCCGGTGGCAATGCGCTGGGCAGTTACTACTGCAGGGAACCCCATATACCATGTGGTCACAACGGAAGAAACGGCCAGACAGAAGGCGATAGGTACTCCTGCAAAGGCGAGTACAAGAAACAATCCTATCAGGACAATAGCTGGTGACATAAAGGCTCCTAATCGGTAGAAGTATTCCGTGAAGCGGAAATGTGTGTTGTCAGGCGGAGTACGCCCTTGGACAGGGCGAAGATAGCCAGAAGGGCAGCGGAGATGGGTACGACAAGGTAGGTTCTCCCGATCGATACTCGCAGGGCTGACCAGGTACCGCTTATTCTGTTCACCAGCTGCAGGCCGTATATAAAAAGATAAATCCCGAATCCTGCAATCAGAAAATCGCTGAAAGTCTTGGCAATGACCTTGCCTGTTTCCGGCAGGCGATCAACAAAAACATTCAGGCCGATGTGAGATTCAGACCATAAGGTGCTCGATGCGCCGAGAATACCGATCCAGATCATGGCGATAATTGAGAGCTCCTCGGCCCAGAATTGGCCTGTGTTCAGAACGTAGCGCGCAAATACCTGCCAGCTGACAAATATGGTCAATGCGGCAATCATTACCGCCGTTGCCATGTTCACGATTCGTGCTGCAGCTTCGCACAGGGGTTGAATTTTCATGGGATTCCTCCGGTTTCTTTCATGCAACGTTACCCGGATTATCCGGGTAACGTTATCAGAAATGTATCATAATTTCAGATCACCTCGAAGAATCCGCCTTTATTTTTGCTGGATTTCCTTGATGAGGCCGGGACCGACAATCGGGTCGTAGCGGTCGTAAATGGGTTGAATGATTGCCTGGAACTCGGTGATGTCGTTGACCTCGTTGAATTCCATTCCCTTTTCCTTCAGCTGGGTTTTTGCCTCTTCCACGTAATCATTCCAGATATTGGTGTGAAAAGGTGCAGTAGCGGCAGCGGCATCCATTATGGCATCTTGGAGATCCTCGGGCAGGGCGTTGAACTTGTCAGCGCTCATTACAAGAATATCGGGAATGGAAACATGACGGGTGTAGGAGTAGTACTTTGCCACTTCCTGCATGTTAAAAGCGATAACTGTTGGTTCGTTGTTTTCCCAACCGTCTATGACGCCCTGCTGCAGTGCAACGTATACCTCCTGCTGACCCATTGGTACTGCGGTGCCGCCAAGTGCATTGATGGTGTCAATAAGCGGCTCACTGCCCATGACCCGTATTTTTTTCCCGCGAAGATCGGCAGGCCGGTACACTGGTCCGTAGGCGGTTGTTACACTGCGGAAGCCGGAGTCCATGAAGGTGAGTCCCTTGAACCCGCTTTTTTCCAGGTCCGCCATAAGCCTTGCGCCAATTTCTCCCTGAAGTACCGCATGCTGATGTGCCTGATCGCGGAACATGAAGGGCAGACTGACAACTTGAAGGCTGTCTACAAACTGCCCCAGAGGGGCGGAGGATACCTTGGTTACATCGATTGTACCCAGCTCGATTCCTTCAATGTAATCCCGTTCGTCGCCGAGCTGTCCGCCGCCGTATACGGTAATGTCTATTCGTCCGTTGCTGCGTTCCCGGACCTGGTCAGCGAAGTACACCAGGGATTTATGTACCGGGTGCGATTCCGGCAAGGTCGATGCCAGAGACCATTCGTATTGCTCAGTCTGTTTTTCCTGACCACCACCGGCAAATATGCCTGCCGGGGCTGCAAGGACAAGGACGAGAACAAAAAGTAACGTTCTTTTCATGGAAAACTCCTTTACAACATGGTATGATGATTATGGTTTCATTATGCGAAACCCAGTTCCATTATTGAGGCACTTGTCCATATTGTCAAGGAAAAACTGTCAAATCAGATAAAGATTTGCATAAAAGTTTCCTATTGAGGAAAGCCTTTCCATAATATAAAACTTATTCCTTGACCTTTGGGTAAATTATGATACAATGCGACGAAACAAGGTTTCATATAGTGGAATATAAAGGACGGAAACAACATGGAAATACGACATCCCATTCATCCGGAGCATGGCAAGAATCTCGATACCGAAGGTCTGCGCAGGGAGTTTCTTGTTCAGGATCTTTTTGTCCCCGGCAGTGCCAAAATGGTTTACAGTCATATTGACCGCATCGTTATTTGCGGGATCATGCCTGCCGGAGAGCCCCTGGAGCTGAAGACCGACCGGGAGGTATTCGGAGTCGACTATTTCCTCGAACGCCGGGAGCTGGGGGTAATCAATGTCGGGGGCCCGGGAACAGTGCGGGTCGATGGCACGGATCATTCCCTGGATTACAAGGACGGCCTTTATGCCGGAATGGGCAGCCGGGAGCTCTCCTTTTCCAGTCGTGACTCCGACAATCCTGCCAAATATTACTGCCTCAGCGGAACCGCCCACAATCGCTATGAGACTCAGGTCCTCCCTAAGGAGAAGGCCCGGGAACTTCACCTCGGGTCCGACGAAAGCTGCAACCGGCGGATAATCCGGCAGCTTATACACCCGGAAGTTCTTCCCACCTGTCAGCTGGTGATGGGCTATACGGAACTTGCGGAAGGCAATGTCTGGAATACCATGCCCGCCCATACCCACGAGAGGCGCATGGAGGTCTACTTCTATTTCGGGATCGATAAGGACCGGGCGGTTTTTCACCTCATGGGAGACCCAAAGGAGACCCGGCACATTCTGGTACGCAACGAGGAGGCGGTAATCTCCCCCAGCTGGTCGATCCACTCCGGGGTAGGAACGGGTAATTATACCTTTATCTGGGGCATGGTGGGGGAAAATCAGACCTTCGACGACATGGACGGGGCGTCCATGGACGACATGGCCTGATTCATACGTATAAAGGAGGTAGTGTAATGGGTATAACCCGCGCTTTGGCGAACGAATGGGCAAAGAACGGAATAAACGTAAATGCGATTGCCCCGGGCTATATGGCAACAAACAACACTGCTCCACTACGTGCAGATAAAGAACGCAGTGCCGCGATTCTGGATAGAATACCCGCCGGACGCTGGGGCTTACCGGAAGACGTTCAAGGACCGGTTGTTTTTCTTGCCTCATCTGCATCGGATTATGTCAATGGATATACCATTGCTGTTGACGGTGGCTGGCTGGCACGATAATGACTTCTGTTGCCAGATTTTTGCAAATACAGTACTCTGTTTCACACCATGAAACAGAGTACTGAAAAACCAAAGCACAAAGGTGCTGTACAGTCCATAGAGCGGGCCTTCGATATCCTGGAGCTCCTGTCCCGGGATCCCCAGGGTTTTACCCTGACGGAGATTTCCAACAAGCTGGACCTGCATAAAAGTACGGTTCACCGTCTTCTTGCGGGGCTTCTTGGTCGGCACTATGTGGAAAAAGCCCCCCGGACCAACTGTTACCGTCTGGGACTCGGTTTTGTGCATATGTCCGGGATGTATCTCAACCGCATCGAGCTCAAAACCGAGGCGGAATACTACATGCGGGAGCTCGCCAATATGCTGGGGCAGGTCGTTTTTCTCGCCATCCGCAAGGACGGCGAGGTCGTCTACATAGACAAGATCGAAAAGTTCGACAGCACCCACCGCTTCGCGATAATCGGCATGCGACGCCCCTTTCACTGTACAGCCATCGGTAAGGCCCTGCTCTTCGACGAACCAGAAGATTCCCTTCAGCGAATCCTGGAAGGGGAGGAACGTATAAAACGGACAGAAAAAACCGTGACGGAGGTCCCGGAACTCATGAGTCTTATGCGGAAGTACCGTGACCAGGGCTATAGCCTGGACGACGAAGAGTGGGAGTACAATACCAGCTGTGTGGCCGCACCGATCTACGATTACCGAAACAAGGTGATCGCGGCAATCAGCACAGCCTGGAGTCCCCACCAGACCCGCTATTCCATGGATGAGCTTGGTTCTCTGGTCCGTCAGACCGCCCTGAAAATCTCCGCCCGCCTGGGCTACGATACCGACGAGGTCGAAATCGTCACTGTATAGATAAGGGATTTTGTTCTTTCCCGGGGAGAATATGCCACAATGAGAATACCGCATTATCAAGTTCGGTTTCAGAGAGGATAGCTGAGATCCTTTTAGGGTTTCCTGATACACTCAACAGCATAATGATCCTGCAACAGCTTGACCTATGAAGAAG
Source organism: uncultured Spirochaetaceae bacterium (assembly GCA_964554875.1). Classification (GTDB taxonomy): domain Bacteria; phylum Spirochaetota; class Spirochaetia; order JC444; family Marispirochaetaceae; genus Marispirochaeta. The sequence goes on along the minus strand of CAZKQJ010000017.1, from coordinate 16,115 downwards.
ACAAACGAAGAAACCGCTGCCCGCGAACACATACTCCACGGTAATCTCTGGTCCGTGCTTGTGCGGATATCCTTTCCCCTGGTGGTATTCAGTCTCCTGAATCACGTGTTCAAAATCTTTGATACCATCATCGCCTCCTCCGTCGGCTCCCTGGAGGTATCGGCGGTAATCTTCGTGCACCAGATCAAGTTTGTCTTCGATTCGGTGAGCCTCGGACTGGCTGCGGGAGGCAGCATTATAGTTGCCCGTCACTTTGGTGCCTACGACGATGAACAGGCCGGGCGCTCTGCGGGTAATCTTATCTTCATCAGTCTCTCCATGGCTTCGATACTGGTCCTGCTTATCTTATTAAATAATCCCATCCTCGGGATGTCCCGAACCCCGCCGGAGCTGATGGATACGGCCCGGGGTTTTCTTGCGGTGGAACTGTTAACCTCCGCCCTGAGCTGCATCAACATGGTTTTTATCGGGATCGAGCGGGCTAAAGGTCACAGCAGGCTTATAATGATTCTGAACCTTATGGTAATGCTGATAAAGCTGGGCCTCTCCTGCCTCTTTTTTGTCTACCTTCTAAAGACCGGAGTAATCATGTTGGCGATCTCCTCCCTGATTGCCCAGGCTTTTATGCTCAGCATCGCCTTCAGACGCATGAGGGCCCCGGGGAATCCTCTTAGGATAACCCGGTTCACCCTGAAACCGAGAGCTGCCGACCTTAAGCCGATTCTGGCCCTTTCGCTGCCGATTATGGTGGAGCGCTTTGCCTTCAGTTTTGGAAAGCTCTGGATGAACGCCCTGTCGGCCTTTTACGGCGGTCTCGCCGTGGGTGCTCTGGGAATTTCCAACCAGGTTTCCGGAACGGTAATAATAACCTCCAACGGCGTAATGGACGGTAATACAACTATTATCGCCCAGAATCTGGGCAACGAATCCCACCGGCGGGCCATGGGTTCCTTTTATCGAACCCTGCTCATTAATATTGCTTTAGGTGTAAGCGGTTTCATTATAATAGGCCTCCTCATGGATCCCCTGGGACGCCTTTTTGGTGCCGGGGACCAGATCTTTATCGAGAAGATCAAGACCATACTCTCCTATGAACGCTGGGCCTTTGTCTCTCTGACCGTATCCAGCGCCCTTTTTTCTCTCTTTTACGGCTTCGGCATGGCCAAGGTAATTCTGGTTATAAATGTCCTGCGCCTCTTTTTATTCAGGCTGCCGCCGCTGATACTCCTCCGGGATTATCTCAATATGGGATACGAAAGCATCGGCATGACAATGCTCCTGAGCAATCTGCTCACCGGTATCAGTGCCCTTGCTGCGGTGTTTATATTCCGAAAAAGATTCTGGCCTTCTCTTGCGGAAAAGCAGGAATCGATTGAACATGAGATGAGAGAATGAGCAGTACAACACGAAGCTTTATCCCAGCGCAACATCCAGGCTCATCATAATGGCAAAACCGAGCATTGCGCCCAGGGTGGCAATGTGGGTGTTCCCTGAATTCTGTGACTCCGGGATTGCCTCCTCCACCACGACAAAAATCATGGCCCCCGCTGCAAAGGCCAGCGCATAGGGCAGGATCGGCCGCATCCACAATACCAGGGCGGCTCCCAGAACTCCTGCCATTGGTTCAACAATCCCAGAAAGCTGGCCGTAAAAGAAGGCCTTTCGCCTGGACATACCTTCCCTTCGCAGGGGTACGGAGATGGCCGTCCCTTCGGGAAAGTTCTGCAGGCCAATCCCAATTGCAAGGGCGACGGCTCCGGCCATGGATGCGGAGGGTATTCCGGCGGCGACGGCACCAAAGGCGACCCCTACGGCCAGTCCTTCGGGTATATTGTGCAGCGTAATTGCCAGAACGAGGAGGATGCTCTTTTTCCATTGGGTATGAAGTCCTTCCGCCTTATCGATGGGGTCGCCTATATGCAGGTGGGGCAATACAAGATCCATGAGACGGAGAAAAACTCCACCGGCGAGAAAACCTACGAGAGGAGGAATCCAAATGATAAGTCCCATCTCTTCGGATAAGTCGATGGACGGCGCCAGGAGCGACCAGAAACTTGCAGCGGTCATTACCCCGGCGGCGAATCCCAGCATGCCGTCGAGATACTTTTTCTCTACGGATTTGAAGAAGAAGACCATTGCCGCACCGAGAGCGGTAACAAACCAGGTAAAAAGGGTCGCAAAAAGTGCCTGGGTAACCGGACTGAAGCCTGAAAGCCATTCAAACATTTTAATCCTCCTATATATGGGACTGTCTTTAAAATATAGTATTCTCCGTCGTCTTAAAAACAAATATTTTTTGATATTCCTGGGGCAATTGACCGGAAGTCAGGATCTGGATAGGCTGATTACCTGACAGCAGGAGGTTAAATGCCCGGGTCTACCCGAAAAGCGACACTCACCAGCGGCGACCCCGGTTCCCAGGTTTTTGGAATGGCCGTTCCCATGCTGGCGGGGATTCTCGGGATGGTTGCCTTCAACCTGGCGGATACCTATTTTGTGGGGCGTCTTGGAACCATCCCCCTGGCGGCGATGAGCTTTACCTTTCCCCTGGTTTTTGTCATTAACAGCATTGCCCTCGGGCTCGGCGTCGGTACCTCCACCCTTGTATCCCGGGCCATCGGTTCGGGGGACGACGGAGAGGTGCGGCGCATCGTTACCAGCGGACTCATGCTTGCCTTCTGTCTGGTCGTTATTCTTGTTTCCCTGCTCGGCCCGCTTCTGGGAAGCATCTTTACCTCCCTGGGGGCTGATCGGCAGACCCTGCCCTATATTCTCGACTATATGAAAATCTGGCTTTTCGGTATGCCCTTCGTCGTTTTTCCGATGCTCGGGAACAACGCCCTCCGGGCTACCGGCGACACCCGGACTCCCGCCCTGATCATGATCATCGGGGCGACGATGAATGTGATCATCGATCCTCTGCTGATTTTCGGAATAGGCCCCTTCCCGGTAATGGGGATAAAAGGCGCGGCTCTGGCGACGGTTATCGGTCGGGCCACCACTCTCAGCATCTCCATGACCATTGTCGCCCGGAGGGAAAGGATGATCGGCTTTGGCGGCCTCCGCCCGGCGGTGATTCTTGGAATCTGGAAACGCCTGATTTTTGTGGGGCTGCCGGCCATGGCTACAAACATGATCATGCCGGTCTCGGTGGGGATTATCACCCGTCTTATCTCCGTCTACGGGCCCGCCGCAGTTGCCGGCTTTGGTGTGGCCTCGAGGATCGAGACCTTCGTGCTCGCGTTCATGCGTGCCCTGGCCTCCGTTATCGTCCCATTTATCGGGCAGAACTCCGCAGCACGGGAATACGGACGCTCGGTAAAGGGGATTCGGGCTGCCTCCTTCTACTCCATGCTGTGGAGCCTCTTGTGGGTGGCCGCGGTCATTCTGGGCAGGCATCAGATAGCTGGTATCTTTTCCGACAACCCGGAGGTAGTCGAGGTTACTGCTTTGTATCTGCTGATTGTAACGGCGAGCTACGGTTTTCACGGAGTCCTGCTGATTGTCAGCTCCGGTTTCAATGGTCTGAACCGCCCTTTACGGTCCGCCATGGTCAGCCTGACCCGGATGCTGTTCCTGTATATTCCCCTGGCCCTGTTTATGCGTTTTCTTTTCGGTGTGGCCGGTATATTCAGTGCGGCCTTCCTCGCGAACGTGGCCGGCGGGGTGATCTCCTACCTGTGGATAATGCATAGCCTGCATAAAGAAGAGCGACAATATTTACAGTCCCTGAAATGAAAAATTGGACAGATTTGAGCTTATCAGTATTGCATATCAATAATAAACCGTATTACCCTCAATTTATCAGACATATCTGATTCTTCTCGGTTGTGGGAGCGCGCAAGATGGTTAAGAAGCTGAAGGAAATATATGCAGATAAGGGGATTCTGGTGAGGACCAGGGTCCCTGGGGTATTCTTTGTCCTTGTATTGATATGTGCCATTCTACCGGTGGCACTGGTCAATGATCTGATTGTCGGAGACTATACGAGCCTGGGACTTGTGTCCACAATCTGGCTGACCATGGCCTTCTCCCTTTTCATGCTCTTTCGCGGGCGGTACCGCTTTGCCAGCAACTTCCCCCTGGTAATTGCCCTCCTGGGAATGACGGCCCTCTCGGTACTGCTTGATTTTGAGTCGAGTTATCAGGTTCACACCGTATTGTTCTATATGGTGTTGCCCCTTTTGCTCTCTCTGGTTGTCAGCGAATCCGAGTGGCACACCCTTGTCACGGGAATCCTCGGATTTGCCGTTGCGGTATTTACGACGGTGACGCTGCTGGCTCCCGCCCTGGGCGGGATGAATCCGGACCTGGCGGACCGGATTGTGGTTGGTTCGGTCATCTATCTGCTCATGCTCATGTTTGCCTTTCGGACCGCCCGCTCCTCCCGGCAGGCGATGCTGGTACTGGAAGAGAACAACAGAAGGATCGAAGACTCCCTGCGGGGTATCCGCTCTGTGGTCTACGAAGCCGGGGACAACAGCGAAGCCGTAGGCTCCATGAGAAGGGACTTCCAGCAGTCCAGGACCGATCTCGAACAGATATCCGATCATATCGGGCTTCTGAATGAACGGACCCGGGCCCTGCTGGACAGCGTCTCCCGGGTCAAGAGCCTTAGCGACAGGACGGGGACCAGGGCTGCCTCTTTTATTCCCCAGGTACAGGAACAGAATACCTTTGTCCAGGAGACCACAGCTTCGGTGAACGAAATGGCCGCCTCCCTCAATTCCGTGGCCGGCATCTCCGGGGCCAAAAAAGAGGTCGCCGAGGAGTTGATGAGTACCAGCAAGAAGGGTATGGATCAGCTGGAGGAGACAAACAAAGCCTTTGCTCATGTGAACCGGCAGATGGAAGACCTCATGGAGATCAACAGCATTGTGGGTTCCATCGCATCCCAGACGAATATTCTTTCCATGAACGCTGCTATCGAAGCGGCCCACGCAGGAGACGCCGGCAGGGGCTTTGCCGTTGTTGCTGATGAGATTCGCAAACTCGCCATGTCGGTGGCGGAAAACAGCACCACCATCGATTCAACCCTCAAAAGCCTTATGGCCTCCCTGAAAGAGACCGTGGAGAATGCGGAGGAATTAAATCAGCTTATGGCCTCGATCTACTCCGGAAACCAGGATGTCCTGGATGCCTTCCAGGAGATCGCCGGTTCCACCAGGGAGTTGAGTCTCGCCGGAACGGAAATCATGAATGCCATGCAGTCCCTTCAGGACGGTTCGGTTATAATAAACGAAGGATCCCAGGAGATCGGGAATGATCAGAACGAAATCGGCCGCAACGTGACTGCCATAGAATCCATGGTGACGGATATAACCTCCGCTTCCGAAGCTGTGACCGGTTCTGTCCAGAGCATCCGGGGGTCTGTACAGCACCTGGACAGCATTATCGGCGAAACCGCCCGCCGCACCGAATCCCTTCACCGCTCCATACAGGAGCTCTCCGGGGAAGCCGGAGAGGCGGGCAAAACGATTTAGGGCAGGGCAAAAGGAGCTATACAGGATTCCGGGGCTATCTTTTTCGCAAGCATTCCGTTCTGCAGCATAAAATCGATATCCTCCTCCATTGTCTCCAGGTCCTCAGGCACCAGCCTGTGGATAAAATGGGTCCATCCGTAGAGGGTCCGGGCATCCTCCGGGAATTCTTCCGCTCTGAAAGGGCTGAGCGCCAGTATCTGGAGAACATCCCGGATCTCCCGACCGTCTACCAGAAAACTTTTGGAAACACCATGCAGGATGCAGCCTTTCACATTCCCTCCCTGGGTATCCAGAATCATCTATCCCAGACCGCTGAGGGTATTGAGAAGCACCAGAAAAAAGCTTGCTCAGCGCAAAAAGTACCCCTATCATTAGAGTATGAAAGCCTCCCGTTGGTACAAGGCGTTCGGCAGCGGCAGGGAAGAGACATATTATCATATCATCGAATTCGACGAGGACGAACGGGTCCGGGGTATCCTTTATATCTTCAATCCCCTCTTCCGGAAGGTAATTCGGGAAGAGGAACGGTATTTCGACAAAAAGTGGTGGATGGAACAGGAGCTGTACAACACGGTGCATGAAGTTGCTGAAAGTTCGGTACCGTTTTTAATGAAGTTCTAGACAGTCCCCGGCAAGCCGGAAGGTACTGCGGAGAAGGGTGAAATGGATGTAAACATACTTGCCTATGCTCTGATTGCTGTTCTGATTATGTCCCTGGTTTCTCTGATCTACGGAATCTACAAAACCCGCTGGATTTTTCGGCAGCCGGTGGAAAATGAAAAGCTGCTGCGGATAAGCGGCTATGTTTCAAACGGCGCAATGACCTTTCTGGGCAGGGAGTATCGTGTTCTGATTCCCTTTGTGCTGCTGGTCGCGGTCTTTCTTGCCCTGGCCAACCGAGGGCAACTCGGGTTTCAGGCCCTGACTTTTACCCTGGGGGCTGCCTGCTCCGCCCTTGCCGGTTTCATCGGCATGAAGGTGGCCACCGCCTCCAACTCCCGCACGACTACCGCCGCCGAAAAGGGCCTTTCCCCCGCACTGCTGCTCTCCTTTACCGGCGGCAGCGTCATGGGTCTGAGTGTGGTGGGCCTTGCTCTGCTGGGTCTCTTTGCCGTGCTTTCCGCAGTGTTGATCGTCTTTACAGGCCGGCAGAGCCAGGCCATGACTGAGATAGGGCTTCCTCTGTTAACCGGCTTTTCCATGGGAGCTTCCTCCATCGCCCTCTTTACCAGGGTAGGCGGAGGTATCTACACAAAAGCCGCCGACATAGGGGCGGATCTTGTGGGAAAACTGGAAGCCAACATCCCTGAGGACGATCCCCGTAATCCCGCTACCATAGCCGACAACGTGGGGGACAATGTGGGAGACGTGGCCGGTATGGGGGCGGACCTCTTCGAGTCCTACGTGGGTACCATCGTCGGTTGCATCATCCTGGGCCAGACCGCCGCGGTTTCCGGAGAAATCAGAACGGAGCTCGTGGCCCTGCCTCTGCTTCTCAGCGCCCTGGGGGTGGTTGGTTCTATCGTGGGCATACGGCTTGTTGGAAGAGGCTCCGGCATCTCGCCCCAGGCCTCTCTTAATCGCGGTTCTTATGCCGCGGCCCTGCTTGCTGCCATAGGAGCATACCCCCTCCTCTGGTATACTCTGGGGGACCATCGCGTCGGCGAAGCCGGTTATAACCATATCTACATGACCTTTATTGTCGGTCTTGTTGCGGGCGTGGGTATCGGAATGCTCACCGAGTATTTTACCGGAATGAACCGGGGACCGGTCAACGCCATTGTCAAGTCCTGCGAAACCGGTCCGGCCACCACAATTATTACCGGCATTGGAATCGGTATGCGCTCCAGCTTTCTGACGGTCCTGATTATCTCCGCCGTGCTTATGACAAGCTATCTGATGGCCGGGCTCTACGGCCTGGGTATCTCGGCCCTGGGGATGCTCTGCACCCTTGGCATGCAGCTGGCGGTGGATGCCTACGGCCCCATCGCCGACAATGCCGGAGGACTCGCCGAGATGGCTGAACTGCCGCCGGAGGTGCGAAGCGTAACCGACCGGTTGGACGCTGTGGGAAACACAACGGCGGCCATTGGAAAGGGATTTGCCATCGGTTCGGCGGCCCTTACGGCGGTGATTCTCTTTGTCGCCTTCAAGGAGCAGGCCGGTATCGAATCCATAGATCTGACGGACCCGACGGTACTGGTGGGGCTGTTCCTCGGGGCGGCAATACCCTATCTCTTCTCCAGCATGGCCATGGGGGCCATCGGCCGGGCGGCCTTTGCCATGATCCAGGAGGTCCGGCGGCAGTTCAGGGAGAAGCCGGGAATTCTCAGCGGCAAGGATGCTCCTGATTACAACCGCTGTATCGATATAAGTACTACTTCGGCGCTAACGGAGATGATTGTTCCCGGCCTTGTCGCGGCCCTGGCACCGATTGCCGTCGGATTTCTGGGGGGGACAAGAATGCTCATGGGACTCCTCGCCGGTACCACGGTATCCGGGGTGATTCTCTCCATATTTATGGCCAATTCAGGGGGTGCCTGGGATAACGCCAAAAAAAGCATCGAGGAGGGGGCCAGTGAAGGCAAGGGCTCGGCGAGCCACAAGGCCTCCATTGTGGGAGATACCGTAGGGGATCCCTTCAAGGACACAGCCGGTCCGTCTCTGAATATATTGATAAAGATGATGGCCATCATTTCCCTGGTTATAGCCCCCCTCCTGAAGAGCTACTGGAACTGAGAACGCCGACATGGAGGGTACCGAGACAAAAGGAGAAAAAGGATGAACAGAGAGATAGAAAACCATTTGTACGCAATTCTCCACCCCAACTCCGCGCTGATCGCCTCCCAGTACTGGCCTGAACAGCTTTCTACACACTACACTTCCGGCCCGACCCGCCATTATGAGGGAAAGGTCATATTTGCGGAAATCGATCCGGAATTCCGACATCCCTATTTCAATATTGAAAAGGCCATGGCGGAACTGGAGCCCCACGAGGACGGTCGTCCCAAGGCGACAAAGTTTATCTCCAGTTACCGGGTTCTGGAGCATCTGGAGTTCGAATCCATCAGGAAACTCTATCTGAGTACCCCGGAGGGCTACTGTATCGGTCTGGATGAGGCCCCGTATGTTCCGGACAAGCATCCGGATACCTTGAGGATATATACCGAGATTGACCCCATGCAGATGCTGGTGCTCTCCACCTACAACTTTGCCGAGTTCGGTAAATTCCTGACCGATCCGCTGAATCCTGTAGGGGCTCCGAAGTTTCTGTACGCCGATCTGAATCTTGATCTGGAGGATTTTTTACTGCGCCTGGAGGAGAACCCCTTCCTGCCTCCGCCTATTCCAGGGCTGCATCCGGCAATCCTCAGGGACGCCATTAACGAACTCAGAACGGTGAGTTACAAACAAAACAAGGGCCTGAGCCTGAACAGCTACCTGGACAGTATTCCCTACAAACTGATAGGCAAGGGTTACATGTTCGCTTCCCCCGATGGAGTTAAATTTTTCCCCATGCCTTCGGCTCAGGAGATAGAGAAGCGAAGCCTGAAGTTTGCCCGGGCATTGTAACTTTGGCAGGGACCTGTAAAAGGGGAGTTTCAGTCCAGGGAATTCGGCAGCCGGCGTGAAATTTACAAAACTGACAATTTGTGTCTACAATAGGGGCCATGCGTTTTTCCAGGATTGTATTGCTGCTTCTTGGTGTTGTGCTTATTGGAATCCCCGGTATGGTCTATCTCCTTCGTCCCCCGGTTCGGATAAAATCTCTCAGACTCGCCGAAAAGGTCCCCCTGGCGGCGGAAGCGAAAATACAGAGCAGGCGGCCTTCCAGGGTGACCCTGCGCATAAAGGGACGCAATGGGGCGGAAGACCTTCAGGTCTCCTTCGAAGAGGAAGCACGGGTTCATCATATTCCTGTACTCGGACTGTATCCTGACTGGGAAAACAGCATTGAGTTCCGTATTACCGACGACAAGGGTCGGGTTCACAGGCTGAACCGGACCCTGACTACAGACGCACTGCCGGAAGAGTATCCCGAAATTGTAGTGCGCACCCCCCTGCCCGAAAAGACGGCACCCGGTATGCTCTTTATGCACCTGGGGCACTATGATAACAGAATGAGGTATACCCCCTATCCCTCCGCTATAGATGATGCCGGAGAGGTCCGCTGGCTGTATGCAGGAGACAACGGGCACCTGCTGCGCCGCCTTGAAAACGGCAATCTCATGATTCAAGAAGATGACTCGATTGTAGAGGTCGACATGCTCGGTCGTCCCGAGGGAGGACGCTGGGAGATTGTTCCCCGGGATCTGCACCACGACGCGGTGGAAATGCCCAACGGCGATTTCCTTGCCCTGAGCTCCGCGGAGGATTCCATCGACGATGAGGTGGTCCTGCTGGACCGGGAAACGGGTGTGGTTCTGAAGCGCTGGGACTTCCGGCAGATCCTCGATCCCGAAAGACCGGTCATGCCGGCCAACCTTAATCCGAAGGACTGGCTCCATCTGAACGGAATAGTCTACGATTCACAGGATGATTCAATGATCGTCTCCGGCCGGGACCAGAGCGCTCTTGTCAAAGTCGACATTGCGTCGGGGAGCATCGTCTGGATTCTGGGTAATCACGACAAGTGGAAGGAAGGTTTCAAACCCTTCCTGCTGCAGCCTGTGGGCGACTCCTTTGAGTGGTCCTGGGGACAACATGCCCCCATGCTCCACCCCGATGATTCCTCCCGGATTCTCCTTTTTGATAACGGAAACGAACGTTCCTATGATGAGCCTCGTATCCCGGAAGAGAACTATTCCCGGATTGTGGAGTACCAGATAGATCCCGGAAAGGGAACGGTACGCCAGATCTGGCAGTACGGCAGGGAGCGGGGAAGCGAACTTTTCGCGCCCTTTATCGGGGATGCGGATTACCTTTCCAATGGAAACCGCCTGGCCTGTTTCGGCGGGATAACCAGGGATCGTGAGGGGCGGGCCATGGAGCTCTTTGACTTCGAGAACGACAAGGTCAACATGATGAAGGTGTCGGCCCATATTATCGAGCTTACCGATGAAAGCCCTGCCCGGATTGTCAGAGAGGTGATCCTCGCGGACGATGATGCTTCCACGTATGAAGGTTATCGCAGTTACCGGGCAGAGAAGATGAGTCTCTATCCATGAAAAGAGGGCCCTCCCGAGGGCCCTCCTGCAAACAGCCCTGAGGAGTTCTATTTCTCTGGAAATTCTACTCCCAGCTCCCTGCCCAGGGCGACAAAATCCTTGAGCACGGCTTCAGGAAGAGGTATTCCCTTGGCAAGACGGTCCGCCCGTATTCCCATCTCGATTTCGCCGGGGACATAGATGCGTTCCACCCCTTCTGCTTTGGCGCAGTTCTTGATTTCCCGGATAGCCGTATCCATGGATTCCTGGAACTCCGGAAGGTCCATAAAGCTGTCGATGCTGACCGCGGCAAAAACGCTGCCCACGTCGGTGGGGTCCTTGAGGTTGTCCGCAAGAAATCCGGGGAAGTGGGTACCGTAACTTGAACCTGTCATGACGCCGGAGATCATATCGATAGCCAGGGCAATGCCGTATCCCTTGTAGCCGCCGATGGGAGCCAGAAGTCCTTTAAGGGCCTTGTGGGGATCAGTGGTGGGCCGCCCCATCTCGTCAAAGGCCCATCCGGGTTCAAGCTGCTTGTCCTGCTTGGCGTAGAGGGTAATCCGTCCCCGGGCAACGACGGTTGTCGCCAGGTCCAGCACGAAAGGGAGTTCCTTTCCTGCGGGTATTGCGACGGAGAAGGGGTTCGTGCCGAGCATTGGAGTGCGGCCGCCGGTGGGAGCAAAGCTGGCCGGTCCGTTGGTGGCGGAAAAGCCGATCATCCCGTGTTCCAGGGCCTTCATGGACCAGTAGGCTGCGGCCCCGTAGTGGTTCGAATGTGTTGTTGCGACGAAGGCGGTTCCGGTACTCTTCGCCTTCTGTATGGCAAGTTCCATGGCATAATCAGAGGCTACCTGCCCGATACTGTTGTTGCAGTCGATCAGGGCGGTGGAGGGCTTTTCCCGGACAATGTCAAGTTTCGTCTCAGGCTTCATTACCCCGGCCTGAATGCGGTTCACGTAAACTGTAAGCATGCGGGTTATTCCGTGGGTATCAACTCCCCGAAGGTTCGCTTCGATCAGGGAATCAGTCAGCAGAGCAGCGTCTTCCTTGTTGACCTCCACCTTCTGAAAGATTTCTTCCGTCCATTTCCGTAATTCCTCGGCGGGAAACAGTACGCCGCCATCTACTCCTGGCATCTTCGACTCCTTGTATGCGGTCTCCCCGGCTGTTGAAGCTACGGGGGCCGGCGATATACCTCAGCATAAACCCAAGGGTCGATTCGAGTCAATTGTATACAAGCATAATACAATCAATAAGGGCTGTCTTGCCATCATGATTTTCCGCGTCTATAGTAGCGCTATGGAAACAGTCTATATAACCGGACACCGGAATCCCGATATGGATTCCATCTGCTCCGCCTGGTGTTACGCCTTACTGAAAAACCGAATTGATCCGGATCACAGCTATCTTCCGGTCCGCTGCGGTGCCATGAACGCCCAGACCCGCTATGTTTTTGAAAAACTCGGCATCGAAGCGCCTCAACTGGTCAAGGATGTTTACCCCAAGGTTGCCGATATTGCGAAACGGGACGTTATAACCCTGGATGTAACGGACCCGGTATATACAGCCATCAAGGAGCTGGATGAACGGACCCTGAGCATGATTCCCGTGTTTCAGAACATGCATGAGTTCAAGGGGATCGTCAGTCTCCACGAGATATCCGGATTCCTGATCAGCGACAACCTGCATACCAGGCCGGTCTACCGTTTTTTGACGGAGAACTTCAAGCGGGTGCTTCCGGGTTATTTTTACCGCATCGGAGAGGAACGCGAGTTCTCCGCCCCCATTATGATCGGTGCCATGCCCTACGAAATCAGTGTACAGCGTATCAGGGAACTGGGAGACGTCAAACCGATCCTTATCGTCGGACTCCGTGGCGAGCTTATCAACTATGCGGTGGAGAACGATTTCCCCGCCATAGTTTTGACCGGACTTGAGGAGGACAGGCCCGTTTCGGTGGACTTTTCTTCCTACAGGGGCTCGGTATTCGTTTCCCAGATCGATACCGCAGAGACGGTACGCCTCTTACGCCTTTCAGCGCCGTTAAAGGATATAATCAACGCCGATCCGGTGAGTGTGCAGAGCGACGAGAACTATGAGACCGCAAAAGCACGGCTTGTCAACTCCGATTACCGGGGACTTCCGGTGTTCGAAGGAAAGCAGTTCTCCGGCATCGTAACCCGGCGCTGTTTTATCGGTAAACCCCAACGGAGCATTATTCTTGTGGACCACAACGAGATTTCCCAGAGCGTTCCCGGCGCTGAGGAGGCCAGGATTCTTGAGGTCGTGGACCATCACAGACTTGGCTTCGAGAGGACCAGGGAACCGATCTCCATGAAGATTGAACCCGTGGGCAGTACCTGTACCATCGTGTTTCATGAGTTCCGCTTTCATGGTGTGGAGATCGACAGGATTACCGCTACCCTGCTTTTGGGGGGAATTCTGGCGGACACGGTAATGCTGAAATCTCCCACAACAACCGATGCCGAGCACAGGGCGGTGGAAGAACTCGGCAGACTGGCGGAGGTGGACTGGAAGAACTGGGGCCAGGACCTTTTCAGTCATTCGGCCTCTATCAGGAACCGGAAGCCCCGGGATGTAGTGGAGTCGGACTTCAAGGAGTATTTTGAAGGGGGGCTGCGCTTCGGCATCGGTCAGGCCGAGGTCGTTACCCTTGAAGATGTTCCGGAGGTCAGAGCGGAACTGCTTGAAGCCATCAGCTCAACCAGACTGCAGAAGGGGCTTGATTGGGTTCTGCTGCTTATATCCGATGTCATGAAAGGGGAGAGCATACTCCTGTCAAGCGGTTTTGAGGCGGGAGAGAAAAAACTGATCTATAAAAAAACTCAGGAGAATGAATTCCATCTGCCGGGAATCCTGAGCAGAAAAAAGCAGGTCCTTCCGGAGATTTTGAGGGTTGTGGAGGAACTGGATTTGGCATAAACTGATAACTGTATTTTAGCCATTGCCTGTTCTGGCATTTCGATTTAGAATATTTGCCAGTATCCTTATTTTGGAGGAATTTGATGCGACGACGAAACGTAACATCCCGATTCGGCATTTCCGCCTGGGTTTCCCTGATAACCGCAATTCTTCTGGTCGTAGTATTCGCCGGTATGCTGATGACCATCGGCGGACGCCTCAGCACCGACATAGACGATGTACAGATCCAGGGATTCGAGAGCGAGGTAAAGGCTATTCGGCATCTGGTGGAATTCCAGACCCGCCTGGTAGAACGGATACTGAAGGCCCATATACTCAATACCAAATACGCCGAAGCCTTTGTCGCCGGGGATTTCTCCGAAGCCCAGGGACTCCTGCGCATCCTGAACTCGAACCTCCAGATCCTCGATGCCACCCTGATGGTGGACACCCAAGGAAACATTGTTGCCGCGGCGGATGATTCCCAGGTCGGAGAATCCATGCGGGGTACACGCATCTGGAACGAGATAGAGGGGGGCGCCGCCTATCCTGTAGATTTTATTCCCTCCGAGTCACCCTTCTCGGGAAAACCGGTCATATACTACGCTGTGCGGGTCTTCAGTGACAGGAACGAGCAGGGAACCATAATCGCTGCTCTGAACCTCGCTACCTTCAGCTCGATTTACATTACCCCCATGCAGTTTGGTGAAACGGGATATCCCTTTCTTATGACCACCGACGGTAAAATGGTCTCCCATCCGAGCAGCGAATTAATCGGTACCGATATCTCCGGGGAGGAGTTCTTTACCCTGATCCAGGAGAAATCCGCTACCAATTTCTCAAACCGCCGGGTGGCCCGCTATACCTTTAACGGGGAAAAACGGCTGCTCGTCTTTTCTCCCGCCACCGGTTCGATTCCCTGGATTTCCGCTGTCAGCATGAGTCAGCAGGAGATGTCCCGCCCGGCGGTTCAGGTTATCAGAATGCTGATGATCAGCGCTGTGGTGGCGGTTACGATTATGATCACTCTTCTGATACTCTTTATCCGGACCTTCCTGATAAAACGAATCCACGGTATGGCAGGACTTCTGCAGGTTGCCGCCACGGGTAATCTTACCGTCCAGGCCCCGGAGAAGGGAAACGACGAGTTCACGGACATCAGCCGCAGGTTCAACCGGCTCATGATGGCCCTGCGCAGTCTGGTAAGTCAGGTTCGGGAAAAAATGGATGTTCTGGAACGGGGCGGGCACGATCTTTCCACCAACGTACAGGAGACCGCTGCGGCCATCAATCAGATAAATGCCAATATCGAAAGCACCAGGGCTCAGATAGCCAACCAGTCCGTCAGCATTACCCAGACTTCAGCGACGGTTGAGCAGATGACCAAGAACGTCGAGTCCCTGGGAAGCTCCATCGAGCGGCAGGCCGAAAGTGTTACCCAGTCCTCCACCGCGGTGGAGGAGATGGTCCAGAGCGTGCGAATGATCAGCACTACAACCGATAAGGCGTCGGAAGAGGTAAAATCCCTGGAGGATGTCTCCAAAAACGGCAAGGACCAGCTGGACAAGATGGTGGGACTGATTCGGGAGATTGCCGGGATGTCCGATGCCCTGGGCGAGGCAAATACGGTTATCGCCAATATCGCATCCCAGACCAATCTGCTCGCCATGAACGCCGCTATCGAGGCCGCCCACGCGGGAGAGGCCGGAGCGGGTTTCTCGGTTGTCGCGGACGAGATCCGTAACCTGGCGGAGAACGCTTCCGCCCAGGCCAAGATTGTAAAAGGACGGCTCAAGGATGTAACCCAGGCTGTAGACCAGATAGTGAATATCTCCGGCGATACCAATGAGGCCTTCGGCCGGATAACCGGCTCCATTGACGGGGTGCAGCGGGTATTCGAAGAAATCCGTTCTGCCATGGAGGAGCAGTCCACCGGCGGTGAGCAGCTTTTGGGAATCCTGGCCGGGATGACCCAGATAACGGAAACAGTCCGTTCCGGATCGGAAGAGATGAACCAGGGGAATGTCCAGATCCTGGAGGTTATAACGAGTCTCAACGCTATCAGCGAAGAGGTGAAAAACGCCATCGACGAGATTGCCCGGGGTACCGGAGAGATTAACCGGGCGGTTTCCAACATTGTTGAGCTTTCGGATGAGAACACCGAGAGTATCCGGCTGGTCAAGGAAGAGACGGCCAGGTTCTTCCTGACGGACGAGGAGGTCGAGGCAGCCAGGGAAGCGGAAATGGCCGAAGTCGAGGCCCCGGCGGATGATGCGGAAGATACGGATCAGGACCAGACTGAAAAGCTTTCCTCCGAGGACGGCGACGACGCGGGATACCTGGAAGAGATGGCTCCGGAAGACGAGGCTGCTGAGAAGAAGGCCGGAAAGAAGGAGTAATTCCTTCCCCATGCGTACAGTGCTGAGCCGGAAAACCCTGGAGGACTTCCGGCTCAGCTTTTTTTTGCGAATCCCTTGCGTTCCAGTTTCTGCCAGC
The DNA here is from genome assembly GCA_964554875.1 of uncultured Spirochaetaceae bacterium. Lineage (GTDB taxonomy): Bacteria > Spirochaetota > Spirochaetia > JC444 > Marispirochaetaceae > Marispirochaeta. The sequence goes on along the minus strand of CAZKQJ010000017.1, from coordinate 64 downwards.
CCTTGTTTCTGAACAGCATTCCCACCAGCGAGAAGACCCGGATCCATGCCATCAGCTGGCGGTA
>CAZKQJ010000016.1:0-90582 GCA_964554875.1 uncultured Spirochaetaceae bacterium | reverse complement strand
TCAATAATTCTATAAGAATATCTATATTATCTGTTTCTCTTGAAACTATGATCGATTTTGGATCTTTTAGTGAATAATTGGGGAATTCTTTAATTTGAAGACACCTAAATAGAAGTCTGACTCGTTCCAGACTGCCATCATAATTCGTATCTATAAGCTTAGCTATAATGTCTGAATGAAGAAGTTCTCTCCGGAGTACATTACTGGAAAGAAGTAAATTGAGATTATCATTTTTTAAGGTATATAGTTTTCCTGAGATATCGATTATTGTCTTCAATGCAGACATAGATAATTCCTCACAAGAAATATTTTAATATGACCATAAGGTAACTTCCTCTGAATATGCTGTCAATAATCTCCATCAACTTTCAACTTGGATTATTCAAAGACATTCAGTTTTGTGCACCATCCTTTAGAAATCTCATTAATTATTGCTCTGTCTCGGTCGAACTGAATCTTCCTCATTTTCTTGAGTTATAACATCGTTTCGGAGATCGAGATATATTCTGGATAAACCTATAGGGACTGATAAATATTTGGCAAGTAGATCAAGATATCTTCTGTTTATAATGTTTGAATTTGCGACCACGTACTTATCGTTGCTTTGCTTGTATAAGATTAAAACAAAGGAAATGAATTTTTCTTTTACAAATCTTTTTACATCCTGAATTCTTCTAATATTTTCAGGTTTTGAAAAAACCAAGAAATATGATTTTCTATCATAAATGGCCCCTCCTGCTTTAGTTATCCTATGAAAATGACAAGGCCGGAAAATCCCGGTTCTTAACCTATGAATATCAAGAGCACATATAGCAGACAATAAGTCCATCATAATCGCATCTACGGATTGATTTATGCAAATAACCAGGCATGGAATTTTCTTCGTTATTGATAACCTCTTTAAAAATTCCATTGTTGGCAATTTCTTGTACAACATTTTCGATACATAATCATCCTTACATTCTTCTCGTCCGCATATATATTCAATTTTGCCATATGTCTCCTCAATATCAAATGCTGGATAATTGACTTCTTGAGAACGATTATGATATCTCTTTTCAATTAATTCCATACACTCAGTAAGAGCCTCGCTATACATTAAAATTCGATAAATTGTGGGAACACTGTCTGACATACATTTCTCCTTTATTAATTACTCTGTTAGCCCAGAGTGGGTATTTATAAACAAGGCTCTCGACCGATTTTTCCGGGCGTTTGTGCTGTTTTCACTACTGCTAAATGCCATGAAGAAAAGAGATTATTATAAATTATAAGTTACTCTACTCATGACGCTCCACTGCAACTGAAACAATGAAAATAGGCGGTCCGAGAGTGTGTAATGAGAATGACGGATTGGTAGCGGCATCATATCCGATCCTGATCATTTTCAGCCGGGTCCGGAACACCAAATTAGTGAAGAGTAGTCATTCCAAAAAGCAAACCTTTCAATTAGCCGGGCATACATTTACAATCAGACGCTTGGGTACGTGTAATCTGTATGCAAACTGCACTGTGCTAAAAGCCGGAATTCGGCAACGGATATGCTGCTTCAGACGGATCCAATAAACCTGCCTTTACACAGCTTCCTTCACACTCATTTTCTGCATCAGGTAGACCGCCCCGTAGACAGCCAGCCCCGCAGGGTAGAGCAGAAAGCGCAGCTCATGGGCAATTCCGAATAATCCTGCAAAGAAACCCGGATTAAAGAGCATAAAGGCCGCCAGCAGCAGAACAGGGATCTCGTACCAGCGGTTCTGCCGCAGAAACCAGCCCTGCACGGCGTTGGTAAAGGCGAAGGCTCCGAAGATCGCCATGACGAAGATCAGCATCGATACCGGCCAGCCACGCACCCCCTGGAGCACCAGGTCGGGATTGAAGACGAACATGAAGGGGATCACTGCCGTCCGCAAATCGTAGATAAAGCCCTGAATACCCGTCTTTATGGCGTCGGACCCGGCAATGGCGGCGGCGGTATAGGCCGCAAGACCCACCGGCGGGGTATCGTCGGCAAGGATTCCGAAGTAGAAGCAGAACAGGTGGGCGGCGATGGCGGGGATAATTATTCCCATGCCGCCTCCCAGCTGCAGGATTATCGGTACGGTAATGGAGGCCATGACGATGTAGGTTGCCGTCGTGGGAAGTCCCATGCCGATAATCAGGCTTGCCACGGCGGTAATAAAAAGGAGCAGAAAGATGTTTCCCATGGCCATGTACTCCACAACCTGAACGATCATGCTGCCGATTCCCATATTCACGATACCTACAACGATTCCCGCCGTGGCGGTAGCCAGAGCCACGGTCAGCATGTTTCGTGAGCCCTCGATCATCCCTTTTCCGATGAGAAGGACCACCGCCCAGGAGGCCTGCAGGGGAGATTCCTTTTTGCGGACCGACAGGAAAATCTCCCGTGCAAGATGCACGATAAAGAGGGTTACGATAGCGTTAAAAGCGGACAGTTTCGGACTGTGCCGCATGATCATCAGTTCATAAAGAAGGACAAAGAGGGGAATCAGGTTATGGAATCCCCCTTTCAGGACGGTCCAGAAGGGAGGACATTCCTCCTTCGGCAGCCCCTTCATACCCCGCTTCGAAGCCTCGAGATGGGTAATATAAAAGAGGGCAAAATAGGAGACGAAAGCAGGTATTGCCGCAGCTCGTACAACCTCCATGTAGGGAAGGCTCAGGTATTCGGCAATGATAAAGGCTGCGGCTCCCATGATCGGCGGCATCAGCTGCCCGTTGGTACTGGCGGCCACCTCGGTTGCTGCGGCAATGCGGCCTGGATACCCGACCTTTTTCATCAGCGGGATGGTAAAGGTCCCGGTGGTAACCACGTTTGCAATACTGGAGCCTGAAACAAGACCGGTAAGCCCGGAGGAGACCACCGAGGCCTTGGCGGGACCGCCCTTGTAGCGGCCAAGAAGAGAAATTGCCAGATCGTTAAAAAACAAACCAGCGCCGGTTCTGTTCAAAAGGGCCCCCAGAAGCACGAAGAGAAAGACCGTATTCGCCGAAACATCCAGGGGGATTCCGAAGATACCCTCCGTGGAGAGGGCGATCTGGCTCAGGTACTTGCTGACGCTGACTCCCCTGTAGGCAATAAAGTGGGGAAGATACGGCCCCAGAAAAGCGTAGACCGTAAAAAGTACGGCAATTGTCCCCAGGGGCATTCCGATTACCCGCCGGGACGCCTCCAGCACCAGGAGGATCATTACAAATCCGAACACCAGGTCCCGTTCAATGGGGCGTCCGGCCCGGGAGGCGATACCTTCGTAATCAAACACCACATAGAGCACCGCCGTTACTGCAGCGGCGGCCAGGAAAAAGTCTATTACGGGTATACGGTCCACGGCATGAAGAAACTTGATCCGCCGCTTGTGCTTGGATATCGGATAGCCCAGATAGACCAGGGCCACCGCAAAGGCAAGGTGGATCGCCCGCACGGTAACGCTGTCAAGAACTACGAGACGGGGCAGGGCAAGCTGGAAGAGGGCCCATAATACCGCGATGGCTCCGAAGAGGATCCGGTCGATGGGACGCTTGTCCCTGATAAGACCCAGTTCCTCCTTTAATAATTCTTCCGCGGTTTCGTTTTCCCACTCCTTATACATGCACTGCTCCTGTGAAAAGTAAAAATTCTGCGGTGCAGGTCATGCACCGCAGTCAGGTTCGTTTATTTTATTTCTGTATCAGCGACGGGTTGATGTATTGCGTCAGGCCCGCCTCTTCATAATACTTAAGGGCTCCCTTGTGGATCGGGGCGGAGAGGCCTTTGAGCATGCTCTCCCTGGTCAGGTTCTGGTACGCAGGATGCAGGGTCTTGAAGTCATCGAAGTTTTCGAAAACCTCTTTGGTAATGGCATACACAACATCCTCAGGTACCTTGCTTGAGGTAACGAGGGTAGCCGTTACGCCCACGGTAACCGGATCGGAGGTATTGGCCGCCATGGGATACTCTTTGCCGGGAAGTACAGCCCTGGCATAGTAGGAGTATTTGTCCGTCAGGGCCTGCAGGACCGCTCCGTCGATATTGACTATCCGGACTTTAACCCGGCCGGCGGTTGCCTCCTTAATATTCCCGTTGGGGTGACCTACGGTATAGAAAAAAGCGTCTATGCGGCCGTCGTTCAGGAGTCCGGGGGCCTCCACGGCGTTTACGTTCTCCGCCATTACATCGGACTCCGAGAGGCCCGCAGCGGCAAGAACATCCAGGGCGTTCTGAAGGTTGCCGGAACCGGGATTCCCGAGGTTGACGCGCTTGCCCTTGAGATCCGCGACGGATTCAATTCCGCTCTCTACACTGGCTACCAGGGTAACGGCCTCGGGGTGAATGGAAAATACCGAGCGCAGCTCTTTCTGGGGACCGCTCTTTTCCCATTCGGCAAGACCTGTATAGGCCTGAAACTGCCGGTCGGACTGGGAAATCCCGAAATCCAGGTCGCCGCTCAGGACAGCGTTCACGTTATATACCGAACCCCCGGTGGATTCCACCGTGGCCTTGATGCCGTAATCATCGTACTTTGCATTTACCATACGGCTTATGGCACCGCCGGTGGGATAGTAGACCCCTGTAACGCCGCCGGTACCGATGGTGACGAACTTGCTCTGCCCCTGTCCGCCTGCGAACACGAAAGGCAAAGCCAGCAGCAGTGCCAACAGGGAGAAAACGAGGATTTTTTTCATATGATTCTCCTATAGAATAATAATTGTGGCTATACAATACTGGATTTTTGACGATATTACAAGTTTCAACTTGATTCTTTTCAATTTCTCATAAATTACAGCTGTTTATTCATAATCTGATAATGTCCTGCTTTACTTGACCTAAGCAGCCGCAGATGGGTAGGGTTTCTTCATGACAGATCAATTTGCTTCCGCCGTATTTTACCTGCTTGCGGCTGTACTCATATTCAACATGACTCAGCGAAAGTACCAGGACCAGGGGGAACGGAAACGTTTCGCCAGCCTCTTCATTGCCGGGGGTATACTGCTTTTTATGACGGGACTTCAGATAATCCGGCATTTTAATCTCCCTCCCATCAGCTATTTAACCCTCGGCCTGGCTGTGGCAGCCTACCTGGGGATGCTGCGGGAAAAGATCTTCATCTTTTCGCCCGGCTGCGGGGAATGCGGAAAGCGTTTTTCCCTGAAGGAAATCCTTTACATCGATTACCCGGAGTGCAGCTGCGGACCGCGCAGCGTGGACCAGATAAACTGGGATACCTGGGAACCCACCGAGCATGCAGTCCTCTGCTTTATCGTCTCCGAAGACCGTGTGCTGATGATTCACAAGAAAACCGGTCTCGGCAAGGGAAAAATCAACCTTCCCGGGGGACGCATTGAGCCGGGAGAGACCCCCAGGGAGGCGGCCATCCGGGAAACCCGGGAAGAGACAGGCTTAACTCCCCTGAACCCGGAAGAACGGGTGGACCTTTCCTTTGTCTTTACCAACGGTTACTCCCTTCACGGCAAGGCCTTTTTTGCCGCCTCCTTTGAAGGGGAGATGACCGAAACCGATGAAGCCGATCCTTTCTGGTGCGATCTGGACAAGATTCCCTGGGAGCGCATGTGGGAGGACGATCCCCTCTGGATACCCCGGGCATTAAAGGGTGAGAAACTGAAAGGGGTCTTCATATTCGATGAGGACACAATGCTGAGTCACAGAATTACCAGCCTGGATACAAAGTAACAATTATTTGATCCTGACGGAAAAATTCCCTATGCTATACGTGAGGGGTAAACAGAGGTAAGCAATGTTAGTCGAAGCCGAAATATGGACAATAGCCAGAACAGACCAGGGAAACGCTGTCCTTGTGCGTCCTATCGGCAGCGAATCCGCCGTGCCCATCTTTATCGGACAGCTGGAGGCCCAGTCCATCCTCATTGGTCTGGGTAACGTTCCCATGCCCCGTCCCCTTACCCATGATCTGTTCATTACCCTTTTTTCCATGCTTGGCGCTGAACTGCAGCGCATCGAGATAACCGCCCTCAAGGAAGGAACTTTCTACGCCCAGATAATCCTGAGCAAAGACAACGGTGAGGAGCTGATTGTCGACGCCCGGCCTTCGGACTCCATAGGTATAGCCGTCAGGGCAAAGTGTCCGGTCTACATCGACGAATCAGTAGTGGATGAAGCGGGGATCTCGGTGTCCGCCGTAACAAGCGGCAGCGAGGAAGCTGCATCCAATCCCTACGAACAGGAAAAGCGGCGTCTGGAAGAGGAGCTGAACCGGGCCGTGGAGGTCGAGAACTATGAGGAGGCCGCAAAAATCCGGGACAAGCTGCAGAAGCTCTCGGAAACCTTCCCCCATGGTGGGGAGGAGGGAGCATAAGGAGGCGATCATGAGAATTTCGCAACTGGACTGGGAAGCAAAAATGTTTCTTGCCGGATGTATTAAAAGTGCCATCATGGCGGACGGGCGCTTTGGTGATGATGAACTCGCGGAACTTGAAGAGCTCGAATCGGATCTGCCTTTCCGAGATTTTCCCGCCGCCCTGGAGGAGTTCGAGGCGGTGGTCAAGGACAATGAAACTTTCTGGGAGATGGCGGAGGAGATCCAGAAAAAGGACGTTCAGGAGCTGATTCTGTCCATCCTGCGGGAGATCAGCCTGCGGGAGGGTTTTCCGGATGAACATGAACTGGAGCTGATCGGCAATCTGGAAAAGATCTGGAATTCCCAGTAATCAGGCACTTATGGCATATCGGTTGCTTGTGAAATCCAGGGCCCCGTGGAGGAGCATCCTGGCAACATGCCCCTCGCTGTGGATAATCCGTTCCCGAAAGCTTGCCAGACGCAGGGACCTGGAAAGCACTGCAAGCATATGAAGATACACCCCCTGCATGGAAGGCGGATTGGCCGCCACAAACAGAAGGTGTACAGCTTCCCCGTCATAGGAGCCGTAATCAATTCCGCGTATGGATATGCCGAGACACAGAAAGATATCCGTCAGACTCTGCAGTTTGCCGTGGGCCATGGCTACGCCATGTCCGATACCGGTGTTCCCCTCGAGTTCCCTGCGAAGAACCGCCCCCTTACAACCGTGTATCCGGTCCAGCGTCCGCAGTATGCTGATACCGTCGAAAAGTTCATCGAAGGCTTCCATTTTGTTTTCGGCCCGAAGGGGGACAAGTACCGACGAAGGGGGGAGGAGGTGATGGTAGACCATGGATAAATCCTCCATACCCCTAGTATCGTCCGTTTTGTACCAGCTTTTTACGCTTAAATATAGAACCCATTACACGTAAAAAGGATCAGAAACATGAGCAGCGAAGATCGGAGTATTGAACAGATAAAAGCCGAATACGAAACAAAGATTGCCGATCTAAAAAAGCTTATCAGCATAAGCCGGGACTTTAACGCAACCCTGGACTTCCCGCTTCTTATCGAATCGATTCTGTTCGTCTTTATGGGGCATCTGCGGCTTCTTCAGGTGGGCCTCTTTATTCGGGACCAGTTTGACCAGGGAGACCTGAACCTCTACCGAAATTACCGTGGTTTTCAGATTGACCACAGTTTTGATTATACCCTGAAGGGAAAATCCCCTTCATGCGGCTGGTGCAGGAGCAGGCCTGCCCCTGCACCATTGAAGAACTCAACACCCTTCTGCCTTCCGAAGAGGAAAGCTTCACAGTCCTTGCAAAGCTGATGCCCTGCCTGATTGTACCCCTGACGGCCAAAAATACGGTGATGGGTATACTGGTTCTGGGCCAGGGGAAATCCACGGGTTTAATCTCGCCGGAAATCCTTGAACAGATACGGATTATCGCTCCCTTTGCAGCCATGGCAATCTACAACGCTCTGCTCTACGAGATGGCCATTACCGACATGATGACCAAGCTGAGACTGCGCCACTACTTTCTCTCCTCCATGAACGAAGCCTTTGAAAACGCCTGCAGGGACAAGAGCAGGCTGTCCCTTCTTTTTATGGATATTGACCATTTCAAGGCTTTCAATGACTCCCATGGTCACAGCTGCGGAGATTTTGTGCTGATAAAGGTCGCCGATCTGATCCGGGGCAGTATACGGCGGGGAGATATTGCCGCCCGTTACGGGGGAGAGGAATTTACCGTTCTGCTGCCGGATACGGACAGCAAAATGGCCCTTCTTGTTGCCGAAAGAATCCGCAGGAAAATCAGCCAGGCAGACTTCGTCTATGAAGGGGAAACCGTCAAAACCACAATATCCATCGGTGTGGCGGAGCTTATGTATGAACGGGATTTCACCAGCGAATCCCTTGTCAAACGCGCCGATACAGCCCTTTACCAGGCCAAGGAACAGGGCCGAAACCGGGTTGTTCTGGCAGAGTAATTCGACACTCCAGGAGAAATCATGGCAAAACTGACCGTGCTGCCCGAAAAAAGGAGCTATCCCCTGTCGGTGACAGTGTCACTGCTCAATACACTTCTCAGAAACAGTCATCCCATTCAGCACAGGTGCGGAGGAAAAACCCAGTGCGGGACCTGCAGGGTTCGTATACTGGAAGGATCCCGCTTTCTGAATCCCGTAGGAGAAAACGAGCTGGCCAGGCTGGGGCAGGAAAACCTGGACGCCGGCCTGCGACTCGCATGTCAAACCTTCGCCTACGGGGACGTCAGCATCGAGATACCGAAGGACTAGAGCCGGACCAGGAGTTCCTTCAGAAAGGACCAGAAGGCTTCCGTTGACGAAATGCTGACCCTCTCGTCCGGGCTGTGGGCCCCCTCAAGGTCGGGACCGAAGGAAACCATGTCCATACCGGGTATTTTGTCGGAGATTACCCCGCACTCGAGCCCTGCATGGACCGCCGTCAGATGGGGATCCTTTCCCCGGACATCCCGGTATACCTGGGCGGAAAAACGCAGCAGGGGAGATTCCGAATTGGGCTCCCAGGAGGGATACTCGCTCTCATACTCCACAGCGCATCCCATCAGTTCCAGCTGCGCCTTTACCCTTCGGCTGATAATGTCGCGCTTGAAGCCCGCAGCCGAACGCTGACTGGTCAGCACATAGAGCTTTTTCTCGTCCATGGTGACGGCCGCGAGATTGGTGGAGGTCTCAACCATGCCCGACACAACCGTACTCATCTCCTGGACCCCGTGGGGCATGGCCAGGAGCCCCCGGATTATCCCCAGCCCTCCGTCCAGAACTCCGGAGGGCTTTTGGGCAAGTTCCTCCACCAGTATCCGCACCGGCTTGTCATCGGTATAAAGCCCGCGGGCATCAACTTCCGCCTTCGCTGCGGCCTCTTTCAGCCGCGGGATATCCTCAGGGGCAAGGGCAAGGAGAAACTCCGCCTCCCGGGGAATCGCGTTGTGCTTTCCGCCTCCCCGCAGCGATACAATCTCCAGAGATTCAGCCTCGGCAGAACAGATGGCCAGGGCTCCCAGTTGCAGGGCATTTCCCAGACGCCGGTGGATCTCTCCCCCAGAATGCCCCCCGGATAGTCCTTCCACCCGGAGACGTACAGCCGCGCTGCCCTTTCGGGGGGGCCTGAAGGAAGGAGCCATGCTCCCCGAGGTGTTCCGTCCCCCGGCACAGCCGAAGTAGAAGACACCCTCCTCCTCGGAATCAAGGTTTATCAGGCGGCGGCCCTCGATCAGGTCCGGGGTAATCGCCATCGCACCGTTCAGGCCGGTCTCCTCGTCGACGGTAAAGAGGGCTTCCAGGGGCGGATGTTTCAGGGTTTTATCATCCAGCACAGCCAGGGCAGCTGCAACACCAATACCGTTGTCCGCCCCCAGGGTCGTGCCGTCGGCCTTGAGCCAGTCGCCGTCCAGTACGGGTCGGATGGGATCCTTTTCAAAATCGTGGACGGTGCCGTCGTTTTTTTCGCATACCATGTCTATATGGCCCTGGAGAACCACCGGCGGATGCTCCTCGTAACCCGGAGAAGCGGGCTTTTTAATAATGACATTCCCCGCCGTGTCGACGCGGACGGGAAGTTTCCGTTCTTCCGCAAAGGCACGGATGTATTCTGCCAGGGCGGCCTCGTTTCCGGAGCCATGGGGGATCGCGAGCATATCTTCAAAGAATTTCCACAGCGGAGCAGTACAGCCTGCCCCTTCGTTCAGTACAGCCATTCGTCTTCCTCCAGTCAAATCAGTATCCTATCACGCCTGTCTTGTTGTGCCCATACGGAGTTTTCCGCTTGACGAATTACTTTCTTAGCCGTAAGGTTTTCAGCAACATGCAGCGTACACTATTAAGCATAACCGCCGATCCCATAGATACGGAAGATCTGATTTCCGTTCTTGACAGTGTCGGGCTGGGGAACTTTCGCATCATCAGCACCGCCTCCATGGAAGAGGCGGAACCTCACTTTTACGAGCAGGAGATCTACCTGGTAATCGCTGACGAACGCGTTCCCCAGGCGATAGAAACCCTGCAGGAGATGAAGCAGGACGAAATGTTCGCCCACGTTCCGGTTCTGCTGCTCATCGAAAAAAGGACCAAGGAGCGCATACAGGCGGCCTTCCGGATGGGTTTTGATACCTGCGTGGCGCTGCAGGAGGTCTCCGCCCTTCTGGCTCACCAGGCCATACCGCTTATCCGCAACCACCTGAACAACGACGATACCATGGAGAAGATTTCCGCTCTGCAGGAAAAGGCCATTCAGGATTTCATACTCCTCGATCTCATCAAGGATTACATTCCCCGGACAATCTGGAATGTCGCCAAAGAGTACGCACATGAACAGCGTATAGAAATCCCCGAGGAAGAGCGGATTCTTACCATCGTATTCGGAGACATCAAGGATTTTACCCCCCGGACCCAGCGTATGCAGCCGAAGCATGTTATCCGTTACCTGAACACTGCCTTCGACGTGGTAGCCCGCCTGGTGTATGCCCATGACGGAGACATCGACAAGTATATCGGCGATGCGTTCCTGGCGGTCTTCGACGATCCGGAAAAGGCCGTTACCTCCATGCTCAAAATCCAGAAGGAGTTCGAAATACTGAACCGCGAACGCTCCTCCCAAGGAGAAGACACTATCGTCTTCCGGGTGGGAATCCATACCGGACCGGTGATCCGGGGCAACGTGGGAGGGAGCCAGCGCTTCGACAACACGCTGATCGGCGACACCGTCAACACCGCTGCCCGGCTCGAGGCAATTGCGCCCCCCGGAGGCATCCTTATATCCGAAGCCACCCGCAGGGAGCTGGGGCTGGAATTGCCCGGGACCTGCGGACGGACGGAAAATCTGAAAGGCCGGGTCGGCGACGAGAAGGTCTGGGAAATCTACGACTGCCTGAAAGACTCATCCTTAGCCCATGAACCTGCTGCTCTGTGAACCTTACGAGGTGGATACCGGCGGCCGGACGGAACTGAAGGGTCCGCGGGCGGAACACCTGAGAAAAATCCTCAAGCTCAAAACGGGAGACTCCGTTGCCGCAGGAATCATCGGACAGGGCAGCGGGACGGGAAGAATCGAAAAACTCAGCCCCGGACACGCCCTTCTCACCATAAGCATTACTAATCCGCCGGAAGCACTCTATCCCCTGAGCCTTGCCGTCGGCATGGTCCGGCCTATCCAGACACGGCGGATACTTAAAACAGCCGCCTCCTTCGGTATCCGGGAGATCCTGTTCGTACCCACTGCCCTGGGGGAGGCCTCCTACCGGGAGGCGAAGATCTGGGACACATATCGGGACTTTCTGGTGGAAGGGGCATCCCAGGGAGGAATCTGCTCCCTGCCGGAGGTCCGCCTCTTTGATTCCCTGGAGGAGTTTCTGGAAAGCACCCGTCACCGGGGCGGACGCATCCTCTTTGATCTTGCCGAGGCAGCTGCCCCTCCTTTGGAAAAGAGCGGGGAGGCACTGATACTGATCGGATCGGAACGGGGATGGACAGACCGGGAACGCCGCAGAATACGTGATGCGGGTTTTCAGCTCCGGGGGCTTGGCAGACGCATACTGACCACTGAAAGCGCCTGCACCGCCGCGACGGCTCTTACGCTGCGGGAACTCGGCCTTTTTTAAGCCCCATCAGATAGAGAAAAAGATAGAGCCCCCCGAAAAAGATGACAGGCACTGCCATCCAGGCCAGCATATGACCCTCCGCCACCTGGTAGAAGAGGGTCGCCACAATCCAGGCCATCAGGGTGTGGTAGCTTACAAAGAGTACCGTATACAGACCGCCGATTTCCCTGACCACCGTGGCGACAACCGCGAGACAGGGAAAGTAGACCAGAACAAAAAGCAGGTAGGCGTAGGCCTGGGCTGGGGTAAAATGACGTCGAAGAATCTGAAAACTCCTGGGGTCCTCTTCCTCCTCGTCGCCAAAACCCAGAGCCGACGCCAGCCCGGCGGGAATGGAGAGAAGGGAATCCCTGACACCGGAGAGAATGGAAAATCCCTCTTCGGCTTCCCCTTCCGGGGCCCCTGAGAAATTGTGCAGCTGGGAATAGAGTCCGTTGATGGTACCCACAATCGATTCCTTGGCGAACATCCCGGTAAAAAGTCCAACCGCGGCGGGCCAGTTTTCCCGGTCAATCCCCATGGGGCCGAAAATCGGGGTCAGGCCTTTTCCCATCAGGGCCATTACGGAGTTTTCACTGTCCTGGTTGCCGATACTGCCGTCAAGGCCAAAGCTGCTCAGGAAACCGAGAATCAGCACCGCCAGAATAATCACCTTTCCTGCCCGAAAAATAAAATCCTTAAGCCGCAGCCAGGTATGCAGCATGATGTGCCGAAAACGGGGAGCATGGTAGGCGGGAAGCTCCATTATAAGGTGGCTCGTTTCTCCTCTGAAGGCGGTGGTCCTGAATATAAGCCCGGTAAGGACCGCCAGGACAATACCGATCAGGTAGAGGGAGAACACCACAAGGCCCGCCTGCTCTCCGAAGAAGGCCGCCGCAAAGAGGGCGTACACCGGAAGACGCGCCCCGCAGGACATGAGGGGAGACATAAAAATCGTCATGATGCGGTCTTTTCTGGAATCAAGGGTGCGGGTCGCAAGAATTGCCGGCACAGTACAGCCGAACCCCACCAGCATGGGAACAAAGGCTTTTCCCGGAAGCCCGATCCAGCGCATGAAGCGGTCCATAATAAAGGCCGCCCGTGACATGTAGCCGGAATCTTCAAGCAGGGAGAGCATGAGAAAGAGAAAAAAGATTACCGGAATAAAGGTCGCCACCGTCTGGATACCCGCGCCGATTCCGTCCGCCAGCAGGGCGATAAGAAAATCCGGGGTACCGATGCTGTGCAGCAGCAGACCAAAACCGTCGACAAAGATGGTTCCGGTAAGAATGTCGAAGAAATCGATAAAGGCACCCCCCAGGGAGATGGAAAGCCAGAAAACCAGGTACATGGCCAGCGCAAAAAGGGGGACTCCGAGAACAGGATTCATGACCACCTTGTCGATCTTCTCGGTCATGCTCTCACGGGTGATTGTTCTGGTAACTACTTCCCGTACCACTCCCCGGATAAGCCCGTAACGCGCGTTGGCCACAAGCACATCAGGCCGGTCCTTCAGAATAACTGAAACCCGGTGAATTTCCTCTTCAAGTTCTTCCCGGGTAAACCAGCCTGCCCGCAGTATTTCGGGGGTAACAGTATCATCCTCTTCCAGAAGCTTTACCGCCGTCCAGCGGGGGCGAGAATGCTCCGGATCGGCCTTTGTAATGCGCTCCATCATTGAAACCAGCAGGTCTTCTATCTCGTTGGGGTAGCGTACCAGCTTCTGGGGGACCCGGGGAGGGTTTTCCAGGGCCGAGCGTACGGCCCGCATGACCTGTGCGGCAGCATCCGGCCGCGTAGCCGAAACCTCCACGGCGGGGTATTGAAGATGAGCGCTCAGATGCCGCACGTCCACGTTCAGCCCCGATTCACTGGCCAGATCGTGCATATTGAGAACCATCAGGCTCGGGACTCCCATCTCCATGAGCTGGGTAGTCAAATAGAGATTCCGCTCCAGGTTGGTGGAATCCAGAATATTAATCACCAGATCATAATCACCGGTGAGCAGAAAATTACGGGCCACCAGTTCGTCTTCAGTCTTGGCCGAAAGGCCGTAAATTCCCGGCAGGTCGACTATGCGGAAGGTATCGTCTTCTTCTCTGCGATGGCCCTCCACCAGGTCCACCGTAACTCCCGGCCAGTTTCCGATCCGCTGAGAACTGCCGGTCAGGGCATTGAAAAGGGTCGTCTTGCCGCTGTTTGGGTTACCCACCAGGGCTATTGTGTATTTCATGTTGATCCTGTCTCTTTAATTCGGGTTCATCGATCCAGATCATCCGCCATATCTTCGGCAGACACGGGGCTTACGAGAATGTGACGCACAATTCCGTGGCCCAGCATGATCTTCGAGGTCTTTACCATAAGAACATGGGGCATTCCCCGGCCTCCCCGGATTACCCGCACCCTCTCGCCGGGCACAACACCCAGATCGAGAAGCCGCTGCCGCATACCCCTGCCGCCGCGCAATGAGCGTATACGCACCTCCGCTCCGGGAGGAACATCCGCAAGAGAAATGAGCTGATGGTCAAGGTGATCGATACCGGATTCCATAAATTAGGCCCGCCTATCTAGATTCGGATGTGCTATTATCTCTAATCTTGCCATATCTTGTCAATGATCTTCTACTATAGGGGATCTTCGGATATACTGAAACCCTCATGTTTTCACAAGGGAGTTTATAGAGCCTTGAATATGTTTAATCCGCAGCAAACCGTAGGTTTAACGGAGCGCCAGCCGGATCAGATACTACAGCATCAGCGCCAGCGACTCCTGAGCCTGGACAGCCAATTAATCGGACCCGTTACCAGGTTTATCCGGGAGGGACTGGTCATTCTGAATACGGAGTTCCAGATCCTCTTTGCGAACCCCTCATTTCTTGCTCTTGCCCAGGCCGCAGACGAAGAGGAGCTTATCGGAAAGAGGATCGGAGAGGCCATCGGCTGCATAAACGCCGGACTTTCTTCCGCCGGCTGCGGCACCTCCAGTGAGTGCTCCGCCTGCATGCTCCTCTCCTCTCTGGTACATACCGGAGAACGGCGCCAGGATACCTCCGCCACGATCTTCAGAAAGGCAAAAGAAGCCGTCCACCTGAAAGTCAACTCCTCCCGGGTCCGGATAGAAGGCGATGAGTACGTAATTACCGTTCTGCAGCCTGTAAACCAGGAGGAGCGCAAGGTCTCCCTGGAGAGAATTTTTTATCACGACATTCTGAACTCTGCGGGGGTTTTAAAGGGCCTGATCGAGCTCCTGCACGAGCACTATCTTCAGCAGCGCAGCGAGACAGCACACCCGGAAGATAAAAATGAGATGGATGAGCTCTGGAACGCCACGATACTCTCATCGGCCCGCATTGTGGAGGAGATCCAGGCTCAGCGGGACTTTTCAAAGGCGGAACGCAACGAGCTGGCCCTGAACATCTCGCCCATCCATACAGGCAGTTTTTTCCGGGAACTGCGGAACTGGTTCACCGCCTATGAACTCTCCGAAGAGGGGCAGATCAGGCAGGCTGAAGGGTTTGAAGAACTCGCATTTTCCAGCGACCCGGTTATTCTGAGGCGGGTCTTTATCAATCTGATAAAAAACGCCCTGGAAGCAGCCCCCAGGGGATCGGCCGTTGTTATCGATGCCCGGGGAAATACCGACGCTGTGACCCTGAGCGTCCGGAACCAGGGAGTCATGCCCCGGGAGGTACAGCGGAGTCTCTTCCGTCAGACCTTCAGCACCAAGGGCACCGGCCGCGGTTTTGGCAGTTACAGCGTTAAACTGCTTACAGAGCAGTATCTTCAAGGATCTGTGAGCTTTATCTCCGATGACGAACACCAGACCATATTCAAGGTTAAACTTCCATGGAAAATCAACTTGTAGTCTCTTTCCTGTCGGTACCGGCACTCTGGAAAATCGGCCTCTCCCTGGCCCTGATTCTGGTCATACAGAAGTTATCCCGCTCCCTTCTGGCAGGGGTTTTGGCGGGATCGGCCCTGCTGGCCTTCTGGGCCGGACACACCCCCCAGTCAGCCCTGAGCATAATGCTGGAGAGCACTTTTACCTTCGACGGCATGATGCTGCTGGCGGTCATTGTGCTGGTCATTCTGCTCTCGAGCCAGATGGCCAACAGCGGCATGATGGCAGAACTCGTGGCGGCGGTGCAGAAACGACTCAATCGCCGGGCTTCGGTGGCCCTGCTCCCGGCCCTGATCGGGCTTCTGCCCATGCCCGGGGGAGCCCTCTTCTCTGCGCCATTAATTGACGACTGCGACCGGGACAAGGCGGTCCCGCCCCTGCAAAAAACCCGGGCCAACTACTGGTTCCGTCACATCTGGGAGTTCTGGTGGCCCCTCTATCCCGGGGTACTGCTGACGGTCGAACTGGCGGGAATACGAATATGGCAGATGATGATCGTCATGTTTCCCCTGACCCTCATAGCTGTTCTCTCCGGGTACATCTTTATCCTGCGCCGGATCCCGAAAGACCATGCCGCCCACATCAGCGAAGAAGGTCACCGCACCGCAGGGCAGATCCTGCCCCTTCTGAGCCCGGTGCTGATCGTGATCAGTACCTACCTGGCCTTTATGCTTCTTTTGCCCGGGACCGAAGCCTTGAGCAAATACCTGCCCATGGTCAGCGGCCTCGCTTTAGCGGTCCTTTTTGTACAGATCCGCCGGCCACTGGATGCAAAAATCTGGAAAACAATGCTCTTCTCCCGCAAAATCATCTCCATGGTAGCAATAGTGGCGGTAATCCGCATCTACGGGGCCTATATAGAGAACCCCCTCCCCGACGGCTCCTCCCTGATCGTGCTGCTGCGAAGCGAACTTGCCGCCCAGGGAATTCCCGCGGGGCTCCTGATCATTCTTTTACCCTTTATCGCCGCCCTTACCACCGGCCTTTCCATCGGCTTCGTGGGGGCCAGTTTTCCGGTTGTTCTGAGTCTGCTGGGGCCGACGCCTACGGACCTGCAGATCATGCAGATCCTGCCCTTCGCCTACGGGGTCGGCTTTATGGGAATGATGCTCTCTCCGGTGCACGTCTGTCTTCTGGTTACCAATGAGCACTTCGGAACCGGGCTCAGCGCCAGTATTCGGACCCTGATTGCCCCGGTGGCTTTTACATCCCTGGGTTTTGCACTTGTGGGGGGGCTGTGGATGATGGTGTAGGGGGGCGAAGCAAATACAGGAAAGAACATTGTAAAAAGATCGGGTGGACCTCTAAAGACTGCACCAACAAGAAAGTATTTTTCGTGGTGCTTCTTAATATTGGAGTGTTATCATGGATATAAAAGGGTGTACGATATGAAAAAACTATCAGACTTGTTAATAACAGTTCTAGAAAAATACAACAGCCACCTGATTATATAAGCATGAAAACCCATGTGTGATTCTTGTTTGTCGAATTGACACCCGCAACGTAACGCGTTACAATATTCAATATGATAAAATCCTTTAAGCACAAAGGACTTGAAAGATTTTTTATCTCAGGCAGTAAAAAAGAAATCCAGCCGGTTCATGCAGCTAAATTAGCTCGTATACTTGATCGCCTGGACGCCTCTATCACGGTTCATGATATGGCCTTACCAGCATTTAAACTGCACCAATTATCCGGCAATGAAAAAGATATCTGGTCCGTCTGGGTAAATGGAAACTGGAGAGTCACTTTCTGTTTTGAAAATGGTGACGCTTATATTGTTGATTACAGAGATTACCATTAGGAGTGTATTATGAACATATCGCGAAGACCTGTTCATCCGGGCATAGTTTTAAAAGAAGACGTATTGGTCCCCCTGGGTTTAACGGTAACCAAGGCAGCTGCAGCACTGGGGGTTTCACGGAAGGCACTGTCTGAACTCATAAATGAAAAAGCTTCATTAAGTCCCGATATGGCCAGACGGATTGCTATGGCAACAAATACCTCACCGGAAAGCTGGTTGAATATGCAGACAAAGCTTGAACTCTGGATATCAGAGCAAAAGGATTTGAAGGTAATCGCCTTTCCTGAGTATGCTGATTCTGTACCTGATATTAAAGAAGGCTAACCCCGATCATTTTTCAAAACTCCCGCGCTCCATAAACTTTTGATTGCGTGTTTGTTATGTTTTTGGCAGCACAACGAGGAAAGAATCACCAAAAAGCTGGCCGCAAAATCTGCTTGTTACGACTCAGACCCCTCTTCCCCCACCCGCAGCTCGAAGATATCCACGTCAATGTAGCGGCCGAACTTGCAGCCCACCTCCCGCAGGGTACCCACGTGGCGAAAGCCGAAACGCCGGTGCAGGGCAAGGCTCGCGGCGTTGCCTTCGGCTATGCGGGAGATCAGCATGTGCAGCCCCTCCCGGCGGGCGCTCAGAACAAGCTGCTCCAGCAGACAGCCCCCCAGGCCTCGCTTCTGATGCGCCGGGTCCACATAGATGGAGACCTCCGCGGTGCTGTCGTAGGCTTTTTTTTCGGACCAGCGGGAGAGGGAGCCCCAGGCGGCGACTGCTCCTGTAGCCTCATGGCGGACTGCAAAAACCGGGTGCGATCCGTCATGAGCTGCCAGCCAGGCGCGGCGCTCTTCCAGGCTCTTCGTTTCGGTGTCGAAGGTGGCGGTGCTTGTCTCCACGGCGTGGTTGTAGATGCGCCGGATTCCTTCAAGCTCGCCCTCTTCCGCGACGCTGCAGCGGTATCCCGCGGGAAAGGAGGCTTCAGCTCCCATAGATCAGCCGCAGCTCCTCTGCCATTATCTCGATGCCCCGGCGCACGTCTTCGCTGTCCTGGGCGTAGCTTACCCGCAGGCACTGGTCCCGGTGGGGCCAGGGGTCGTCGTTCCCGAAGAAGAAGTAGGAACCGGGGATAACCAGAACGTTCCGCTTTTTCAGGCGCCGGTAGAGTTCGATGCTGCTTATCGGAAGGTCCTTGAACCAGAGCCAGAGAAAGATGGAGCCTTCGCTCACGTGTATCGAATAGGGGATCCCTGCAAAGGCCTCATCCATGACCTTCATGGTTTCCCGGGATTTTTTCAGGTAGAAGGGGCGCACAACCTCGCTGCTCAGGCGCAGAAGATCGCCGCTTTCAAGGAGCGGAGCGGTTATTACCTGGCCGATGCTGGAGTTTGCCAGGCTCAAAATGGCGTTTACCCCCGACAGGGCTTCGATAATCTCTGCGGAGGCCACGATAATCCCGGTGCGGGATGCGGGGAGTCCGATCTTCGAGAGGCTCATGCTCAGGATTATATGCTCATCCCAGATCAGGTTGGCGTCGGTAAAGATTATATTCGGAAAGGGCGCCCCGTAGGCGTTATCCACGATCAGGGGAATCCCCTTTTCCGCGGTCCGCTCCGACAGCACCGCAAGTTCCTGGTCGGTTATTACGTTTCCCGTAGGATTCGTGGGCCGGGAGACACAGACAGCCCCGATCTCCGGGCCGATCTCCAGGTTATCCAGGTCGGGATGGTATTTGAATCTGTTACCCGGCAGCTCCTCGATGCGGGGCTTGCGTGCGCTAAAGGTGCCCTCCTCTATGGCCTGGTCGGCGTAGCCGATATATTCCGGCAGCAGGGGAAAGAGTATATTCCGCATCTTTCCGGATTCATCGGTCCCGCCGAACATGTTCAGAAGACAGAAAAAAGCGCTCTGGCTGCCGTTGGTAATGGCGATATTCTCAGGGCCGATCTTCCAGCCGTATTCCCGGTTCAGCATCCCCGAAAGGGCCTTGAGAAAGCTCTCCTTTCCCTGGGGAGTATCGTAATTGGCGACCATGCGCTCATACTCGCTGCCGTTGGCCAGGATATGTCCCATGCGTTCCCGCCAGAGGGCGTTTACCTCCGGAATGTGGGCCGGATTTCCGCCCCCCAGCATATAGACTTTCTCGTCGGTCTGCAGGGCCTCGCCCATGTCCTTCATCAATCCCGAAATACCGGAGGGCGAGGTGAATTTTTTTCCGAACCTGGATAAGGGGTACTTCATAGCCGTTCTCTCCCTTTTCTTCTGCCTGTCGTGGTGTTGCGGCATCCTATCACAAATCCGGCTTTTTGAGTACCGCGGAAGTTCCGGCCTAAACGCTTGACCGTCGCCCCCGGGACGGGTATTTTGCCTGTATGTACAGAGTATACCCCTTCTCGGCCCTGGTCGGTCAGGAAGACCTTAAAACAGCCCTGCTTCTCTGCGCCGTGGACCCCGGTATCGGGGGGGTCCTGATCCAGGGAGACAAGGGAACAGCCAAGACAACCGCAGTCCGGGGCCTTGCAGCCCTGCTGGAAGCATATAAACCCCTGCCCCGGGAGGAGAGCCTGGTACTGGCCGGCGACATGCCCGGCAGCGTTCCCCTCCGGGGATCCATTCTGACGGAGCTGCCCTTAAACGCCACGGAGGACCGCATAACCGGTTCCATCCACCTGGAGAGCATCCTGAAAGAGGGCACCCGCCGCTTCGAGCCGGGGCTGCTGGCCCAGGCCCACGGGGGAATCCTCTATGTTGACGAGGTCAATCTGCTGGAGAGCCATCTTGTGGACATTCTGCTGGACGCCGCCGCCACGGGAATCAACCGGGTGGAACGGGAAGGTATCTCCATAAGCCACCCCTCCCAGTTCATCCTTGTCGGCACCATGAACCCCGAAGAGGGGGACCTGCGGCCCCAGTTCCTTGACCGCTTCGGGTTCACCATTTTTATAAGCGGCCTCCACGACCTGGAAGAACGCAAGGAAATCGTCAGCCGGCGACTCGATTTCGACGCCGATCCCGAGGTCTTTTCCACCCGCTGGGATGAGGACGAAGCCCTGACGGCAGAGATGCTCAAAAAGGCCAGGGAGAACCTTAGCAAAATCGAGGTCCCCGACTCCTCACGGCACCTCATCGCAGACCTCTGCAGCCGCGCCGGGGTCATGGGACACCGGGCGGACATTACCCTTACCAAGGGAGCCCGCGCTCTGGCGGCGCTGGTGGAGGCCCCCTCGGTTACCGCGAACCACGTAAAGGCTATGGCCCGTTTCGTGCTGCCTCACCGGATTCCCCACTCCGGCGTGGAGGGTTTCAAGGACCTGGCGGACAGGGCCGAGCAGGTCATCGGCGGTGCGGGCGGCGGCGGAAGCGCACAGGTGGAGACCGGCAGCTTCGTTCCCGGGGACGACGGATCCCTGGACGATCCCTACGACAATACGGAGATCCCCGGCGGGGCCGCCGCGGGGAGTCTTGTTTTCGACCACTTTAAAAAAAAACGGCTGACGAGCCCCGGGATACCTCAGGGCTCACGAAAATAAGCCTGCCCGAGAACCTTGAAGTCTTTCACGGCCGCTTCGCTGCGAAAGGTCAGCCCATGGAGGAGAGCCCCCGGGGCCGGGGCCGGCAGGTCCGGAGCCGGAGAGCCCGGGACTTTAAAGGCGGTATCGCCCTGCGGGATACCATCTACCGGGCGGCTCTGGAGGGGGTCAGCGACGCGGCGGGAAAGCTGCATATAGGCCCTGAGTCCCTGCGGGAAGCTGTCCGGGTCGAACCCTCCGGTTTTACGGTCATCTTTACCGTGGACGCCTCGGACTCCATGGGTTCGGCGGAGCGCCTTGCCGCAGCAAAAGGGGCCGCCCTCTACCTTCTGAGCCAGGCCTACGTACGGCGCCTCAAGGTGGGCATGGTTGTCTTCCGGGGAGAATCGGCCTACACGGTCCTGGAACCCACCTCCAGCCTTTCCCTGGTGCGCCGTCAGCTGGCAAGCCTTTCCATCGGCGAAGCCACCCCCCTGGCGGCGGGACTGGTAAAAAGCCGGGAGCTTGCGCTGCAGGTTCTGGACCGGGACGGTTCCGGCACCGCGCTTATCGCGGTCCTTACCGACGGTGAGGCCAACGTACCCCTCACCCGGGGCCGGATGACCCACGAGGAACTCTACGAGATGGCGCCGTCCCTGCTCCATCCCCGCATCCGCTACCTCTTTCTCGATACATCCCCGGGAGAACCGGGGGCCCTTATCCGCCGCCTCGCGATCCAGACCGGAGGACGTTACCTTCACCTGAACACCGGAGAAAGCGGCGAACTCATCAATGCCCTCAAAGGACAGCAAGGATAGCCGCCTTGTACGTCCCGCCCCGCCCATGACAGAATGGGACCATGAATCAGGAACTGCTGCGTCAATGGATTCTCGAAAACGGAGAGGAGCGCTTCGCCCGCTCCGGCGGACCCGGGGGCCAGAACGTCAACAAGCTCAACACCAAGGTACAGCTTCGTATTCCCCTCGATCAGCTCCCCGGGTTGACGGAAGCGGAGATTTCCCGCCTCAAAGAAAGGCTCCAGGGGCGGATAGATGCCACCGGAGCGCTCCTGGTCCAGGCCCAGGAGAGCCGAAGCCAGATCAGGAACCGGGAGACCGCGGTGGAGCGGGCGCTTTCCCTGATCAGCGGGGCGCTGGTGGTCCATAAGTCCCGGAAGGCGACCCGTCCCAGCTATTCCGCCAGAGCCAGGCGGATGGATAAAAAGAAGGCCCGGGGCGCGGTAAAACGGTACCGTCGACCTCCGAAAATGGAAGAATAATTAATGCGAATTTAACAGAAAGACCCTTTAACAAATTTCAATCTTTTTGTAGTATTCAGTTAACGAACGTTCGGTTACTTGATTAGATCAACTTTCTGATTTCCAAAAGATCGGGAAAAAAAGTACGGCTATTGGAATGGAAAAAACAAAAATCCTGTCCGGCGCATTTACCGTATGGCAGAAAAGCATGTTTACCCGTACCAGTCTCACTCCCCTGGCGCGGGAGCTCGGGGTAAGCAAGGCAGCCATCTATCGGTATTTTCCCGGAAAAGACAGCATAATCGACACCATGGAAGAGTATTTCGCCCGGAAATACAGCGAAAAGAGTGTTCGAATGCTTGAGATCCTGAAAGTAAAAGACATAAAAGAGGGCATTGAAGGCTATACCCGGGAACTGATTGGCTTTCTTTCGGGAAATCCGGGTTTTATCCGCTTCTTTATTTCGCGCCTCTATCATCAGTACCAGCGGGAAACCCTGCCCTTCTGGCCGATCCTCAAAGAGGAAGCCCTGCATCTGCAGGCGCGTTTTACCGCAGCGGGATTCGATAAAGATGAAAGCGCCCTGTGCGTACGCTACTTCTACACACATGTTTTAAGCTGGGCACATCTGCTTACCGTAAAGGGCCTGAACGAAGCCGAAGTCTCCGGTTATGTTCCGGTTATTGTAACCTCGTTTTTTGAAGGATTCGCCCCCCCGGGGCTTCCTGAAGTCCCCTACGAAACGGTCGAAAAGGAGGTCCGGGTGCTGCCCGGGGCCCTGCCGGAGGAAAACAGGATAATCAGCTCCCTCCTTGCGGTGGCAGCAAAAAATGGAATCGAAGGGGCAAGCATCAGCAGAATAGCCGAGGAGGCAGGATACTCAAAGAGCACCCTCTACTCCTACTTCAGAAACAAAAACTCCATGATCCTCAGCATTCTTAAGGATCACACCGAGGCTGTAGACCGGCTGTACGCATGCTACTGTACCGGGGAGTATCCGGTAAACGAGGCCATCTATCGCCTGATTCTGCTTATTTCACGATATCTTTGCCAAACCCCATCCTTTCTGCTCACCTTGAACTGGCTCCGTTTTCAAAGCCCCAAAAGCGGAAAGGGGGGTATGGAGGGACTGCGGGACCGGCTTCCCCGCTTTGTACAGGTCATGAAAAACAGGGAATGCCGCAGTTTCGGGCTTGCTCCTGAGAGACTTATGGCAATCCTCTGGTTTCAGCTGATCCGGGAAATCATGGACCTCTATGGAGAGGCAGCCCCCGGATCCGCACCGCAGGAGAAGACATCGCCCCTGCGCACACTCCAGGTTCTGTTCTGCGAAGGCCTGGAAGGAATAGAAAGGAGACATCCATGAAAAAAACCCGCGCCATGACGGCGTTCACACTGGTACTGCTTTTTTCCGCCCAGCTCGGCGCCCAGCTCATGCCGGAAAACCGGAAAGATATGGACTCCATGATCGGAGAGGAGCGTGTACTCCCCGAAGCCCGGGAGTACAGCCTTTCGGTTGACCAGGCGGTGGAGCTGGCAATGGAGAACAATCTGGGTCTGATAAGAGAACAAGCGGGATTAAAGACAAGCAGACGCAGCCGCGACACCGCCTGGAACGTGCTGATTCCCTCGGCAAGCGTCTCGTCGACCCTGCGGCGCTTCAGCGAACCCGCTGGAATGCCCCCGGCGGAAACCTACGGCAGCCTGAGCGCGGGGCTGAACTTTTCCCTGACCCTCACCCCTCAGCTCTGGTACGCCTTCCGCAAGACCGTAATCGACTACGACCAGGGCCTGATGGATCTGGAACAGACCAGGCAGGAACTGACGGTCAACATCAAGAAACAGTTCTACGCTCTGCTGACCCAGCAGGAGAACATCAAAATCCTGGAGCAGCAGCAGAGGTCCCTGGAAAAACGCTACCGGCAGGCGGACACCAACTACAACTTCGGCCTGGTGGATGAGTACACCCGCCTCAGCGCTCTGGTGGCCCTGGAGAACTTCAAACCTCAGGTGGAGATTGCCCGGGATGGATACGAGCAGTCCCTTCTCGGGTTCAAACTCAGCCTGGGAATCCATCTGGATTCAGTCCTGACACTGGACGGCAGGATCGAGGCGGAACCCCGCACCTACGATGCGGATAAGCTTATCGGCAGATACATTCTGGACCGGCTGGATATCCGGTCCCTGGTTACCAGAATTCAGGGGATGGAAAACACCCGCAGACTTGCCTCTTCCGGCTATCTGCCCCGACTGAGCTTCGGATACAGCCTGGACAACTCATTCAACCTGGACCCCTGGTCGGACATCTCCTTTGCCGGGGACGACTGGAGTGACAGCCGCACCTTTTCGATTACCCTCTCCATGTCCTTGAGCGAACTGCTGCCGGTTTCCGGGACCACCAACGACGTACGGGCGGCGGAGGACGGCAGGGAGGCTCTGCGGGCAGGTCTGGCCCAGGCTTTGCAGGCAGCGGAGGTGGAGATTATCACCACGGTACAGACCATCAACAAATCCGTACAGCTGATCAAGGCCAAGGTGCTCAACGTGGAACTTGCCCAGAGGGCCTATAACCTGGCGGAAGAGGCTTACAACGCGGGAGGAAAATCCCTGCTGGACGTGGAAGACGCGGAAGACAAGCTGCAGGAGGCCCGCTTCGAACTTCTGCGGGAAAAGGTCAACTACATTAACGGAATCATTGACCTGGAAGCCGCGGTAAACCGACACATCAGCGAAATCGAGACTGCAGAATAAAAGACTGAAAATAACGAGAAAGGAAAAAACCATGAATAGAAAAAGATGCATCCCCACAGGCGGATTAATTGCCCTGACAATTCTTCTGCTTCTGGTCTCCTGCCAGGGAAAGGGGCCCGGTGCAAAAGATGCCGCTGAGGAGGAAGAGACCCTCTTCGCGGTCAACGTAACCCGGGCGGTCCAGGGCCAGCTTTTCGATTACCTGGAGGTCAACGGCGACGTAGTTGCCCAGTCCAGCGTGGACATCTATGCCGATACCAGCGGAAAACTCTTCCGTCTGAACGTGACCGTGGGAGACTACGTCCACAAGGACCAGGTGATCGCCGAGGTGGACCCCTCCCGGCCCGGACAGACCTTTGCCGTTAGCCCGGTCAAGAGTCCCATATCCGGTACAATAACCCGGGTCCCTTCGGATATCGGCGCCCTGATAAGCACAACAGTCCCGGTGGCAACGGTCAGCAAGGTGGACAGCCTGGAAATAAAAACCGGCGTCGCCGAGCGTTATATAGCCCGGATCCGCAAGGGCCAGGAAGCTCTGGTCGAACTCGAAGCCTACCCCCGGCAGCGTTTCACATCTTTCGTAAGCGAGGTGAGTCCGGTGGGCGATCCGGTAACCCGGACCATGGCGGTAACCCTGGCTTTCCGTGAGCAGGACCGCCGCATAAAAGCGGGCATGTTCGCCAAGGCAAAGATCATCATCGAAAGCAGACAGAAGGTCGTAAAGATCCCCGCGGAATGCATGATCCAGCGGCAGAAGGGCAGTATCATCTTCGTCGTTACCGATGATTCCCGGGTAGAAGCACGTGAGATTGTTCCGGGCATCCTGATCGACCAGAAACTCGAGGTAGTGGAAGGTTTACGCGCCGGAGAAACCGTGGTTATCCGAGGACAGACCCTGCTCGAGGATCAGGCAAAGGTCCGTATCATCGACGAGGTTCCCGGCCTGGAAGAGGCTGACAGCATTCTCTAACACCGGACACAGAGAAAGGATTACCCTATGAGTATAACAAAAACCGTGGTCGGCCGGCCCACAACAACGGCCATCATATTCGTGCTGCTGATCGCCCTGGGCTTTTACGCCGTAAGCGATCTGGCCATCGACCTCTACCCTGACATAGAACCCCCGGTGCTCCTGCTTTTTACCGACTACAGCGGAGCCGGCCCGGAGGAGGTGGAAAAGCGGATAACCCGTCCCCTGGAGGGGGGATTGAGCAACGTCGGCAATATAGAAGAGATTACCTCCACCTCCGCGGAGGGGAACAGCATGATCCAGATCGAGTTTACCTGGGGCACCGATATGGCGGAAGCCGCCAATGATGTCCGGGACAAGCTGGAGTTCGTAAAGGATATGCTCCCGCAGGAGGCCTCGACGCCCCAGATATTCAAGTTCGACCCCTCCATGATTCCCATCATGTACCTGAACGTCAGCGGAAACCGGAGCCCCGAAGACCTGCGGGAAATCGCGGAAAAGATCATCCAGCCCCGGCTGGAGCAGGTCGAGGGAGTTGCCCTGGTCAGCGTGGCGGGCGGCCGTCAGCGGATTATCCGGGTGGAGGTACCCCAGAACCGTCTGGAAGCCTACAACCTTACCCTGACACAGATCCAGGGCATGCTGCAGCAGCAGAACGTCTCTCTGTCGGGGGGGTCCATCGGCGAGGGTAACATCAACTACCTTGTCAGTACCGCCGGGGATTTTAAGTCCATCGACCAGATCCGGAACTCGGTTATCGCCTACAAAGCGAAAAGCTCCGGCGCGTCAGTGAACGCAGGATACAGCCCCACCCAGACAATACGCCTGGGAGACATTGCCAATGTCTACGACGGGTATGCCGATGAGACCAACGCCATCTTTATTAACGGAAAAGACGGGGTTTTTCTCACCGTCCAGAAACAGAGCGGCACCAATTCGGTCAGAACCGCCGACAACGTTCTTGAGCGTATCAGGCGCATCAATACCGAGCTGCCCGCGGGAGTTCAGATGGCGGTCATCTACGATACCACCAAGATAATCCGGGCTTCCCTGCAGCAGGTCTCCAGTTCCGCCATAACCGGGGGTGTTCTGGCCGTGGTAATCCTGCTTCTCTTTCTGCGGAGCTTTCGCACCACCCTGATTATCGGCCTGACCATTCCCATCTCCTTTGTCATTACCCTGATGCTGATGTACTTTTCCGGCCTGACACTGAACATTATGACCCTCTCGGGGCTTGCCCTGGGAATCGGTATGCTGGTGGACAACTCAATCGTTATCCTGGAGAACATCTTCCGCTATCGCGAAAAGGGGGCAAAGCTCAAAACCTCCGCAATCCTGGGGACCCAGGAGATGATCAACGCCATTGTCGCCTCGACCCTGACGACAATCTGCGTTTTTGCGCCCCTGGCGATATTCAAGTCCCAGCTGGCAATGATCGGGGAACTCTTCGCCGGTCTCTCCTTTACAGTGGTTATCTCACTGCTTTCTTCCCTTTCGGTTGCCATGTTCCTGGTCCCGGTACTTTCCAGCCACTATCTGCCCATCCGTTCAAACATGCAGCGTCCGCGCAAAGGTCTTTCAAAGAAAATCGACGATTTTCTGGGCGGCTTTTTCAATGCCCTGGACGAGCTCTACAAGCGCGCCCTGACCAGGGTTCTGCGGCACAAGCTGCTTACCATACTTCTGGTTCTGCTGATTTTTGCAGGGAGTCTCTCTCTTCTTACAATCGCCAGCTACGAGTTCATGCCGGAGATGGACGACGACTTTATCGAGCTCAGTGTCGAGCTTCCCCTGGGAACCAGGCTGGAGATAACCAAGGACGTTATGCGCCAGATCGAAAACATCGCCCGGGATGAAATCCAGGCCTATTCCAGTCTGATCGTCTCGGCGGGAGAGCGAAGCTTCTTCGGTTTTCTCGGGAGCCTGCAGACCCACAAGGGGACCCTGAGTATAACCCTCCCGCCCTACCAGGAGCGGGTGGAAACCTCGACCCAGGTAGAGCAGATCCTCCGCTCCCACTTTGACGAGTTTCCCTCGGCGGTCTTCAAGTTTACCTCCGGCGGTCCGGGAGGCGGCGGGACCCCCATCGACGTGCTGGTCAAAACCGATAACATGGAGCTGGGCAGGGAAACCGCCTACCGGATACGGGACCTGATAAAAGAGGAGATCCCCGAGATTACCGAACCGGTGGTATCTCTGCAGGAGGGACTGCCGGAACTGGACATTGTAATCGACCGCGACCGGGCCTACGAACTGGGCCTGACCATGGCTTCCATAGGTCAGGAGATCCGGGCAAACGTGGAGGGAGCTATCGCCTCCCGCTTTAACGATGAAGGCAACGAGTACGATATTCTGGTTATCCTGCCCGAGGAGGACCGCAATGAAATCCCGGACCTGGAAAAGATCTTTGTGGTCAACAGCGCCGGGCAGCGTATTCCCCTGGCCAGTTTCGCCTCAACCAGGAAAACCACCGGGCCGGTAAGCATAAACCGCGAAAACCAGACCCGAACCATCCATGTGCAGGGAGGCCTGGCGCCGGGCGCAAAGCTCCAGGAGGTGGAACTCAGCCTCAGGAGGCTGATTGCCGACAGAATACCTGCCAACGAGAACGTTGTGCTGGAGTACTCCGGCGACTACGCGGAATTAATGGAATACGGAATGAAGTTCGTAGTCATCCTGATCATCTCGATTCTGCTGGTTTTCGGTGTCATGGCAAGCCAGTTCGAATCCTTCCTGGACCCCTTTATCATCTTTTTTACCATCCCCCTGGTACTGGTGGGGGTCATCCTCATATACATCCTGACCGGCCAGAGTTTCAGCATCTTCACCGCCGTGGGCCTGGTCATGCTGGTGGGGATTGTCGTCAACAACGGTATCGTTTTGGTAGACTACACCAATCTGCTTCGCAAGCGGGGCATGTCCATTACCGAGGCCTGCATCGAAGCGGGGGGAAACCGTCTGCGCCCCATCCTCATGACCAGCCTTACCACCATCCTTGCGCTGGTGCCCATGGCCTTTTTTGCAGGCGAGGGTGCGGAACTGGTCCAGCCCATCGGAAAAACCGTTGTGGGAGGCCTTTCCGTCGCAACCCTGCTGACCCTCTTTCTGGTTCCGGTTCTGTACGCCCTCTTTAACGGCCGGGCGGAAAAGCGGGCCCTCAAAAGGAGACAGAAATCGTGAAAAGAATCGAGATTATCGCCAACCGTTCCATAGAAGGGGACCTTCACGACGCCCTGAAAGAGGCGGGAGCGGCGCAGCACTATACCAAGATCCCCGTTGTCCACGGGGTCGGAAGCTCCGGCCCCCGGATGGGGGACCATGTCTGGCCGGAGGAAAACTTTATACTGATTGTCTACTGCGAGGATGAGGAGGCGGCGAAAATCCGCGGCGTGGTGAACGATTTAAAGGCTTTCTTTACCCAGGAGGGAATAAAACTATTCGAGATGGAGTGGCGATAGGCCGCCCGCCTGTGCACAGGTGCCCTAAAGGTACTCCCGGAGCAGGGTCTCAAAGAGGCCCCACTCCCTGCAGCTTCGCAGGACGGTCCAGAACTGCCGCGCTTGTGCAGCATCGTCGCTTCCGTGCTTCAGGTAGCCGAAGTAGAGTTTCATTTTTCCCAGGACCCATTGCGGAGCGGCTCCGGTTGCAAGAAACCCGTCCGCCAGTCGCCGGAGAAAACGGGCGATCTCCCTCATGGAGAAGGACTCACGCCTTCCGGTCCTGATCTCCCGGGCCAGGACAGGCCGGGAAAGGTGGCCCCGTCCAAGGAGCCAGCCGGCAGTTTCGGGGAAGCGGGCAGCGAGCTCCCGGAAATCTTCAGCAGAATTAATGTCGCCGCTGTAGAGCAGGGGGTGCCGACACCGGGCAAGAAATTCGCCGTAGGCATCACGGTCAGGAGCTCCCCGGTACATCTGCCGCCCCGTCCTGGGATGGAGCACTACGAAGTCCAGGTGAAAATCATTCAGAACCTTCAGAACCTCCCGCCACTCGTCCGCGTCCTCAAGACCAAGACGCAGCTTGACCGAGAAGGCCGGAAGATCGGGTCGGCAGCAGCGGGAGAGGACCTCGTCTATCAGCCGAGGATGGGGCAGGATGCCGGAACCGCGCTTTTTGCGGGTAATGTTCGGAATCGGGCAGCCGATGTTCCAGTTAACCTGGGTGTATCCCAGAGCGGCGCAGGCCCTGGAGACGTGTTCGACCCCACCGGGATCGGCCCCAAGAATCTGGGGAACCAGCGGCCGGGACCCGTTTGCTTCGGGCAGCACATCCCGCAGGTGATAATCGTAGCGCCGTGCTCCCCGGATGGTCCCGATAAAGGGGGCAATGGCCCCGTCGAGACCGCCGAACATCTCCATGACTGTCCGGCGGTAGACCGCCGTCGTAATCCCTTCCAGCGGAGCGAGAACAAGGAGAGGAGAGTTGTCGGCGGAGGGTCCTAGGCGTAACGGCGAAGGATTACCCACAGCGAGGAGAGGACAATAAGGTCAGGGGCCATAGTGTGGAGCCAGACAAGAGCATCGGGATGCAGAAAATTATTGAGGAAGTAGTACAGGAGCATCCGTGCAGCCCAGAGCACAAAAACAAAGAGGACCGCGAAAAAGAGGGTCCGGTTGCGGATCAGCAGAAAAAGCCCCACCAGCAGAATGGTCCCGGAAATCAGCTCCGCCACGGCGATCACAATGGTAATTACGTTATTACCGCCGCCGAAAATATCGTTCACAAAGCGTGAGAGTTTGCTTCCCGTGGATGCGTAGTCCATGATCCCCAGAAGCCCGGATACTATCAGAAACAGAGAGACCGCGAGCTGCAGAAAAAAGATTCCATCCACGGATTTTCCCTGATTGGCCATATTAACTCCTATATATTATTGTCTGCTTTAATCATATTCTAGCTCTTCGCATTGAGCAATACCGGATAGTAGGGCACCGCGAAGCGGGAAGCCAGTTCATCGATAGTCAGAGGTTTGTCAAACAGGTAACCCTGATAGATATTACAGCCCGCCTCCTGGAGAAACTCGAGCTGGTCCAGGGTTTCCACCCCTTCGGCAACAACGGAGAAGCCCAGATCGTGGGACAGCCCGATAATGGCATTGATAATGGTGGATGATTTCCTGCTGAAATTCAGGTTTTCCAGGAAGGATTTGTCAATCTTGATGGTCCCTACGGGAAAATCCTTGATTTTTTTCAGGGAGGAGTACCCGGTACCGAAATCATCGATGGCAATGCTGACACCCATTTCATTCAACTGCTGCAGTTTCTTCTCAGCTTCGTCCTGGTCCCGCATGATCCCGGTTTCGGTTATCTCCAGTTCCAGCAGGGAGGGATCAAAGCCGGTCTTCTCCAGAGCGCACTGAATGTCCCTGACCAGGTCGGGATGCCCGAACTGAAAGGGAGATAAATTCACCGCCAGCACAGGTTTCTCCTCTCCTGTTCCGGCACAGACACAGCGCTGCCATTCCCTCAGGGCAAGGTCCAGCATCTCCCGTCCAAAGGGGATAATAAGTCCGCTGCTCTCGGCAACGGGAATAAACTGGTCCGGCGAAATCTGTCCCAGCCGTTGCGAGTTCCAGCGGGCCAGGGCTTCGGCGCCGATAATGCGGCCCTTGCGGTCGACCTTCGGCTGAAAAAGGGCAAAGAACTCGTTACCTCCCAGGGCCTGCTCGAACTGCCGCTCCATTGTCCGGCGGGCCTGGATGGAGCTGTGGAGTCTGCGGTTATACATCTGCCAGGTCGATTTTCCCCGTTCCTTGGCCATGAAGAGGGCCGTCTCGCTGTTTTTGACCAGCATCTCCTCGTTAAACCCATCGTCCGGATAGACGGCGACACCGATGCTGACGCTGACCCGGATTTTCTCTCCCAGAATGGTAATCGGCTCCTTGAATACCTCGAGGATCTTCTTGACGATCTCCAGCACATGCTCGGTTCGGTTTACATCCGTCACCAGCACGCCGAACTTGTCGCCCTCCAGACGGGAGACCGAATCGTCCCTGCGGAAGGATCTGGCGAGGATCTTCCCGATCTCCACCAGAAGGCGATCGCCGACCTTCGGACCAAAAAGGTCGTTCACCTCCTTGAAGCGGTCGACCCCGAAACAGAGGACAGCAAAGGTAGTGGAACGGCGCTTTATATGCCGCAGCTCCAGCCCCAGGCGTTCGAAAAACATCCTCCGGTTCGGCAGACGGGTAAGGTAGTCGTAATGCTCGTAAAACTGGGCCTTTTCCTCCGCCACCTTCCTGGCGGAAATATCCCGAAGGGTAACTATTACCCCGGAAATACGGTGATTGTTCAGCTGGTTGTTGCAGTTCGCCTCCATGTGGACCCACTCTTCATCGGCGTTGTGCAGGCGAAAATCCAGAATATCAAAGGTGGAGCTTTCGGTAATACCGGAGAGGTAGAGGGCGGAGACCCGGTCGATATCCTCGGAGTGTACAAGGTCCCGCAGGTTTTTACCGCTCAACTCCTCCAGCCGATACCCCAGGAGGGGAACGACAGCCCCGCCGGCGTACTCGATTGTCATGGATTCATTGACGACCAGGGTTATCTCCCGGCTCAGTTCGACCATGGCCTTCAGCTTTTCCTCATTGCCGAGGAGCCGTTCTTCGTATCGCTTCCAGTGGGAGATGTCAAACAGGGTAATAACCAGATTTCCGGCATCGATATAGTTCCCGACCTGCAGAACCAGATTGCGGTGCAGACCGTTACGATCGACAATCCTGATTTCGTACTGGTCGGGAACTTCCTTGTCCCCGGCACTGCGACGCCGATGGTAGTAGCGAATCTTCTGCAGGTCTTCCTGGACAACCAGTTCGTTCCAGTTCAAAGTGCCGTTTAAGAAAAGCTCGTGGGAGTATCCGGTAATCTCGGATACTGAATCGTTTATGTAGAGAAGCTCCAGCCGGGGGTCCACAACAGCGATGATCACAGCCTTCGACTGCTCCAGAATGCGGCGATAGAACTCTGATGTTTCCCCAAGCTGTGAACTCACGCAATACAATCCTTTATGATACGATTAACGGCATTGTAACACATAAGATTGAGCCTTCATGCGGGATGTTTTCCCCTGAAATTCCCGGATCTTCTTCCCGCAGGAGCCACCAGGCAGTTTTTGCTGTAACCGATCAGATCCTTTCTGCCCGCTTTGATCAGCGCCTTTCGCACAAGATCGGCGTTCTCTTTTCTGTTGAACTGCAGCAGCGCCCGCTGCATCCGTTTTTCTTCAGGGTCCGAGGGAACATAGATCTTCTTCATGGTCCGCGGATCGATACCGGTATAGTACATGCAGGTGGAGACTGTTCCCGGGGTGGGATAATAGTCCTGAACCTGCTGAGGGATAAAGCGCTGCTCCTTGAAAAAGAGGGCCAGCTCCACCGCATCTTCCAGGGTGGACCCGGGGTGGGATGAGATAAAATAGGGTACGATGTACTGCTTTTTCCCGAGTTCCGAGTTTATCCTGTCAAAGCGCTTTTTAAAGTCCAGGTAGGCCCGGTGCTCCGGTTTACCCATGGCCGCGAGGACCCGGGACGAAACATGCTCCGGCGCCACCTTGAGCTGCCCGCTTACATGGTGTTCACACAGCTCCCGCAGAAAGCGGTCGTTACCCTCCGCAAGAAGATAATCGAAGCGGATCCCTGAGCGGATAAAGACCTTCCTGACCCCCGGGACTCTCCTCAGTCTGCCCAACAGCGCGACATAGTCCGAGTGGTCCGCATCCAGAGAGGGACAGGCTTCGGGGAACAGGCACATGCGGTCGATGCAGGTTCCGCTTTTACGCTGCTTATTGCAGGAGGGGTGGCGGAAATTCGCCGTGGGGCCGCCCACATCGTGGATATAGCCCTTGAAGCCGGGGTGCCGGGTAAGCTCCTGTGCCTCCTTGATCAGGGATTCATGGCTGCGGGACTGGATGACCCGTCCCTGGTGAAAGGTCAGGGCGCAGAAGCTGCAGGAACCGAAGCAGCCGCGATTCGACACCAGACTGAAACGCACCTCCTCGATGGCCGGGACCCCCTGGCTGTACATGGGGTGGGGCTCCCTGGCAAAGGGCAGGGAGTAGATCCGGTCGAACTCCTCCCGTTCCAGGGGTCTCTGGGGCGGAAGCTGCAGCACCCCGTTGGCTCCGTAGGCCTCGTAGAGGGGTTTGGCGGTCACGGGATCGGTATTTCGCATCTGGACGCGGAAACTCTCGGCGAAGGCGCGTCGTTCCTTTTTAAGGCGCTCATGAGGGGGAAGCAGGATCGTATCCTTCGGGAGGCTTTCTTCATCCGCCAGCACAACGGTGCCGGGGACGTTCTTTATATCCCGGATATGTTCCCCCGCGTCCATGCGCCGGGCGATCTCGACGATGCTCCGCTCCGCCATTCCATAAACCAGCAGGTCCGCCTTGGAGTCGAGGAGCAGGGAGCGGCGCAGGGAGTTGCTCCAGTAATCGTAGTGGGCCAGACGCCTCAGAGAGGCCTCGATACCGCCGATGATAAGGGGCATGCGTTTATAGGCCCGGCGCACCAGGTTGGCGTAGACAATGGAGGCCCGGTCCGGCCTGCGCCCACCCTCTCCGCCGGGTGAATAGGAGTCGTCCCTGCGGGGTTTTTTCGCCGCCGTATAGTTGGCAACCATGGAATCCAGGTTTCCGGCGCTTACGAGAAAACCCAGCCGGGGACGGCCGAAAACAGTCAGGCTCTCCGGGGACCGCCAGTCGGGCTGGGGGATAATACCCACCCGAAAACCCTCGGCTTCCAGAACACGGCCGATAATGGCCGTTCCAAAAGAGGGGTGATCGACATAGGCGTCGCCGCTCAGGATGATGAAATCACAGCGGTCCCAGCCGCGGTCCGACATTTCCTGGGAAGTGCAGGGCAAAAAAGGTATCATGCAGGGGCAAGTATGACAAAAAAAGAGAGAATTATCCAGAGACTGCCCTATATCCTCGCCGGATCCTCTTTTGTGTGTTCGTCCGTTACATCCCCCGTATTCAGGGTACCTGCAGGTTCGAACATCATGATACGGGCCTCGGTATCCGCGTGGGGGCGATGCAGGACGCCCCGGGGCACGACGATCATGTCTCCTTCTCCCAGGGGCACCTGACGGTCTTCAAAATCCATTCTGATGGCCCCCTGGACCACGAAGAAGAGCTCGTCCGTTTCCTCGTGTCGGTGCATCGGGAAATCCCCTTCGATGCGGGCAATCTTTACCTGGTATTCATTCACCTGGGCGATTATCTTAGGGTCCCACTGTTCCGTGAACAGACCGAATTTTTGCTGAAGATTGATTCTTTCCATTGCGTCTCCTTTTGATTATGCTGTTCTTCCATGTACAAATCCGGAGAAGGTGCAGTAATTATACTCCGGGATTTCCTAAATGACAGCAAATAAGTACATTATAGAAATATAGAAAGGTCACAATATATGGAGGAATAGCTATGAATGAATCTTTGCACGCCTACATGAGAGTCGGGATCATACACTTTATGGCCTACCCGGAAGCCGGAAGCGGTAACGGACAGATAGACGAGTCCCTGCGCAAGGTCCTGACGGACGACTACTTCGATGCCGTGGAGATTACCTGGATCAAGGACAGGGAGGTTCGGGAACGGGCAAAGCAGATGATCCGGTCCGCCCACATTTCCGTCGCCTTCGGGGCCCAGCCCATGCTCCTGTCCCAGAAACAGAACGTCAACTCCCTTGACGAGGGGGAACGAAAAAAAGCCGTGGACACCGTCAAAGCCGCCATCGATGAAGCCTGCGAGATGGGCGCCGAGGGAACCGCCTTCCTGAGCGGGAAATACGAAGAGTCCGGCAAGGAAGAGGCCTTCCAGGCGCTGCTCAAGTCCACTAAGGAAATCTGCGCCTACGCCAAGTCCAAGGGAAACATGAAGATCGTTCACGAGGTCTTCGATTACGACATAGACAAGGCAAGCCTTATCGGTCCCGCCTCCCTGGCAAAACGTTACGCCGAGGAAATTAAAAAGGAGTACGATAATTTCGGACTCATGGTGGACCTGAGCCACATACCCCTGCTCCACGAAAGCATCAAGGAGTCGCTGCATCCCATCAAGGAGCACCTGGTTCATGCCCACATGGGGAACTGTGTCATGAAGGACCCCTCCATGCCCGCCTACGGAGACCAGCACCCCCGCTTCGGCTTTCCCGACAGCGAGAACGATGTGGACGAACTGGTGGAATACCTGCAGGCCCTTAAGGACATGGGCTTTCTGAACAAGGAGAAGCCGCCGATTCTGAGTTTCGAGGTCAAACCCACCGCCGGAGAAGACCCCGATGTGGTCATAGCCGGGTCCAAGCGGGTACTGAACAGGGCCTGGACGCTGGTCAAATAGAATTTAAGCCGGGTGTATCCGTTTTTCAGATACATCCGGCCCCTAACTTTTTCCAAAAGTTTTCCTTGACAAGAGCAAAAACCCGTTTTAGAGTATTTTTACGGCTTTTTCTTGGTATACAGTATGTTTTTTTCTAATCAAGTCAAACAACTTCATGGTGTATACATATAATATTCGGGAATTGGAGCAGGTGTCGCCTTTATGAACAAGAGCCAGATAATTGAGGACATTAAACGCAAGATACGCAACGAAGAACTCCTCCCCGGGGCCTACCTTATCGAACGAGATCTGTGCGAGCACTACGGCGTCAGCAGGACCCCCATGCGGGAGATCCTCTTCAACCTGGTCAATACGGGGCTCGTTGTCCAGCAGCGGGGAAAGGGCTTCTCCGTACGCAAGCTGGACATAAAACAGCTCTTCGAAATCTTCGAAGCCCGGGAGAGCATCGAGGCCATGGCGGCAAAACTCTGCTGTCAAAAGGCCACCAGGGCCGACCACCAGGAGTTCCAGAGAATCAGGGACCAGCTGGAGGCTATTGACGCCAACACCCATGCCGACGAAGGCGTCAAGCTTGGCCGCGCCATGCACAAAAAGATAATTGAAACCGCGGGGAACTCCCTGTTGTCGGAGTTTCACGAAAAGCTCAACAACATGGTCACCCTTACCGCCAATATGACGCAGAAAATCTCCGGAATCGAGGTGGATTCCAGGACCTATCATATCTACATCATCAACGCAATTCTGGAAGGCAACGAGGAAATGAGCGAGCAGCACATGCGGGAGCACATCATCATGACCTGCCAGCATCTGCTCCACTCGCTGTATCCGAATTACAGCGGTCTGCCGGTGGGTACCGGTACAACCTAGGTTACAGCCCGGATTACGGGTTGGAAATATAATCCCATGAGGAGGGATACTATGAAAGCCATGAAAACTCTCATGCAGATCGCACTTGTTCTGCTCCTTTCGTCCACACTGATCTATGCTGAAGGCTCCAAGGAGACCGGCGGTGCGGATAGAACCTATGAAATGTCGATTTCCTACGGCGGAGCTTCCGGCGGAGAGGACGACATTTCCGCAAAGGAGTTCAAGAAGAGAATCGAAGAAAAATCCAACGGCCGCATCGAAGTAAAACTCTACGGCAACGAACAGCTGGGCAAAGAGGTTGATATCGTCAACATGCTCGAACTCGGCAACGTGGACATGGCCATTATGGGAACCACTGTGCACCAGCAGGCTGCACCGGAATACAACATCTGGAGCGCCTATTACATCTTCACAAACAGCGATGAGGTAATGCACGTCCTGAACGGACCTATCGGCGACCGCGTAGAGAAGGCCATGCTCGACAACAAGGGCATCCGGATCATCGGTTACGGACTCCGGGGTCCCCGGCACCTGACATCTCTCCGGCCCATCCGCAAGGCTGCCGATGTCAAGGGACTCAAGATCAGAATTCCCCTCCAGCCCATCTACGTTGAAAGCTGGAAGACCCTCGGCGCCCAGCCCCAGGCAATTGCCTACGGTGAGCTGTACATGGCCCTGCGCCAGGGAATCGTCGAGGCCCAGGAGAACCCCCTGGCTTATATCTATGCTCCCCACTTTGACGAAGTCCAGGACTACGTAAACCAGACCGCTCACCAGCGAGCCTTCTTTACCTACGTTGTCAGCGAGAAGTTCTTCCAGAAACTCCCGGCTGATCTTCAGGAACTCGTAATTGCAGAAGGCGAAGGAATTACCCAGTTCCACAACGAACTGCAGGCTGCCGGAGAAGAGGATTACAGGAAAAAGCTGCAGGAGAAGGGCATGGAATTCATCGAGGTAGATGTAGCTTCCTTCCAGCAGGCCCTCAAGGACATTCCCAATCAGTTTGCCGACAGCTGGGTACCCGGACTCTACGACGACATCAGGGCAGAAATCGCCAACATGTAATTATCGTTTTACATTCGTTGTTGACACACAAGCTGCCGTCCCGGACGGCAGCTTTCTTTGTAGAATACAAAGCTTTATAACGAGTAAAGCTTTTCAATCGAGCTGATAAAATGGGGTTCACAAGAAACATGGAAAAGAAACTTGTTCGTATCCTCGAGACCATCTGCGGAGCATTTCTTGTTGCCATGGTTGCACTTCTCTTTGCGCAGGTAGGAACTCGATACATTCTCCAGGGATCCCTGCTCTGGGCAGGAGAAATTGCCGTATGGTTCTTTGTCTGGATAACCTACCTGGGGGCGGTAATTCTCTATATAAACAAGAAGCACATTGTCGTTGATATCCTGACCACCTTTTTACCGGAAAAGGTGAACAAGACGATAGAGATGATCTCTTCGATCATCATTCTCATTTTTCTGCTGATAGTATTCAAAGAATCGATTCCGGTGGTACTATCCTATTCAAAGCAAACCGCAACATCCATTGCTCTGTCTAAAAAGTACCTTTTTTCTTCCCTTAGCGTTTCCACCGGTTTGATGATTCTCTACACCATCTACTCTTTTATTCAAAAGCTCAGGAGGCGGTAATATGCTGTCGGTAGTATTATTAACCATGCTTGCGGGATTCCTTTTGGGAATTCCCGTTGCCATCACCCTGGGACTGGCATCCCTGTCGTACTTTTTCATGAATCCGGGCCTGCCCATGGTAAACATTCCCCTGCGATTTGTGACCGGAGCAGAATCCTACACCCTCATGGCGATTCCCCTGTACATGCTTGCGGGAAACATCATGAACAGTACCGGAGTTACCGACAAGATCTTCCGTTTTACCCGCGCCCTTGTCGGTCATTACACCGGAGGAACCGCCCAGGTAAATATTCTCGCCAGCTTTATCTTTTCCGGAATGTCCGGCTCCGCCCTGGCGGACGCCAGCGGGGTGGGAAAAGTGCTTATAAAGGCCATGGTGGATGAAGGCTACGATGTCGAGTTCAGCGCTGCGGTTACCGGAGCCTCGGCAACCATCGGCCCGGTTTTTCCTCCCAGCATTCCCATGGTCCTAATCGGCGGAGTTGCGGGAATCTCAGTTGGAAAGCTTTTTATCGGCGGCATAATTCCCGGGATCATGCTGGCCGTCTACATGATGGTTCTCGTCTATCTGATCTCCAAGAAGCGGAACTACCCGAAAAGAAGCAAAGCGAATCTTCCCGAGCTGGGCAAGGAGTTCTGGGGCGCCTTGCCGGCGCTGTCCACACCTGTTGTAATACTGGGCGGAATTCTCGGCGGCTTATTCACCCCCACCGAAGCGGGTGTCGTCGCGGTTTTCTACGCCCTGGTAATCGGAATCTTTGTATACAAGCAGCGGGATTTCGGTAAGATTTTCCAGATGTTCGTGGATACCGCCAAGGGAACAGCCAGCATCATGTTCATAGTCGGCGCGGCCTACTCCCTGGCCTGGGTTTTCTCGAAAGAGCAGGTAGGCATGCTCCTTACCGACGGCATTACCGCCCTTTCGTCCAATCCCACGGTTGTGCTGATTCTTATACTTCTGGGCTTTCTTGCCGCGGGCTGCGTGCTGAATCCATCGGCCAACATCATCATATTTGTTCCCATGCTGATGCCCCTTGTAATGAGCGTGGGAATCGACCTTGTACACTTCGGGGTGCTCGCGACCCTGGTTCTGATGATCGGACTGGTAACTCCCCCCCTGGGATTGAGCATGTTCATAATATGCGAAATAACAGGCTTAACGACGATGCAGTTTACAAAGGGAATGCTGATTTTCTTTGTAGCGCTGCTCGCTGTTGTAGTTACCATGATATTTTTCCCGGCAACCATCACCTGGCTGCCTCAGGTTATAATCGGCGGGTAGAAGCTCGTTGTTGACAGGTAGGGGCCGGTTCTCGCCGGCCTTTACTCTATTTTCCTTTACTCTATCTTCTTGAAAACCTTTTCATCCTTATCGTAGTTAAAAATCTCTCCCGTCTCTATCAGATAGTACCAGCCCAGGATGTTGATCTCCTGGTTATTATAGCGCTCGAGAATATAGGGGTAGCTCAGCAGGTGGTTCATCTGTTCGACTATATTGAGTTGTTCGGTGACCCACTCACGCTTTACAACATCCCGCATCAGCTCAGGATCCTTCTCAATCTTTTCCCGGACCGGTCGCGCCAATTCCAGCCACTTTTTCGTATGGGGAGTATTGGCAAGTTCCTCATCACTCATAAACAGGGCATTGCAGCCGCCGCAGTTGGAATGTCCGCAGACAATGATGTTTTCCACATTCAGCATCTTGACCGCATACTCCACCGCAGAGGTTGTGGAGAGATACTCCTCGGACGCCCGGTAAAAAGGCACTACATTGGCGATGTTTCTGATAATAAAGAGCTCCCCGGGCAAGGTCCTGGTAATCAGGTGAGGCACCACCCTGGAATCGGAGCACCCGATAAAAAGCGAATGGGGGGACTGCTTCTTGCCGAGCTTCTCGAACAGTTCACGAAAATGCGTAAAGTCCTGAGAAGAAAACTCTTTTACACCTTGAAACAGATAATCCATACCTACACTCCCTCTGTCCAGTATCATACATTTCAGGGTAAAAAAAAACCGGCGAAGACCAAGTCCGCCGGTTAATTACGATGGCCAGGAAAGATCCGCTTAGCGCTTGACTGCGTTCAGGCCGCCGGTAATTTTCAGCACATTCCGCTCAAAAGTAACCTGCAAGGCACCCTGCCAGTAATACATGGACTCGTCGGAAGCGCCATCATTAACGATGTTTCCGGTTGTGCTGCTGCTGCCGGGAATCGCCTTTCCGCCGGCGACGGAAGAACTCCAGACCTTGTTCCAGTCTATGCCGTCAGCATTTCCGTTGCTGGAAAAATCGCGGGAAATAACCTGGGGCCCCGCACCCTGAATATAACCGATGCTGCGTTTCTGGTACGTGCCGTTCGGAAACTGAAGCCGTCCGTTCCGGTCGGTCTCAAGCCGGTAGGCGGTGCCACGATGCGCATACTGAATGGTAATAACCCCGTTCGACGCCTTCGACACTGTTACGTTATCGCCGGTGATATAGCTGTTGCCGGCTACGCCAAAAAGCAAAAGACCGCGAAAACCGTCGGCCAGGGCATTCTTTCCCAGGACATCATAACGATAGGGCTGGAATTTCTCGGTTGATCCTTTCGAAGAAGCACCGGTACCGCCATCAAAGTGGTCCTGCTCAACCGCCATGTAGCGGATGGGCCCGGCAAAGGTCAGATAATTGGAACGTGCAGTACCCGTAACATCGATCTGATACTCAATCTTCAGATCCTGTGCGAAAACCGTTCCACCCGCCAGGGCAAGAACAGTAATCGCCACCAGAATAACCAGGTGATTTCTTTTCATTTGTTCCTCCATAATTACCAAAAACCGGTAATTCATAGTAATTTACTCTATTATCGTTCCATTTATATCTCTTCGTCAATATATTAGCAATAAATAATACTGATTATCATTATAATTTTGATCAGGTTTGTAAGCAGAGACAGGAGAAAAAGACAGGGGCAGTGTCCAGCTCAGAAATCAGCTTTCAGCCGTTTATACATAACAAGGGCATCGACATAGCCCAGGGAGGGATGTTTGAAGGCGGCGGGCAACCTGCCGACAGTCATAAACCCAAGCTTTGTCCAAAGTCTTACCGCGCCAGTATTACTGGATGCGACAAAATTAAACTGCATCGCCAGAAAGCCCAGATCAAGCGCCAGCATCTGAGAATGACGACACATCTCACTTGCAATACCCTGCCCCCGGGCCCGGGAAG
This sequence comes from uncultured Spirochaetaceae bacterium, assembly GCA_964554875.1. Taxonomy (GTDB): domain Bacteria; phylum Spirochaetota; class Spirochaetia; order JC444; family Marispirochaetaceae; genus Marispirochaeta. The sequence continues at coordinate 48,414 of CAZKQJ010000016.1, read as the reverse complement.
CAACCATATACCCGCAGTTGCAGACATGAGCACCGGGGCCGTGATGATTCGGTTTAATATAGTAGGTTCCGAGAATCTCTCCGCTTTTTTCCAGAACAAAGGTTTTCTGAGGGGACTTCATCCAGAGTTCTTCTGCTTCAGATTTGTCAGTATCCCGGTCATAGCCGTAGGTATCACCAGCGGATACTACTTCATGAAAGATGGGCCATATGGCTTCAAAATCCGCTGCCGTCGCTTCACGAATATCAAATTCCATGAGCTTTCCTCACTATCATGCCCTCTCGACATACTCTTTTAATTTTGCGTTCATGAGTTCAAATCCCTTTCGCGTATTGTGGTCCAGCATTTTTCTGAATAATGGAACCAGAATCCCTCGAAAGATCTCCTTCTGTAAAAACCTGGTCGTTCCATCATCATTTTGAATCAGCTCAAAGGAATGTTCGCCGTCAAATAATCCTCTAACAAACAGGTGCCCAATCCATCTCAATTCCCTTTTTGGTTTAAACGTCAGGACTTCAGGTTTCATTGTTATCGGACTCATACCGGGTTGATGCAAAACCACAGTTATCTTCTGACCGGCTTGTACCTTGCCGGATACGGACCTGATGAAGGGATTCCAGGACGGGTAACTCGTAAAATCAGAGAATACCTTCCATATTTTTTCTGCATCGGCATTAATGGTTATTTCTGTGGATAATTCTTTCATCTTTTACACTCTTTCACTACAGTGTTAATTCCTTCTTAATCTCTTTAATATCGTTCCTTCCGGATATATCCGTCAACAGATTCCAGAAAACTGCTGATGTGCGCAATCACACATCCAGTCAGAGATCATGGGAAGGGAACGATACTGCATCCGAGGCAGCTCCCGTACGTTCACCATGCAGAAAAGCTTGTTGCCGGGGGAGTGCAGGAATACCTATCTTATTACCTGCAAAGGAAGGATACCCATGGCAGATACCAGACGAACTGTTCTAGTAACCGGTGCATCTTCGGGAATGGGAAAAGAGACAGCCCTTGCCCTGATTCGGGCAGGCTATGAGGTCTACGGTGCTGCGAGGCGCGTTAATCAGATGGCCGATATAGAGGCCGCAGGCGGACACAGCCTGGAACTGGATATTACAGAGGAGAAGGCTATAGCCTCTGTTGTTACGCACATAGAAGTGGCGTCGGGAGGCGTGGATATTCTGATTAATAACGCCGGGTACGGCTGCTATGGTGCCGTTGAAGACGTTCCGCTGGAAGAGGCCCGGCGTCAGTTCGAGGTCAATCTTTTCGGTCTGGCACAAATTACCCAGCTTGTGCTTCCGGGGATGAGAAAAAGGGGATATGGAAAAATCGTCAATATTTCCTCCATCGGCGGAAAAATCTACATGCCCATGGGAGCCTGGTATCATGCATCAAAGCATGCACTGGAGGGTTTCTCCGACGCCCTGCGATTTGAAGCGCGGCCTTTCGGCATCGATGTAATAATCATAGAACCGGGACTAATTCAAACCCACTGGAGCGGCATTGCCACGGGTAACATGCTCACACATTCCGGCGGCACAGCCTATGAATCTGCAGCGCGAAAAACAACTGAAATGTTTCAGGGGCTGAAAGGCTCTGATCCCCGAAAAGTCGCCAGGATCATTGTAAAGGCCGTCACGGCCAGAAAGCCCCGCAGCCGTTATGCCGTGGGGAAATACGCCCGTCCGTTACTCACGCTGCGCAGAATCCTGCCGGACAGGAGCTACGAATGGCTGTTACGGAAAAGAATAGGCGGATAGGCCCGACTGCAGCTACGCATACCCCTCATCATTTCTGAGGTGAATCCAAAAGCACGCCGCTGCGTGACAACTCCGGTTCGGTGCACCTATTCCGGTTAAAACAGCAGGCCTGTGACTCGATGGCGAATTTCCTGATCCTTTTGATCCTACATATCTGTTTTTAAGATTTTGGAACAAAGATGGGGAGAATAAAGAGGGGTTTTGAAGACGACAAGGGGTTTAAAAGCAGACATATTGACAAAAGGCACACTCGCTATTAATTTTACTTATGACCTTCGACTGGAATGATGAGAAAAATGAACAGCTCAAAGAAAAACGCTCAATTTCTTTCGAAGAAATCGTTTTATGTATAAGTGAAGGAAAGGTTGTCGATGTTTTACAGCATCCAAATTCTGAGAGATACCCGGATCAGAAGTTGTATTTGATAAACCTTAACAATTACATCTATGTTGTGCCATATGTAAAGCATGAAAAAGAGGACGTGGTTTTCTTGAAGACGATATTTCCCAGCAGGATATACACGAAAAAATATTTACCTTCAGGAGAGGAACAAAATGAACGATGAGCATTTTGAACCATTAGATAGTGAAGAAAAAGAACTCATGGAATCAATAGAAAATGATGAGTTTGTTTCGATACGTGAAAACAGGGAAAAAGAGATAAGCGACGCTATGCAACGGGCACAAGCGACTCTCAAAAAGGACAAACGGATGAACATCCGTATATCCGAACGAGATCTCAAGAACCTGAAGATTCGCGCCCTTGAAGAGGGGATCCCGTATCAGACATTGGTATCCATGGTTCTACATAAATATCTTTCCGGAAAGCTGAAAGAGACGGCATAAAGGATTTTTGCTTACCTGGAAGGCGTGTACATTTGTACGAGCTTCTCAACAACAGCATCCAGCTCTTCATCAAGCATTTTACTGTCCCCGTTGTTCCCCATCTCGATTATCCGTGCAGTTATAAGAGGCGGTCTGTCCGACAGGGATTCCAGGGCCTCGGCGTAGCGGGAAAGCTGCGCGGCGGGATCCGCCTCCACACGACTCCCTGCGCCTGTAACCCGTTCGCCAAGTCGCCGGATTATGGTTTCGCGATCGGGCCGGATGCGCAGCACCAGGTCCGGCACCGGCAGGGAGGCAAAAAAATTAGCGGGCAGCTGACGGGAAGCGGAAAAATGCACCGATGCACAGCCCTGGACGAGGCCCTGGTCAAGAAGTACGGCGCGGTTTTTCCGCGCGAACAGGACAAGCAGACCGCGGACAAAGAGGAGGTTGAACAGGGATTTTGCAAGGTTTTTCGGGGAGGTCTGGCGGGTACGCACCAGCGCGACGGCGGTGCGGGATGTGCGGATGGGGTGCAGCAGCAGAAAGGCAAGAGCACAGACGGATTTGGCGGCCAGGCGGGGCAGTGTTCTGCTGTGGCCGATTCGGCGGGAGGGTTCCGAAACAGGAATACCGGCGCTGCGCAGGCGTTCTGCAAGCAGAGCGGAAATATGGGATTTACCGCAGCCGGGTAGCCCGATGAGTTCGATGATCATGGGGTAGAGTATACATGAAAGGGGGTGGAATTTGGAACAGGGATGGGGAAGGTAGAATGCCACCGAGATGCCGGGAGCACGGAGTGCACTGGGGTTGAAGAATGATCAGACACGGTAACTTGTTCGAGTTTGCGGCTAAAATAGACAGAATCCCGTAAGAGATATATATTATTTATATGCCTACAATCTCAATGTTTTTTGGAATTGTGATCAGAATGTATCTCGGCAAGAAGGAACATAATCCTCCGCATTTTCATGCGTATTACCAGGATTGCAAGGGCATCTTTAATATTAATTCCTGTGAGATGTCGGAAGGCAACCTCTCCAAGAAACAAATAAAACTGATTGAAGCGTGGGCAGAATTACATCAAGAAGAATTATTGGCAAATTGGGAGTTAGCTCAGAATGGAGAGATTCCTTATAAAATCGAACCGTTGCGATAAGGAGTTATATATGTATCTGGGAATTAAACGCGTGGAACCCTTACCTGAATATAAATTGCTCTTAACATTTGAAAACGATGAACAGCGTATTTTTGATGTCTATCCATATCTCGATCATGGTATTTTTTCAGAGCTTAAGGATGAATCCAAGTTTAAATCTGTCCATGTTAAATTCGATTCCATTGAATGGTCTAATGGCGCAGATCTGGATCCTGAAATACTTTATTCAGAAAGCACTGGCGACATATCACAATTTATTGCCTGACAATTAAAAAAGTTCGATGATCATGGAGTAGAGTATACATGAAAGGGGGTGGAATTTGGAACAAGGATGGGGAGGAAAACCACGGAGACTCTGAGAACACAGAGAATCTCGGAAGGAGTATGGAACACAGATAAGGGAGGATGGGAAGGATTAGAGTTCGGGGAAGGAAGAAAGCCACGGAGCCGCTGGGGGCACGAAGAGTTCGGAGTTCTGATAAAAGATTTGACAAGTATACACATCGTGTGTATTTTTAATTAGTGAGAAGCTCCGAGATAATAAAGATACTAAAAAGTGATGGCTGGTACATTCACAATATCAGAGGTTCTCATCATCAGTTTAAACACGATACAAAAAAGGGCAAGGTTACGGTTCCTCATCCGAAGAGTGATCTGCCCCTGGGTACAACAAAGAACATATTTAGACAAGCCGGAATAGACTGGAAGGAATACATATGAGATATCCTGTTTTTATCGAGAAAGATCCATCCTCGGATTACGGCGTTACAGTACCTGATTTGCCAGGCTGTTTTTCCGCCGGTTCCACAATCGATGAAGCGGTGAACAATGCCGAAGAAGCTATTCTGACCCACATAGAAGGACTACTTATGGATGATGAAGTCATTCCCACTCCTTCAAAAATTGAAGACCTGAAGGCCATACACAATAATCCGGATTATATCTGGATGCTCTGCAACATTAATATGGATAAATTATCCGAGAACATAAAACGGATTAACATTACCATTCCGGAAAAAGTGCTCTCGAAAATCGACAATTATGCCAGCATGGAACGTGAAAGCAGATCAGCTTTTTTAACTCATGCAGCGCTGGAATACATATCGAGGCACTCTATTCGGTAAGCGGAAAAAAGTTTTTATGACTGTTGCGTATAACATGGAAGAGTATGGAACACAGATGGGGAGGATGAACAGGATAAAGAAGCAGGCAACCGAGACACGAAGAGCACAGAGTTTTGAGGAATTTAAGACAGATAATTATCGGATAAGTTTCTCCAGTTCCTTTTTGAGGTCCGGTAGATGGTTGATTACCACATCCCAGACCAATTCATAATCTACTGCAAAATAAGCGTGAATTAAACGGTCCCTCATTCCTGCCATTTGTTTCCAGGGAATTAAAGGGTTCTGCTTATAAAATTCACTGGGCAGGTTTTTTACTGCTTCTCCGATAATTTCGAGGCTGCGGGTAAAAGCGCGTTTATAAGCGTCGTTATGGAGAAATCCAGCTTTGGAAAGATCATTTTCAGCTATACTTTTCTGTATGAAGCTAATCTCATCTAAGATATGTTGTATGTAACTAAGCGGCGACTTCATGGTAGTTAATTTCTTTTTCTATTTCTTCACGAAAATATGGACTAATACTTTCTATGGTCAGTAAATCAACCTTCCTTCCCATCTGTTTTTCCAGTAATTCAGCAAGCGCATAAAATGCACTGTAGTTTTTCTTGCCCTCAACAAATTCTACGACAAGATCGATATCGCTAAGCTCGTTATTTTCCTCACGCTCGAATGATCCAAAAACTCCTATCCGTTTAACACCAAGTTGACGCATAGCTTCGTTCAAGGAGGCGAGCAATGAATAGATTTCATTTCGATTCCTGATCATGTGTTACTCTATCAAACAATATACATCTATTCTTTTCTTGCAATCAATAATAAAATCTCGGGGCTCCAGGGTTCCTATGACAAAGCACATATGGAATTCTCTACCAAGTAAAATTTTCGGAACAAGAATTGGGGAAGGAAGAAGGCCACCGAGCCGCTGAGGTCACTTAGGGAACACAGAGGAATAGGCGCCCGATTTCTTTTTCAGAAAATAAATATCTCGGTGAGCCCGGTGTCTCGGTAGCGAATATTATTATCCTTGTGATCCTGTTGATCTTTGTTTCTTATTTCCCGAACATACCGGCACAATGCTCCGCAGCAGGCTTGCAAGGCCCCGCCGGTACTGGCGGGCAACAAGCAGCCACAGGGCCTGCTTGCGGAGGAAGATGCGGTGCAGGCGGGGGCGGGAGCTGAAGTCGTCACGGTACTTTTTATAAAAAAGGTCGAAGGCGCGGATTTTGCTCTGCACATTTCCGGTAATACGGCCTGAGGAGTGAATATATTTTACCGCCAGGGGTTCTTTTATATATTCGAAGGTATATTTCCTGGCGAGGCGCAGGTAGAGGTCGAGGTCCTGCCGTGCGGGCAGTTCCGGGTCGAACATGCCGACTTCCCAGAGGGCTGCGGCACGGCAGAGCATTGTGGAGAGTTTTGGAGCCCTTCCCTTATGCTTGACCAGAAGCTCGTCAAAAATGGCCCCGCGCAGGGCAGGTTCCACGATTTTTCTGGTATCCTTTGTTTCGTCCACCTCGTAAAAGCCGGTGTCCACACTGCAGACCGACTCGTCCAGTGAATCAAGAAGCTCTACCTGGGCCTTGAGCTTGCCGGCAAGCCACTGATCGTCGTCGTCCAGAAAAGCAATTAAATCACCCTTTGCCTGCCGAATGCCCTCGTTTCGCGCCCCGGCGCCCCCCAGGGACTCTTTATTCTTTATGTGTACTATCGGTCCCTCAAGTGAGGAGATCAGCTCTTCTGTGGCCCTTCGGGTTTCGCTTTGCGGCGGGTTGTCGTCAATTACCAGAATCTCGTAATCCGTATAATCCTGGAGCAGTACGCTGTCCAGTGCCCGTTTGAGCTCGACCGGCCGTTTGTAGGTGGGGATTATTACTGAAACCCGGGGATGGGTGCTGTGCATTGGTTCTATCCTTTGTTATCAATTTTTAGTCAGAGAAACTGCGAAGGATTTCTCCCGGTGCATTCGCTATCTGGTCCCAGGCGTAATAATGGAAGGTCCTGTCGGTGGACATTGCGACAAACAGACCGCCGGGATACAGGGGGAATGCCGCTGTACTCGCGATTTCGTTGCCGTCGCTGTCTTCCGCACGTACATCAACCCTCTTTATCAAGGGATGCTCATGTGCATTTGCCGTTGTGCCTTCTCTGGGATACATATTGAAGCTGTTCCCTTTCTGGTCGGAGACAATAATATACCCGGTACCATCGCCCAGATCATAGACGGAAATACCTTCTGATTCCCGGGTAAAGTCTCGTGGCCCGAGAAGGGCAAGCTGAATATCCGCATCGGGATGATCCGGGTCCGCGTGGTATTTTCTGACCCCAGCCAGTTCGTCGGAATAATAGATGAACCCCAGTTCATCATCCACGGCGACGCTCTCTATCTGGGACCTGTCGCTGAAGAGGCCGAAGGAGCGTACATGAGCCGCGGATACTATTCCGGAACCATCTACATCAAGCCGATACTGCCACAGATAGCTGCCGGAGGGGCCGCCGTTTCTGCTGACGACGGCAAAAATTTCACCGTCACCGGGGCGTTTATATAACGAAATCCCCATACAATTACGATTGGATTCCCCAAGGAACATGGGAATACCGCCATTATCGATGGGAACCATACCCGGCAGACTGTAGATCCGCAGCTGCTGACGCCCCCGTTCGGTAACAACGGCAATATCATAGTCAAACCCTGATGGATCCAGGCCATACTCCACATCCACATTATTCGGCGTATCAAGACCGGAAACTGTCAGGCCCGGTATTTCATTTCCCTGAATGTCGTAGACATATAACGCCCCGTCGCTGCTTTTGTCGGTACCGAGGATAAGGCTGTTTCCAGGTGTTGCTGAATCAATCCATATGGCCGGATCGTCGCTGTCGTGGGCAACAGGATCGGACACGTTGATCGGGCGTATACCCGTCTCGTGGGAATAGAAACAGGAGGAGAGAATCAGCACCGACACCAGAATTAGACTTCGCATAATGTTTTTCAGAATTCCGATGTAAAATTCACGTAGGCCCCGCCGACGGCCGTCATGGGAGCAATGGAGTTGCTGCTCCAGCCGTATCCATCGGTAAATGCATAGCCAAGGGTAAATTCGGCAATACCGATAATCGCAAAGACGGAAAGATCGAGTCCCTCAAACATCGGGTCTCCGGCGGAAAGGGTCATATGATAACTTGCGGCGGCTTCCGCCCCGATCCCGCCATGACTGATTCCCGCACCGCCTCCCAGCGCCCGCACAGCTTCAAGTTCATCTCCCTTATAGGAAACAGACGCGTAGAGTTCGGTATTATTGTTAAGGACCTTCCTGATTTCCGCGCCAAGCCCGAAAACCGTTTCAAAAACAGGAGTGTGAATCCCGTAAATATCGGTAAAATCGGTTCCTTCAAGATTCGTATGAGCCATGGAACCGCCGAAGGTCATCACTGATTCCTTGAGCGTTATCCGGTAAGCGGCGTCGCAGACAAGGGTTGTACCTCTGCGATCAGGGTCAAGCCGTAGGCCGGCCTCAAAAGAGAGACCCGGAAGCATATCTACAGCTCCGGCAAAAAACTGAACCTGACGCCCGGAATCGGCATTCACGACAGCCCCGTCAAGGCTGTCGACGCCGAGGTTCCACGATGAGGCGATGGACGCCTGGAAAACACCGGAGGTAACAGTCAAACCGGCCCCCCAGTCTTTCTGCAGATCAGCCATCTCTGTCCCTATACCGGCATAACCGACCAGGCCGAAATCCGAGTATTCCTGCGTACCGCCGTGTTCGTCATACCCGTTTTCCAGTATCAGATGTACGCCGGAAAATCCAAGGTATCCGCCGATATCGGTGGCAATTATTACTTTATTCCATTCCGCACCCATATCCAGGCTGCCAGAATCCTTTTTTCCCAGTTCTGAATACAGGGAATTGTACTCATCAATATCCGCGTGAATTCCCAGCTCAAGCGAATCTATGGATAGATTATACTCATCATGGAAGTTATCGACCCATCCCCATTCGTTTTTCCAGGAAAAACCGAAGTCCGCCGCGTAAAGCGCGGAACACAGGACAATTCCCATACTTACAGCAGATACCTTCTTCATTGACTATATCCCAGTATCTTTTTCCCTAAAGCAATAATCCTCGACCTGAATGCCCGCCGGCCTTCCCTGATACGGCCCCGGTTTTTCCGTACCGTCCTCATGGCCCAGGCGGGAAGAATAAAGAACACCCTGATAAGCGCCAACAGGGGTACTGGATAATCCCGTACGACACAGAACCTGGGAAGGGCTGTAGCGGAAAACCAGAAACGATAATAGTTGTTTCTGCGGCTTGCAGTCATAACCGGAAGATCCCCGGAAAAGCCGGGGGGTACCCGGTACCAGCAGTAGTTCCCTTTCAGGGACTGAGAGCTCCCTGTTTTGTTTGTCTCCTCCGGGTTCTCTGTCGGCTGCATAAACTCAAAATCGATAACCTTGAGTCCTTCTTCAGCATCCAGAATCAGGTTTTTCGGTTTAAAATCTATAAGCTCGTACCCTGCCCTGAGGTAATGCAGCAGGACGGCCCTTACCCGTTTTATAATCCCCAGAGGAAGCAGCCTGTCGCGGTTCAACACATCCCGGTACCGGGGCATGACAAACCAGGACGGGCCTTTTTCCAGCACCGGGACTGTTTCCGGCAGTTCACGGCCCAGCTCCCTGGCCAGTATTTCACGTTCCATAAAACGTTCCCGCCCGGGCCGGTAAACCTTGGCAATCGCCTGAGCGTCGCCGTACTCAACGAGGGAGACCCTGGCCCTCCTGGAATAGCCGTTCTGGTGCCCGACAATTCTAAAAGGGATACTGACAGACCCGTGGATCTCTTTGAGGCGCCGGTCGATCTGTTCAACGGAAACATCCGGCAAAGCCGTTTGCAGGTATTCCAGTCCCTGCCGGGGATTATCCGCGGAATGGAGAATATTGCACTGAGCGGAACGGGGCTGCAGGGCGTTTACGGCGTCCCTGATTCGGATTTTCGTGTCCCACAACCGGCTGTTGGCAAGTCCCTTGTGTTTTGCGATCAGTTTATCGGAAGGCTCCAGGACAAAACTGTCGTTTACGGCAATACAGTGGGCGGGAACTCCTCCGCTTACCGGCCAGGGGCCCCGGTTCCAGTTACCCCCCCGCAGGGTTCTGGCGGCGTTCTCCCGTGCGGGACCCTCCAGTGGCCGGTCAAGGAGAATTTCAAAGCCCGCATCGAAGAGCATGGTTCTAACCAGATCCAGGTACTGCATACCGCGTTCCCGGACAATGAACACCGAGAAACCCCGCCAGTGATGCTCCATACCGGGGATATCCGCAAAGAACCTGTCATGCACCCAGAGGTTCCGGGCGGAGAGTTTTTCCAGCGCGTCCCTGGAGGGCTGCCACCCCTGTTCATCCAGAAAACCGTCCAGGTCCTCAAGGGTCAGGGGTGGAAGATCAAGCCCTGCCGCACTGGCACAGCGGGTAAGGACGTCCGCGTAATCATGATCGACTGAAGCAGGTTCCGGTACGCTCCGCCCATGTTCCTTCGCAAGCTCCGAGGGCAGCCCCGCGTCATAGCCCTTGTGGTAGAGAACATGGTAGATCATGGAGAGGCAGTGCCGCTTCGCATCAGGTACCCGGACAAGATCGTTCTGCCATACCGCGGTTTCAAGGAGATCCAGGGCCAGGTGCTCCGGAAAATAGGCTATCCCCCGGAAGGAGCTCCCCGGAAGACCGCTTGCGGTATAGATATCGCAGGGGGTTCCCCAGGAGCGGGATCCCCGGAAAAGATCGTCCATTTTAGCAAGATCTTCATCGGCCACCAGAAGGTCGATGTCTTCCCCCGCTTCCACCCTCGGCAGGGATTCAAACCAGCGCAGTACGGAATACCTGACGTCCCGGTTATTCAGTTCCCTGAAAAATCCCTCCACCCCCAGGCGGGGATGAATATGGCGGCGTTTGCCCTTTTTCCTGAGCATATCCCGCCTGATAAAATCCAGTAATCTTTCAATAGAATGCCTGACGAGTCGAGCTGATTTCACCTAAGGGAGCCTCCGGCGAGTTCTTTGACGGCTTCCTGTTCCGCCCGGGGAGATGTTTCAAATTCATCGGTATTCCAGCGTTCCCTGAATCCCCTGGATGAATAGAAAGCGTCTACAGAGGCGGGAAACTCCTTTACCTCTTCCCAGGGAATTACAATACCGTCTTTAACGTATCCGTGAAGGTCGTATTCGTAAGGGTCCAGTCCCCCAAGATAGACTACCGGTATGCCATGTAACAGGGCGTCGATAACAGCATGGGAGTTCACCGCAAAAGCCAGGTCAAGTTCTTTAAGGTATTCCGACAGGGGCTGACGCCAGTCACAGATTTTTCCCCTGGAGATCCGGGAGAGTTTTTCTTCATTGAATCCTGGATGAGGACGGATGTGGAGGTTGTCTATGCCTTGAAGGCGAAAAAGCTCCTCCAGCCATGCATCGAGTTTTTCCGTATCGATCTTGGCGTTCAGGAGCAGTCCGTAGCGACCCTTTCCCGGCTCCGGGACAGGAAGCTTACTATTCTTCAGTACCGGGACCGGCATACGTAGCGCAGACACCCCTGCAGCTTTATATTCACGGGCCTGCCGGGAAGTCCAGCAGAAAGCCGTATGTACGGAAAAGGGAAGCTGGCGCTGAAGGGTAACCCGGGCTACTGTAAAAGCCCCCAGGGGAAGCCCCTCTTCCTGGGCAACGACTCCCAGGGCAAGCCTGTTCTGATCATTGGTGCGGGCGATCAGGACCGCTGTGGGGCGGTTTTTCTTAAACCAGGCCTTCCAGACAAGATAAAAATGAAACAGCCGCACCAGACGTATGTATTCCGTTACATGCTGTACATTCGCCGCCCGGAAGGCTTCCTTAAGATACCCGTGATGCCGCAAAAGGGCGAGGTACACTCCGGCCAGGGAGGCCCTGCTTGTTGCGAACTGCTCCCGCTCATTTTTGTAGTCCCTGCCCCAGGCCCTGGCGAGGGCATGGTCGATTACCCTGCTGGAGTGGTCCGCCAGAACCATGCCGCGGTACTGCCGCACCCGTTCCCGCCGGGAGATGGAAAAAATAAGAAAAAGAAGGGCTCCGGGCCAGCGGAAGAAAAACAGCCGCCCCAGGACCTTCCCGTAGAAGGTCTTTTTCTGTATTTTAAGCCGCTCCGCCACGGGGAGATCGGAATTGCGGTTCTCCGATACCAGATATTCCGCGCAGGCTGCAAGGGGCGATTCTACTGTCCGGTCCCCATTCCTATCCTTACGCATCCGTCCCGTCCAGAAGCAGATCGATAAACTCCCGCACCGCGCCGTGCCCACCGGGAAGGGAAAGTACCCGGATACCGGGAATCCGTTTTACCGCAGGCAGCGCATCGGCCGGGCAGGCCGCAAAGCCCACGGCCCCGAGGAGCTCCGCGCAGTTTATATCATCCCCGATATAGGCGACAGATGAGAGAGAGATCCCGAGTTTTTTACAGAGCTCTTCCGCTGTTTTCAGTTTACCTCCGGCGGATACATCCTGCACCAGAAAATCCACCTGAAGCTTGTTGGCGCGGCGTTCCACGATCGTCGTGTTTTCGCTGGTCAGGATTCCGGTTTTTATGCCCCTGCTGCGCAGCAGCTCGAAACCCTTGCCGTCGTGGGTGTTGAACTTTTTCCATTCTCCACCGTCCTGATCATAGTACATGCCCGCATCGGTAAGGGTGCCGTCTACGTCGCTCAGAAAAAGTTTAAGCTCCGGCTTTTCCTCTGAAAGCCGTTCGGGAGAGTGCCTGTGCATTACGGACTCGGCGATGATCCAGTCGTCGGGCTCGTCGATTTCCACAGAGGTAAATTCCGGCATTTCATACACGGCGATCTTTCCGGAAAGCCGGTTTTTGTCCCGCAGGATATTGCCGGCACGGTTGATGTAGAAGGCCCCGTTCTCCATTAAAAGTCCGTCGAAATCCTGCCTGCGGGGGCGATTCCGGTAATCATAGTTGAGGGGAGTACCGTCTTCCCGCCAGAAGAAACGCTTTGTACGCACGCAGGAGAGGAGACTGTCGCAGTCTGAAGTCCGGAAGTACTCCAGTGCACAGGCAAAGTCCTCCGTGCGGGTCAGAGGAGAGGTGGCCTGCACAAGAATGAACAGCTCCTCACTTTTCAGCGGATGGACTTCGAGATACTCCAGCATTACCGCTTCGGTAGAGGCTGTATCCGTTGCGTTGGCGGCCTTCCTGCGGTAGACCTCCAACTTCGAAAATCCGAAACCGGCAACAGCCTGTTCAATCGCGTCGGAATCGGTGGCAACTACAACACGATCAACCCCGTCGGCATGCTCAAGAGCCTCGAGGTTCCAGTAGACAAGGGGTTTTCCGCAGAAAGGTTTTATGTTCTTCAAGGGGATCGACTTGCTCCCCCCCCGGACCGGGATAAACGCGACAGCCACGCCTAGCGTGCCCTCCATTTGAGTTTTTCCCGCTGTTCTACCTCGATGTCCAGAAGGCCGCCGTCCTTCCGCCCCATGGACTTATACGTCGCATTCAGATCGCGAACCAGCCGCCGGAGACCGTCGGGCTCCAGGGATGCTGCATGGTCGGTCCCCTTCCAGGTACGATCCAGGGTAAAATGGCGCTCGATCCACGTTGCCCCCAGAGCATAGGCAGCCACATCGATGGCGATACCCAGATGATGCCCGGAGAAGCCGATGTCCCCTACACGTCCGCCGTAGCGCTGTATAAGGTCCGGAATATCCAAAAGCTTGACGTCCTCGAAAGGTACCGGGTAACCGGAGGTACAGGCGTAGAGGACCAGGTCCTTCGCGCGTCCTTTTTTTTCGAACAAGGCGACCATATCGTCGACCTCTTCGGTGGTTGACATACCCGTGGAGATATGGATCTGCCCGCCGTAGTCATCACAGAGGTATTCCAGCATTGCCGTGTAGTTATTCATGGCGGAGGGCACCTTGATCAGTTTCGGATCAAGGGATGCAATCTCCCGTGCGGAAGTCATGTCCCATACGGAAGAGCTGTACACAACGCCGAACTCGTTACAATAGTCCATCAGTTCCCGATGCTGGTCCACAGTAAGCTCCAGGTACTCTCGGTGGGCACCGTAGGTTTGTCCGTAGGCATGCATGGGGTTGGGATGGGGAGCGTTGTACTGTTCCTCGCTCAACAGCTCCCTGGGGGTACGTTTCTGGAACTTTGCCACCGGTGCCTTGCAGAAGATGGCGGCCATCTTGATCAGTTCTTTGGCAATGTCCATTTCTCCCTTATGGTTACAACCGATTTCGGCGATTACGGTGGGGGGGGAGTAGGTATTTCTATACATTATTTCAGATTCTCCTTATAACCGAGATACAATAGAATAGACGCAATACCCTGATACAGCGCATTGACATTTTCCTCATAACTGATTGAAACAGAGTTCATGGACCATCGAGTTACATATCCGGCAAAAAAACACGATTTATACTGCTCAAGGTAATTCAGGACCGTATCTGTATCTACCGTAAAACCGCTTTTTATTCGGGCAAGAGCAGACTCCAGCTCCTGAGGGTCTTCAATATAAAACACACCCGGGATTTTCCTGTACCACGCATAACCAAAAACCAAAGCTGGTCTTGCACAGAACAAAGCCTCCATGCCGGCCGTACCTGTCAAGGTTACTACTGATAGTGAATTCTCAATCAACCGCCGGGAAGAAAACGTATCGTCCACAAGTGCAACCCGCGGCAGTTTCTTAACATCTTCATAAAAATATTGCGTCCTGCCAAGGGCCCCACGGGTCATCAGGAATTGCGATGGATGTTCTTTTACATATAAATATGTGTCGTCCGGCAATTTATCTGCAATCATCTGTATTACTAACTGTTGATCTGCATATACAGAACCTTCGGGGCAGGAGGAACGCTCCGGCTGAAAATGGAGCGGGAAATAAAGATACGGCTTATTCAGATCCGGGGTCTCACAGAGGGCCCTGTAGGATTGCCGCAGTCTGTACTGTCGTTTCCGAAGTTCCATACGTTTAAGAGCAAACTCACTGCGAGTATAATCTGATTCTTCAAACGTCTTCCCTCTTTTTTTATAGAATTCATTGTAAGGTTTTCTGGGCAGAATACGAACTTTCTCTAGTAGAAAAGGAAATAATGACAAAAGCGCCTGGAGTCTGATTGTGAGGCCCGCCCGGACAAACAACTTTCGCTGCTTAATCATGTACCAGGGAGATTCATTAGTGTTCAGTATTTTATTTATGTTGACAGACATTACCTGGTTCAACTTTTCAGTGTCCTTTTTATTAACAGGTATAATTGGAACATCAGAAAAAGATTCCTTTACATAAAGGGTTCCCGGTAAAGTAGTCAGAGACAGCATTAGAGTTCGGATATTTAGCTTTTTACATATGGTGTAAAGAACAAAATGAGAAATCGCATGGGGGGTTTCAGAAAGAACAAGAACATCTATTTTCATGTTATGGATTACGTTCAGCCAGTAGTTAAGCTGACTGTAATATAATCTTTTCCTGTCTTCATAGCTAAATGACCCATCTATATCATGCCGGTTAAGCAGCACATAGAACTCTCTTTCCAATTCAGCATATTCAAGGATTGTGTTTTTCCATAAAAAGTTCTTTACCATTACCCCTTCCGGAAATATCCCCCGGTTTGCATCCACAGTCTCATGATAAATAATGCCTCGATATGTTGATTCAATATCATTCCTAAATGCAGAAGAGCAGATCCAGTATACAGGCTGAATGGAAAACTTTTCAGACAACCGCAGTGATACATCCTTCCATTCGGGGATTCTTGATACTGCGTACAGAGCTTTAAACATTAATTTTTCCTATGACTCAAAATAGCCTTTTCTACACGCAGATACGAGGGTTTTCCGGGATTCCAGCCAACATACTTATCGAGCAATTTCAATCTTAAATCATCATTAAAGTTGTATTTATTTCTGTTTTGAAATATTTTTTCTAAAATTACTTTCAGCTTATTGATGTTTTCTACATGGAAAAGACCGGAATCTTCAGCCTTTTTTGCCTCATGAAGAATGACATCATTTTTCTCCTCGTCGTTTATATATACAAATGGAACAACCAAGGGAATCGGCATGGAGAGCAACTCTACAAGAACCGTAGAATTAAATGCTATGGCACAAATTGCTTTTGATGTTAACTGTGAAGTTGTACCGTTTATTGACCATGCCACTGATTTGGGATCAAGCAAGTACTCAGAGAATTGCTTTTTCAGCTTTTTTTTATCGCTTTTATTTTTACATTTTATAACTAGATTTTTTTTATTTTTCTGAGTTATTTCATAAACTGTCTTGACGACTTCCCAAAAATTACGAGGATCTTCACAATAGTTTCCGTTCAAATAGGTAAAAAAAACAATATCTGTCTTGGTTACGTTTTCGTTAACAGAGTTAAAATCCTGATCGCAATCAAGCCGCGGCGAACCAGTAACCACGATCTTTTCAAATTTTAGTTTATCAGAATTGATTGTCTCCATCATAAATTTTGCTGAATCACTGAAGACCATCGCCAAATCGATAATACCAATTTCTACATTCCGATATCGGTCCAGGGACATATTGACCGCTTTTTTAGTAACTTCGTTCTCACGACGTAGCACCATAAAGGAATAAGCAGTTCTCTCACAAACATGACGAAAGCCAGCATCCTGCCAATAATCAAAATTGGCCGATAGTACACCCTTTAAATCGCATCTTTCAGATATCAAACGAAGTAATTCTTCAGCAAATGTGTTGCACAGAGCCCACTCATCTGAATGGGAAGGTAAATTTTTATAGTAGAAGGTCTGTTCCTGGGCGGTTTTCGGCAGCCATACACCTTGTACAGCAGATAATAATCCGTTGGAAAGGACAATATAATTTAGTTCTTTCGAGTTCCTCAGCTTTTGGATATCCTTTGAAAAAATACTCCTGGAATGGACCAGGACATTCACTTTGTCAGAATCAATCTGGCCAACAAGTTCCAAATAGAACAGCGTCCTTGCGACCACGCTTGGACCGAACATCTTTGCGATCACGCTACACAAATACTTCTTCATGCATCACCTTTCAATTTACAGAAGTGCTGTACACATTTTTTCAACTCTTAACTTATACTGCTGAAATCGATCGGATGTGCTCGTTTTATATCCTTGGCAGCGGTTTTTCCTAATATCTCTGATAAATATTTCGGATGCATTCCGTCTCCGGGTCGAATCGAACGCACATTCCTTTCTGTTATAGTACTGCCGGCAGGTATATCCTCCACCGCAAAAAGGCTGCGAGAAAATTTCCGGCTCTTTTTCTTTCTCGCAGTCAACGAATAATCAACGTTTCCCAGGGCTTTCTCAACTGTTCTTATATCGTCTACCATTCTTTTAAATTCCTCTGGTTCCATAGAAAAGGCTGCATCCGGCCCTCCCATACTTCTATCAAGGATAAAATGTTTCTCAATCATGGAAGCACCCAGTGCTACAGCCGCCACAGAAACCGCTGACCCCATGGTGTGGTCAGACAACCCGGATTTAACCCCAAATGTCTCCGCCAGACTGGGAATCATACGTAAATTCGCCTCTTCCACCGGTGCAGGATAACTTGAAGTGCACTGCAAAAGAGTAATATCTTTATTTCCGACTTTTCTGCAGGCATCAACCGCAAGCTGAATATCTCCAGCATCCGCAATTCCGGTAGAAATAATCATCGGCTTTCCTTTTGAAGCGGTATACTCTATAAGAGGTATATCAGTGATTTCGAAGGATGCAATCTTATAAAGAGGAACCCGTTTTTGTTCGAGAAAATCTACCGCGCTTTTATCAAAAGGTGTTGAAAAGAACAGCATTCCCAGGGATTCTGCAAGATCGCGTAATTCTTCATGCCACTCCCAGGGTGTGTATGCCTCCTTATATAGATCATAAAGAGTTCTTCCATCCCAGAGAGTCCCCTGATTAATTTTGAAGTATTTATTGTCGCTATCAATAGTTAATGTATCTGCTGTATAGGTTTGTATTTTAACTGCGTCAGCCCCGGATATTGCTGCTTCATGGATCGATTTCTTTGCGATATCAATATCTTTTGAATGGTTCGCCGAAAGTTCAGCAACTACAATTGTTAAACGAATGTTATTTTTTTTGTAGACAGCATATTCTTCCGAACTTTTAATATTCTGGTAACCCATTTTTTCATACAATTGAACAGCCCTATTATTTTGCTCTTGAACTTCCAGAATGATGGAGTTATATCCATTCTTCACAGCTTCTCTCTCAAGACACTCAATTAACTGCTGGCCAACCTTATTTGATATATCCGGATTTTTTAGTAGCCCTCCTTCAGCAGTTTCTTTATCCCGACGAGTTAAATTTATAGTTCCAATTGCTTCACCATCTTCATAGACAAGATAATACAGACTGTCTTTTCTGTTTTTTAACGAATTAACAAATTCTTCATGTTCCGGGTAGGTTATCTTAGCAGAATTTTTCATCCACATTCTTACGCCTTCATGGTTACGCCAGGAAAGAACCTTTTTACTCGATTCAACATCAAGATATTGATATGGGATACAGTTAATCATAGAGCCGACCTTGAAAAAATTTCTTTTACTCGTATTGTTAATCTTTTTGTAGACATTTCCATATCCAAACCAGCTTCCCTTTCGCTGATCTCTTTACGGATAGAATAGTCACTAATTGCCAGCATTATTTTAGCTAATTTTTTTTTATCTATTAGTCTTCGTTGTAATAAAACGCTCCCATCAATTCCAAGGTTTCGTTTAAGTAATCCATTGAAATTAGTAATCTGGTTCTGTGCTGTAGTAAAGACAATCACAGGTAATGCACATGAAACTGCTTCAGCTGAAGTTTGCCCTGCTGCAGTGAAAAGTAAATCAAGTTTATCAAATAAGACTTTAACGCTTGCGGAATCTAATAAACCAGTGAAATTAACATTGTCTAAAACTGACATTCCTTCATTATTACCAATCACATAAATCACTACATCATACGGCAGCATATTCCTCACGGTTTTAATAATCGCTGGAAACAGTCCCCTATGATCAGTTCCACCAAGCATAATTCCGACTGATTCAACTTTTCTTCTAATTATTCGATGAGTCTTTTCCCAGAAAGGCGGCCTCAACACCTGATACAAAGGCCCCAGCAGTAATTGCCGGTCAGGTAAATCCTTATAACCGACCAGGTCAGCTCCTGGACTACCATTAATCAGAATTCCCTTAAAATACGGTTTTTCACCGTAGTCGTCGAATACTACAACCTCTCTGTTGGAATTCCGCACGGCATCCCAAACAAACTTTTCAACTCTGTATGCATCAAAAACAGGGATTTCACAATCCTCCAGTTCTTTCTCTATGCAATCTGCATCATTAGTCCAGTTTCTCAACCTCCAGGAAGAATACAAGGGTTTTTCCCGGACCCAATCGATTCCGGCTTTACAGCCTACAACCAGTTCAGCAGGTATGTTTTGCTGGACAAACGCGAATGCAAGGGCATCACACCTGAAAAGATGTCCGAGTCCGATTTCCGGATCGGCAACAGTAAACAACCTGACTCTGTTTTTCATTGACTCAAAAAGGAATATTTAATTTCTGCCAACTTCCAGTCAGACTCAGAATCAATATCCTGCACTCTGAGCTCTTCAATCTCAAATCCTGCAACGGAAGAACAGAAAAGGGTTTTTTCTTCCTCCAGGGTTTTACCATTTATAAAATAAAACTGACCTGCATCATGATACATCGACTCGAGGTCCTGACTGCGTGTAAAAGCATATTCAGGCTCGGCCATAAAAATACGGTCCTCTTTTATCTTCAGAGCACGCTGAACCGGATACGAGAAACGGCAAACCGAGACAATACCATTGGCCCCGGTCTTTTCCATTATACTCCAGGCATTTAGCAGATCATGACTCCTTACGAAAGGAGCAGTCGGCAAAATGCAGCAGATATTTTCCCACTCTTTATTCTGCTGTCGATATTGTGTCAGAACTTCCAAAAGAACACTCGCAAGAGGCGCATAATCGTCGGAATTTTCCCTGGAACGATAAAATGGAACGGATGCACCGTAGGATATTGCCACATCTGCAATCTCACGACTGTCGGTTGAAACCATAATCTCATCAAAAAGACCACACCCACGGGCTGCTTCTATTGAATAAGCAATTATCGGTTTTCCAAGAAAGTTTCGAATGTTCTTACCGGGTATTCTTTTACTCCCGCCACGTGCAGGAATAATAGCGATCCTGTTCATACGAATAATTCTTTAATAGAAGATATAACCCGTTCAATGTCGGCATCAGTCATTGACGGATAAAGAGGCAACGAAAGCGCCGATTCGTAATATTTCTCAGATTCCGGGTAATCCCCATATGTATATCTGTATTCCTTAGAATAATACGGCTGCGTATGAACAGGAATATAATGTACCTGGGTGCCTATTTTCTTTGAACGAAGCGCTTCCATTACGCTCTTCCGGGATTTCCCCAGTCTTTTAAAATCAATCTTTACTACATACAGATGAAAACAACTGTTGCCGTCATCTGCAAGCGGGGTTTGAAGATGATCAAGTGAAGAAAATGCTTCATTGTAGCGCTGAATGATATAACTGCGGCGCGCCTTGAAGCTCTCAAGTTTTTTCATCTGTGCTGTACCCAGAGCTGCCTGAATATCCGTCATTCTGTAATTAAACCCAAGCTCGTGCATTTCATAATACCAGGGGCCAGGATTTGATGTTAAATATGATGCATCCCTGGTTATTCCGTGGGATCTGAGCATTTTCAGTTTTTCATACAAGTCCCTGTCATTGGTGGTTACCGCACCGCCCTCTCCTGTTGTAATAGTCTTGACAGGATGAAAGGAAAAGACTGTCATATCGCTGTAAACACAGGACCCTACTTTCTTTCCGTTTTCATACACCGACCCTATAGCATGTGCAGCGTCTTCGATAATATGGATTTTGTTTTCTTCTGTTAGT
Organism: uncultured Spirochaetaceae bacterium; assembly: GCA_964554875.1. GTDB lineage: Bacteria > Spirochaetota > Spirochaetia > JC444 > Marispirochaetaceae > Marispirochaeta. The sequence continues at coordinate 27,566 of CAZKQJ010000016.1, read as the reverse complement.
TTACGTATAGCTGCCATATCACATGGGCGCCCTGCAAAATGAACAGGAATAATAACTTTTGTTTTCTCACTTATTTTTTCTTTGATTTTAAAGGGATCAATATTATAGGTAGCAGCATCAATATCAGCAAATACGGGCTTCAGTTCATTGTAAATAAGGGCATTGGAACTGGCGACAAATGTATTTGGCGACGTTATACCTTCAGAATCTTTTTCTATGCCCAAGGCACGGACTGCGAGGTGTAACCCTGCGGTAGCATTGGATACGGCTACACAATGCTTGGCACCTGTATACTCACAGATAGTATCTTCAAATACTTCGACCGCCGGCCCCTGCGTCAGGTAATCCGATTTAAGTGCTTTTATGACTTCGTCCACATCGTTGTCATCTATCCACTGACGCCCGTAATTTATAAAGGAATTCATATTATTAATACACAATCTCTATATCTTTAAGTTTGATGCGCATATCATCTTCAGATAACCACTGCTCATTATTGTCGGAAGAGTATCTGAATCCCTCTTTTACAAGTTGTCCGCCCTTTTTGAAATGTTTCTCTATGTCCCACCAGTCAAAATGAGGATAGATAATGTAATGATCTCCATAATCATAGGTAAGGCGGGAATCTTCTTCAGTTATCATTACTTCGTGGAGCTTTTCCCCTTCCCGGATTCCTACTTCGCGCAGTTCAACATCACTTTTCATCGCTTTAGCAAGATCGGTAATCTTGTAAGACGGTATTTTCGATACATAGATTTCCCCACCTCTGGCTTCTGAAAGAGCCCGAAAAACCAGATCAACCCCCTGGTCAAGGGTAATCCAGAACCTGGTCATTCTGTAGTCGGTAATCGGTAGCGCCTGTTCCCCTTTCTCTATCAGCTTTTTAAAGAATGGAACAACCGAACCTCGGCTTCCGGTTACATTACCGTACCTTACAACACTGAATGTTGTCTTTGTGCCGCCGGCATACGCATTGCCGGAAACAAAGAGTTTGTCCGAAACAAGCTTTGTTGCGCCATAGAGATTTATGGGGTTGACTGCCTTGTCAGTAGAAAGCGCAACAACCTGCTTTACATCCCGGTCAATTGCCGCGTCTATGATATTCATAGCACCGTTAACATTTGTTTTAATTGCCTCAATCGGGTTATATTCTGCAACAGTAACATGTTTTAGAGCAGCAGCGTGAATGACTATGTCAACACCATGAAATGCTCGATACAAACGCTCCTTATCTCGAACATCTCCGATGAAAAATCTAAGTTTGTTGCCAAATTCAGCAAATTTCGCCTTCATCAAGTACTGTTTGTATTCATCCCGGGAGTAGATAATAATTTTTTTCGGTTTATACTTATTTAATATTCTTTTTGTAAATTTTTGCCCGAACGATCCGGTTCCGCCAGTAATCAGGACTGTTTTGTTGTTAAGCATGATTCCTCTCTAATTTACTACAAAAATATCATATATCAGGTGATTTTTCATTATCTGGAATAGATTGTATACCATCCTATATATGGGAAGTAGAACAACTCTTTGTTATTAAAATATTTTTCCATTTCCGGTTTCCAGACTGTGGCATATTTATCGTCATTATACAGTATAACAATATTTTTTTCAGTCTCTATCCAGCGTCGCATTATTTCATCACTCCAGCGGTTTCTTTCTCTGTATTTTTCTTCTGGTACAGGAGTAGAAGGAAATCGGGGTTGTGAATGTGCAAAGGGCAGATTCAAAGTTGCCGGTTCCGGATTCCCACCTGCATAGTGTACCGCCATCTGCGCAATATACCGATATGAATCGATGACCAAAATATTCTCTTTAGACAATGAATATTTTTTTAGTTCATTACTAAACTGAACTATGCTCTGTTGATGATGCGCTTGATATGGGGCGACATAGTATCGATATACTGATCTAGAAAAGAAAAAGAATACATGAACTAATAAAATAAATGTAAATAACTTTTCTTTATTTTTCTTTGACTCAAACAAGTCAATCGTAAGTTTAAGACCAAGTGTCGCACCAATAATCCCAATCGAGAATGTGTAATGAACATATGAAAAGACATTAGATGGAGCCGGAGACCCAATAGCATGCAACAAAGCACTGGCAATAAATATGGTACCAGAAGCGACAGCATATTTTTTAACTATATTATTTGTGTTGGCGAGCCATACCGCAAAGGTATTTAGCATACTGAATATTAAAAAATATCTGTTTGAATATGACCAGAGTTTATGTCGCCATCTCATCCAAAAAGGATCTGTCGACATATCCCAGGTTGGGATATTTCCATATTTAATATTTGTTCCTCCAGGAACACCTTCGCGGGTTAACAAATCAAACTTATAAAGAAGCTTTCCAATAACCGGTAAATTTGCATAGTTGTATAATAACTTTATAGGAAAAAGCAAGAACACCAACACGATACCTAATAGACTTACTATCACTGTTCCAACAAGCACAGTAAATCTTTTTTTTGTGAACACAAGTTGAAAGATAAATACCCAAGGTAATATGAGTATCATGTTTCTGCGAGTAAAAAATAGTAGTATATATAAAATGGAATAAAAAAGTATATTTAAAACTGGAACCATTCTATCTAAATTAAGATATCCATAGAAAGCCAGTAATAGCAAAGTATTTACTAAAATTATAGGATGAGCATAGTTATATAGTACACCAGCAAAAGGAGCCAAATTGTATAAGAATATTGCGAATATTGTCCAAAATATGCTTTTCGTTATTCTTTTAATAATCTTAGTTATTAAAAAAACATTCAAAACGATAAGCGCTACTGAGAATAATCTGACTATAACCAAGTTTAATGGAAAGAACCGCTCGAGCATGACTTGCCAAAAGCCTATTGTTACGAAGTATACTGGCGGATAAAAGTTTCCATCATATTTACTATAAGGCTGAAGAATATTTTTTAAATACCAATAACCCCGAATCAGATATTTACCTTCATCCAGCGTTGATTCTCTGTGAAAAAAATAAAACTGGTTCTGTACTATGAAAAGAAGAATTATTGCACCTATGGCCAAAATATTGATGTCTTTATTATCCAAGTTAACACTATTGATATATTGAATCTCAGACAATGAATTATATAAACAATATGATGATAAGAATATTATTAGATCAATGATTATTAAAAATAACAAATTTATATCATAGTGCGTAATCAACATCTTAAAAACTAAAAATGACATCCAGAATAAACTAATACTATACCAATCACAACATTGGGAAAGCTTATCCTTTAATAAAATGTACACAAAAAAGAAAAATACTGTTAAAAGAATATTACCAAATAGTAGATATATATCTCCTTTATAGTTTAGTAAGGAGTTAAATACAGGTATGATAGACCGTTTTGTTGATAAGTTTGTGCTGTTTATGGTAAAACTTGATAGCTTATTATGCTTAGCAACACTGTTCTTATCATCTGGAATAAATTCCGATAGTTTGTATATTGTTTTTCCTATGCGAACTGTACCTTTCTGAATAAGAGACACAGGGATAGTAAAGCTCAATTCCCTAATATAGTGAAATCTATCAGTATAAGTTGCTTCATTATCCCAAGACAACCAAACTTTTTCCTCGTCATTGTTTACTCTTACTCTACTTATTACAACCCGTGAAATTTCTTCTTTAGAAGCATTTTTAAAAATGACTTGAACAGGATCTGTTATTCTCAATCCATCTAGCAGACTCTGAATAGTTTGATTGTTAAGAGGTGCTAAAAGCGATTTTAAAAAAAGAATTAAAAAAAGAAATACAATAAAACGCTTTTTATTTATTTTCTCCAAAGAACACCCCATAATAATATCTCATAAATATAAACAACGTTTTCATTGTTACCTTGAGCAGATGTTAAGTCACTATTTATTTTAAACATAAAATATCTGCAAAATATAATCACATCTATTTTATTAAAATTCATAATTGAATGTTTCTATGTCCTCTTTTGCAATTTCTGCAACTTTTTTACGTAAATAATCATCGTAGTAATCCCTATAATTGTAGGATCTCTTTGTTTTGTTGATGTGAATAAGATTATTTTCTATCCCTAATATATTACATATTTTTGCGAAATCATCATTAATGTTCTCAAAGCGTCCAATATAATCTACTAATAAGTTTCCATTTTTATCGTATATCATTTTCTTTTGCGAAAACTCATTATTCTTCAATTGTATTTCTAGAAAATCTCCGAACGATAACTTACTAATAATTTTATGGTGTGGATGTTTTTTACTCTGTCGTATATAAAGATATAACGAAATATAAAAGTCCCATGGGTTGCGCACAAATGCGAACTTAAAATATCGATTATATTTTTCTTCTCCAATTAAGTTTTTTAACTCAGTAGCAGATAAATGCGACGGTACAATTAAAATACCAATAAATGATATTGGTTTATTTAGATAAATTCTGGTTAGTTTTGCGATAACTCTATCATAAAAAACATTCAACTTCTGTATAAATTTTCTTTTATGAATTCCCTTAATTAGGGATTCACGGACACTAGTGCCTCCAGTTTTCCATATATGGATAAATATAAAATTGTACTTTTTCGATAATATCATTTACTTTTTCCGTTTTTAGAAATTCGAATGACTGTATTTAGTAGTAACTTGTTTCTGAAAATGATTTGTTTAAATATACCAATAGGAAATTTTTTAAGAAAATATATTATCCCAGATATCAGGCTAAATTCTTTTTTCAGTATAACAAAATTCTCTACGTAAGCTTTTATTGTATTACTAACTCCATCTGCATCAAAAATACAAAGCGGTCTATCGAGGTGTTTTGATTTAATACCATTTAACTTTGTAATTCTACATTCAAGATCAAAATCTGCACATACTTTATATCGAATATCAAACCCTTTCAATTCTTTAATCAACTTTTGCTTAATTATAAGTCCTTGATGGATAATTTTTTTTCCTTTTTTCAGGGATTTATATATCAATCTTCTATTAGAAAGATATGTATAATTATATTTTTCCGAGTTGACTACTACAGGACATGTTATAACATCATATTCATTATGCAAAGAATCGAAAATATTAGATAATGTTTTTTCATCATAAAAAATATCATCGCTATTTAGAAAATATATATATTCACCATCGGAAAGTTGTATTGCCTTATTCATCGCATCATAAATACCATCGTCTTTCTCGCTAATCATTATATTGATTTTGTCTTTATATTCTTCTATGATATTAATAGTATTATCTGTTGATTTGCCATCTATAAGCAGATATTCCATATTATTAAAATTTTGATTCAACACAGATTGTATCGTGCTTCTTATTGTGGATTCAGCATTAAAAACAACCGTTACAATAGAAATTTTCGGCTTATGAGTCAAATTAACACTTCCATAAAAACTTTTGTTAGGTCTTCAATCTTTGGTTTAAAGAAGTGTATTTCGTTTTTATATACATGTAATTCTTTATTAGCTTCTACTTCTGATGCAATAATAGGTTTTCCTGCATTTATATAATGAATCAATTTTGTGCTTGGTTGTTTTCCATGAGTTCTAGGTAAAATGTTATACTGAGATCTGCGTAGTATATAATTCGTTTTTTCAACATTCAATGTCCCTAAAAATACTATTCTATTCTCTGCTTTCTTGTTTGCTGTATATTTTTTCAGCTTATCTTCATTGGACCCCGAACCAATTAACATCAAAGTATAGTCGTGATGTTCCAGTGTACTGATAAACGATTTGACTAGCAATTCAACACCTTGATACTTTTTGAAATTTCCAGAATATGTAATATACTTTTTGTAATTGATATTAACATACTCTTCAGCCCTGGATATCTCATCATGTACTACATCTACATTTCTCGCGCCATGATTTTCTAAATAACTTTTCCATATACGCCAATTACTTATCACTTTCATTGCATTCCTATACAGTGCTTTTTCAATTGGCATGACAATAAACGCTGGAATCGGTAAACTATTTATTTTCAAGTTTTCTTTCAATGGGTTGTGTAAATCATAAATATATGGGATTTTTTTTATTTTATTTAATAAAAAGCAAATAAAAGCCCCCTCTATATCTTCTCCTTGCAGCATAGAATATTTATTTCTTTTTACCGCCTTAAAACTCGCAAAAAGCAACGGGAGGAAGTATAAAAATTTAATTATACTCAGTCCAATAGGCATTTTCTTTTTTGAATAATTTCCTGCTCTTATTATATTGAGCTTTTTACGTTGAACATCTTCTCCGATATTATAGCAGCAAACATCAACATTATATCCGCTATCGATATATTTTTCGATCATCAAATGGAGCCTGAGAGAAGATCCTTTTTCTGCATAATACGGCATCGCAGCGATGATGAGAAGATTATTATCTTCCGACATTTTTATTGCCTTTATTTTCAACATGATAACCATTTTTTAATCCGATAATAGTCATATATAACATTTTTATCTTCTTAAATATATTATTTGGAAAAATCATATGGATAATTGATTTGAAACCTTGTTCAATGATAACTTTTATCAAATAGTATCTTATACCTAATATAAATGAATATTCATATTTAATAATGTTAAATCTTTCAGTATAAGATAATAGTTTATTGCTGCTTATTCCACCAGTTCTCATTATTGCAATTAGATGTGGAATAGTTTTCACAAATGGTTTTGACTTCATAATCCTCACAAGTAAATCAAAATCAGAAGAGCTTGAATATTCTACATTAAATCCTTTATTTTTGATCATTATTGATTTTTTTATAAATAAACCCTGATGAGGCGGCATTTTCCCACGCGATAGATTTTTCTCCGAACAATCATGATTATATCTTATAAGTTGATCACCGTAATCAATTTTTACTGCCCCGGAGACAATTTCATAATTTTTATCGTTGGATGCAATTACCTCGGCAATAGTTTCGAGAATACTATCATCTGCAAAATAATCATCTGAATTCAAAAAATAGATATATTCACCATTGGATAACGAGAGTGCTTTATTCATTGCATCATAAAGTCCATTATCTTTTTCACTTATGTAAATATCAATATCACTAAGATAGTTTTCTATGATGTCATTAGTTTTGTCTGTTGACAGTCCATCAATAATTATATATTCAAATAATTCGCTATTTTGCCGAATAACACTCTCAATTGTCTGCTTAATTGTAGTTTCACTATTATACACTACCGTAATTATAGAGAATAATGGATTTAATATTGGCATCAGTAACTGCCTAAGTAATCTTCTATGGTAAAGTTGATCCCTTCATAAAATGAAGTTTTTGGTTTCCATCCTAATAGCTGGAGCTTACTTAAATTTAATACTTTCCTCTGCGTCCCATTCGGTTTCGTCGTATCCCACTCGATCGCCCCATTATACCCGACAATTTCCGCAATCATTTCCGCCAGCTCTTTTATTGTAATATCTTTTCCCGTTCCGACATTCACAAATTCACCTATGTCCCTGTAGTCGGCGGTATTCATTAAATACACCGCTGCGTCGGCAAGATCTTCCGAGTAAAGAAATTCCCTGCGAGGAGTCCCGTCTCCCCATAGTACGACTAATCCTCCGTTTTTTTTTGCTTCATGAAATTTCCTAATCAATGCAGGTAATACATGGCTGGTATCAGGGTCATAGTTATCACCGGGACCGAAAAGATTTGTTGGCATCAGACTTATAAAATTCGTTCCATACTGTTCATTGTAGTGCTTGCATAAGCGAATAGCGGCTATTTTTGCAACTGCATAGGCTTCATTTGTCTCTTCAAGCGGCCCGGTCAGAAGGTATTCTTCCTTAAGCGGCTGCGGAGCATTCTTAGGATATATGCAGGAACTACCCAGATTTAACAGCTTCCTTACCCCATACATGTATGAAGAATGTATCACATTGGCGGCAATCATCATGTTTTGGTAAATAAAATCAGCGGGATATGTACTATTGGCAAAGATACCACCGACCCTGGCAGCAGCAAGAAAAACAAAATTGGGTCTTTCTTGCTTAAAAAATTCCTCTACATCGGTTTGCCGAGTCAGATCAAGCTCTGCGCTGGTTCTCAACAGTAAATTATTATAACCCTCTGCTTTAAGATTGCGGACTATCGCAGAACCTACCATACCTCTATGGCCTGCCACAAATATCTTATCCTGTTTATTCATAATTATTCTTAACCCTGTAGCCGCCGTCTCGCAAGTACTGTTCTCTTCTTTGTTGCTTCAGATCGGATTCTACCATTAGCTTAACCAAGTCTCTAAATTGAACCTTAGGTATCCATCCCAACTCCTGTTCGGCCTTTTCCGCATTCCCTAATAAATAGTCAACTTCAGCGGGACGAAAATACCGAGGGTCAATCTGTACAATGGGTTTCCCGCTGTCTACGTCAATTCCTTCCTCATTAACTTCCTTTCCCCGCCACTCAACCTTTATATCAAGAATTTCGCAGGCGGCCTCCACAAACTCCCTCACCGAATGTGCTTCCCCGCTAGCTATCACATAGTCATCGGGTTTCTCCTGCTGCATCATCAACCACATCGCCTCCACATAGTCACCGGCGAAGCCCCAGTCTCGTTTGGCGTCAATGTTGCCAAGGTACAATGTATCCTGCAATCCGAGTTTTATTCTTGCAAGTCCCCGCGTTATTTTCCTGGTTACAAAGGTCTCACCCCGTAGAGGGCTTTCATGGTTGAACAGAATACCATTGGCCGCAAACATTCCGTAGGCCTCACGGTAATTCTTTACAATCCAATAAGCGTATAGCTTAGCCGCAGCATATGGGCTTCGCGGATAAAAAGGCGTACTCTCACTCTGAGGGATTTCCTGAACCTTTCCAAACAGCTCGCTGGTAGATGCCTGGTAGAAACGTACTTTATCTTCCATACCCAGTATACGTACGGCTTCAAGAAGTCGTAAAGTTCCCAATGCATCCGAGTTTCCTGTGTATTCAGGCGTGTCGAAGGAAACCATTACATGACTCTGAGCTCCTAAATTGTAGATCTCATCAGGCTGCACATCCTGAATAATTCGGATCAGGTTGGTGCTGTCTGTAAGATCTCCATAATGGAGAAAGAATCGAGCTCCCGTCTGATGAGGATCCACATACAGGTGATCCACACGGTCGGTATTAAATAGGCTGCTCCTTCGTTTTATACCGTGAACTTCGTAGCCTTTATCTAATAATAACTCCGCGAGGTATGCGCCATCTTGTCCGGTTATTCCTGTGATGAGTGCTTTTTTCATAGAATATGTATTGATCCCTGTAATAGATTGATATTTCACATATGTTGATAAAATGGTTTACCTTTAAAATCAATTTTTCTATTTATTCTCGTCTTTACTTGGTTGAATTCAAAAATTCTAAACATTGAGCCGATTAAAAGGTTATAATTGTCTGTTATATATCCGGATTGCTTCGGTGTTAAGCTTGATAATTGACTTATCAAATCTTGTTCTTTATATCCATGAACGTCTAAAACTGATGATCCGATTTTCTTTAAATATTTTTTTGCATAGGAAACTCTTCTTTTAGTATAAAAAGTTTTTTTCCATTTATCAATTGAACTTTTTTCTACCTTATCATAAGCAAAGCGACCTGTAGGATCTCCCATTCTTCCAGATAATTCGAGGTTCATAAATTTTTCAACCATATGACTCTCGAAATTAATATCAAGGTACGATACAATTCTTTTCAATTGATCCTCAGGGTTTTTTACCAGATCCTCATATTGAATACGAACAGCTTTTTTCTTTAAAATTTCATATCCCTCAGCTATTTTCCTTGGGCCATTTATTAAGTCAATATAATTATTATGAAGACGAAGCTTATCATTATTCCAGGTCTTTATTACTGATGATAAAATACTTAAAGGGTTTCTAAACAAGAAAATAAATTTTGCTCGTGGGAACATTTTTGCAATTTCAGGTATAATAAGATAGTATCTGGGAGTTTTATCTAGGAAGTACAACTCTTCATTATATAACTGTTGTTGATATAACGAAAATGCACATTTGGACAGTTGGGACAGATAAGACACTTCTCGATTTGGCAAAGTACTAATAAAATCCTGAATAGCGTTAAAACACGACGTGTGACTATATTCTGCGTAAGTCCCGTATTTTTTTATTGCATATATCCATGGTAATAATATCCAAGGCTCGGCGGTCCCGCCTATCTGGGGATGTGACAGAAGCATTCTTTGTAAAAGAGTTGAACCAGCTCGTGGTAATGAAAACAGAAATACGGGTGATTTCATGATAGAATTTTGACCTTAAGAGCTTTTATCACATTGTATATTCTCAAAAAATCTAGAATATCGATTATAATATCTTTTACCCCATTGGATCGGAATTTATAGTTTTCCTTTACAATCTTCTTTTCAGGCCTTATATTCTTCTCAAAGCTAAAGTTATGCGTCTTGGTCCATAAATCGACATCAAATCTTGTACTGTTACCACAGTGTATACCTGTTCCGTCATGTCCTATGTTTTTAACCAATGATTGCACTGGGTAAATTGTATACATATCATGAAAATTCTGGTAATACATAACCTTGACATCGAGCGCATCTATTTGATGGCTAATTTCTTTTTTTATCATTCTAGGTATATCTTTTCCATTCTCATTCAAACGATGCAAGAATCTTAATTGCTTCATTTTTTTTCTTGACTCAATTGGATCAATTTCAAAGCTATAAGGATCAAACTTCGAACCCCAAGTTGCAAATCCCCAGGCGTTAAACCTACGCAAGGCAAATACATCGCTTCTGGTCATTTTTCTGATTTTTATTGGGGGGCAATACCCAGTTATGCTTAAAATATTTTCATCATCTTTATAGTAATTCAGTGCATCATTCATGAAACTAAGAAAGCCACCTGTGGTTATTATATCTTCTTCTAGCCATATTACCTTCCCATATTCTTCTAATAGATATTTTAGTCCCATTCTATTGTTGTAGGTACGATTGTTAGTTTCTCGCTCAATAATCGAAATTGATTCAAATCCTGTAATTGTTCTAACATATTTTCTTAATCCGTGAACCTCTTCTTCATCCCCTTTCTTTGGGGCATCTGAGAAAATGTACAATTTACTATATTTCGACAATAAATTGAGTTTTAAAGCTTCGATTGTGCGTTTTATGTGGTTTGTTCTTTTATACGTACTTATACCTATTGGAGATAGTGCTTTTGTATTCATGTAAATCATTCCAAATGAACCGGCATTTTACTAGTTGATAGCGATCGACTAACTTTTAAAGCGGATAAGTTCTTACAGGTACTTTTTCGTACAATCGAAACCATAACTCAATTTCTTTTTACAATTTTATAAATGGTTCCCAAAGCGGGTACTTTTCCAATATAAGATACAAAAAAATAAACAGATACTGACAATAGACTTAAAACGAAGAGTTCATTAGTAGCCGTCCAATCAAGCATATTTGACAATGAAAAAGTAACAGCTCCAATCAACGAGGTAAGAATAAATGAAAACGATAAATCATTAACCTGTTCCTTCATGTTGTATCCTATCAATTTATTAGAAAAATAACTATTCGGAATATAACCAATAAAAGATGTTATAATCTGACCAATAAGAATTGCTGAAATTCCAAACCTCAAACTTATAATAAGAACGATAATAACAAACAACTTTTTAACAAATTCAAGATAGAGGAAGAGGTCGGATCTTCCTTTTACTTTCAGAATATTTAGATTAACCGTATGGAGTGGAACTATCATCCCTGCAATTAAAAGTAATTGCATATAGGGCACTGCTGGTAACCATGAGTTTGAAAGAAATATTTTGAAAATCGGTTCAGCCAACGCGGCAATGAAAATTACTATTGGAAATATAATAAAAGTTAATACTTGTAAGAGCTGTCGAAATCCTTTCTTTAACTTATTTTGCTGATTTTGAATTGAAGATAGAGCTGGAAAGGTTACCCTTAGTACGGCCCCGTTAAGTTGATATACTATGAATTGCTGCATTTTATAAGCAAAAAAGTAATAACCTGCTTCCTGGGCAGAGAAAACTTTCGCAATCACCACGACAAATATGTTCTGAAATACAATATTAATGAGCCCAGATAAGAATAATTTTGATCCATATCCGAATAGACTCTTAAAAGAAGAGACACTAAATAGAATTCTTGGTTTCCAGGCGGTGGAGAACCATAAAAAGAGCGTAGTAAAAAGAGTGGACAATATAATTTGTGCCACTAAAGCCCAAACACCAGCTCCAATTACTGCCAAGCCAATCGCAACAACACCGGAAAGCAAAGCTCCTGGTACCGATGCAATCATTAATTCTTTAAATTTTAATTCTTTGCTTAATTTAGCTTCCTGAATAATCCTAAAAGAATTAACAACAATGCTAATGCCAACAATTCGTATTATTAATACTAAACGAGACTCTTCGTAGAAGGTTGAGATTAACGGGGCCGAAAAATATAAAATTGCATATGCTGTTAATCCAAACGTTATATTTGTATAAAAAACTGTACAGAAATCGCGTTGATCTGCTTCTGTTTTCTGAATCAATGCCTGCAAAAATCCGGATTCCATCAAAGAATTCGCAATCTGTATGAATACCGTTAGCATTGCGATGAGACCAAATTCTTCCGGTGATAGAAAACGGGCCAGGATAATAGTTACAATACCACTGACCCCACGCTTTCCAAACTGTTCGAGCAGGTTCCATGTTACTCCGATAGCTGTTTTTTTATGAAGACTCATCGAAATAACCTCATTATATCCCAGGATCACAAATAATTTTCTTGATTAATTTATCTTTATTATGAAAATTATATCATCCAATAGCACTATATCAGTACAAGCAGTTTATTACATTTGGTAAATATCTCGTCATTTAATAAAAACAAAACAATGCTAAATTCATAAAAGCAACTATCTTTAGATGGAACACATTCAAGCAAAAATGATTTTTCCCTTTACTTAGTAATTTAGCTTCCATCAGTTCCGACACGTTGCTACTAATTCAATAGACACGATATCACTAAGATTACTGGTTATTTTTTATGCTCAGAAATTATATACTAATTTTTTGATTTTATTCTAATTATTCTTTAATTGATATAGGTAATCAATCTAAAAACTCTTCTAATTCTGTTCCTGATAAATCATTATAAATCTCATCAGCAATGTATCGTGGGAGTTCATTTCTCCAACGACTTTTCACTTCAGAAGATTTTTTAAATACCGCATAAGGATCAGAAATATGAGATATCATAGAATCAATAAGAAATTGTTTTGTTTGCGGATGAATATTTAAACCAACCCATCTAAATAATTTCTCAATTTCGTATTCCGGATTATCTACGATCTTTTCATATCTAATCATGTAGACCTTTTTCGGATATTTTGAAGATAAATAAATATAGAGATAAGACAATTTTTTCCAATCATCAAACCCCCAAAATTCTTCTTGAGCAGTTTTCCTATTTTTTCCTGTTCTCCAATTTGTTTCTATATCAGAATCAGGAGGAAATTCTTTAGGTGCCTTAATCCAAGAATTTATTACAGCACAAGGATTCCTTACTATATGAACAATTTTTATATCCTCTATTTTATTCAGAGCTCCTTCAACTAAATTATGAAATCGAGTAGATTTTATTGCTAAAATTTTTGAGGGGGAGGTTTTTATAGAAAACGTAGGGTATCTTCCATCGATTTTCTTTTCCATCTGTTCCATGAATTCATCATGCACTTCATATACTTGTTTAAACAAATTATTCCATTCATCTGGTGTTGCATTTTCGTTAACCCTGTTTTTAAATCGGTACGAAAAAAGAGGTGAAAGCCGATAGCAAACATCAGGATGACTATCAAATATTTGTCCTAGCCAACTAGTACCACTTCTTGGCATACCATTAATCCAAATAACAGAAAAGGCCTTTTTCATTTTGTTAATACCACATCAAATCTGTATGAACTATTTATTTGATATTCAGGCTGCTCTAAGTATTCAAAAGTAGAAAAATCTAAATATTTTGCCAAAAATTTAAAAAAAAGTGGATCATGCCAGAAACCAATATGAGGGTTATTATTTGATAAAGAATTGAAATAAAAATTTCTGTTCTCTTTTGTTTTATAGAAATCCCATCGTTTATTTATATCTGGAATATCACCAATGAACATTTTTCCACCTTTATGCAGTCCTTTATATGACCGCTCCACAATATTAATTAGTGATATCTCATCAAAATGCTGCGCTGCAAAATAAAGGACTATACTATCGTAAGTATCATTTTTTATATCAAAATATAGAGCATCGGCCTCAATTTTTATTATTTTTTCATTATCAATTACAAAATTATCTAATAGTTTATGAGAAAAATCTACCGAGACAATTTTTCCAAAGTAATCGACTACAAACTTCTCAAGCAAACCATTTCCACAACAAAGATCTAGACAGGTGTCTTCAGAATTCGGCTCTAATTTATTAACGATATATTCGCATGTTCGTTTCCAAGTATCATCATCAATCGGTATACCATAACGTGAACGCCCAACTTTTAGATATTCATTATATTTCTTTAAAATATTGCTTTTATTCCAATATTGTTTCCAATACTTACGTAAGTTCATAATTGTTATTACTACCTATATGTCGATAACTAGCTTAGTTAACCCAATACTTTGTAATCACTAACCAGGTATTTCACTTTTTGTGCTGAATTGAACATTAAAACATCAATAATAGAAAGGCTTGGTTCAAATAGGTCATTTCTTTGCTTATAAGAAGATATATTATTTTCCAGAAACGACAGTTTAATACCTCTTTCTATAAAGCGTTGTGGGTTAAAAAGGCTCATCCCACCAGGAGGATTAACATATTCTAAAGCACCTTCCTCTGTAGCTATCTCTAACGCCCATTCATCTGGACCATTAACCTTGTCGTCTATCATCCTACATGATTCAGTGTACTTGATAATATCACAAGCTATACCTACATATCCTGCCACTACTTCAATCGTTTTTTTATTTAAATCAGACAAATACTTTATATCACTAAACAAAACAGACTCAACTAAATCCATTGTTTCAAAATAATAGGGGGCTATCTTCTTATAATGAGCAAGTTGCGCAAGGACTTTCTTTTTCCACGAAAGATCAGAAGATAACTTGATCACAGCAATAGATTCGCCAAAATCAGGTTTCACAGCACCAACGTTGATGTACTGCCATCCACTTTTTGGCTTTAGAATTCGATTTCGATTCATCCATGATTTACGCCTATATTGGACAGAATCTAACAAAATGAACTTGTCTACATAATCTAATAGTGAATAATATCCTAAATAGGGAAAAAAATATGGTTGCATTATTGCCAAACGCATCTATAGCAGCTCCCTTATATTCCCAATAATTTCTATTTGGGTATGATCTTCTACCCCAGCGAAAAGAGGAAGACACAAAATCTTTTTCGAAACATCTTCCGAAATCTCCATAGTTTTATATTTCTCAGATAGAGCATGGACAGTATTAAGCGAGGGGTAAAAATATCGGCGAGGAAATATATCCATATTATTTAGTTGTTGTTTGACTTTAAGAAGAACTTCTTCATTATCAAACACTATAGGGTAATAGCTATAATTTCTATTCTCTGCAGACCACTGCTGTCTCTGAAGCTTATCTGGAAGGCCATTTTCGTACCTTTCCCACGCTTCTTTCCGCTTTTCAATAATCTCATTCATATCATCCAATACACAAAGTCCCATTGCAGCCTGAAACTCGCTCATTTTGGCGTTGATACCTAGATCTTTGATTGAATCCGGACCATCAATTCCGAAGTTGATCATCAGCCTGGCTCGCTCCAGATCTTCACGACGTTTGAATACGATCGCTCCGCCTTCGATTGTGTGAAACAGCTTGGTTGCATGAAAGCTAAGCGTCGAGGCATCACCATAGTTAAGAACGCATTTCCCTTTATATCTGATCCCAAATGCATGGGAAGCGTCATAAACTACCTTTAATCCTCTTTTCCTGGCAATTGTATCAATTTCTTCAATCTCACAAGCATTCCCGAACACATGTACAGGTACAATCGCTGTTGTATCATTGGTAATGGCTTCATTTACTTTGTTTGGATCAATACATAACGTATCCCCATCTATATCCGCAAACCTGGGTGTTATATGCTCCCACACCAGGGAACTTGTTGTCGCAGCAAAGCTGAATGGAGTAGTAACCGCCTCTTTTTCTACACCCAGAACTCGATAGGCCACCTGTAAGGCTAAGGTTCCGTTCGTTACCAATAGCAGGTTCTCAACCTCAAGGTACTCCTCAAGTCTTCTGGTCAGTTCCTGTACCAGAGGGCCGTTATTGGTCAACCGGTCATTTTCAAAGATCTGATCAATGTATCTGTCAAGCTTATCCCTGTCCGGAAGCCACGTTTTTGTTACATTTATCCGTTCACCTATCAAAGTAGCATTTTTATGCATTGTTCCTCTCTATTGTTGCTTATTTTCAACGTACATAACATTGCATCCAGCACCCTCACTGATGTTCTGTTTCCGGACACCCTGTACCAGTGTAAAGAAACCTCACAGAAAACTGCTTATGTTAGTTATTTAAACAACTAAAAATTACCCTTATGCAATTTACAACTTTCAAAAAAACGTTCAACCCCTCTCCCCAACCAACCGATACACAAGTATCGATTAAAAAAGTAAAGGAGGTGCCTGTGACCATTCATGCTATGGTCCGTAAAAAGCCCGGACCCGTTTTCAACCAATAAATAAACCAAATAATACAAAAAGAGGTAAAAACATGTCTATTAAGTTTATGGTAGTACCAAACACTATGCGAAACGACGGAACCTTCATGCCCAGGGTTATCGACCAGCCGATAATGCGCTATGACCGCGTTCTTATGGAAATCCAGGAAAGCACCACCCTGCGCAGCCACAACGCGGACCTCGCCATTAAACGGCTTACACTATCCCTTATCAAATACCTGAGCGACGGCTACAAGGTGGAAACCCCTTTCGGGGTATTCCGTGCCGCTGTTCACGAGTCGTTTGCCAGCGAAACCGAGGATTTTTACCCGGCCCTTCCTTCCAACAACCACGAAATCGAAGTCGGCTTCAGGCTAAACAAGGATTTTGTCGGCAAAATTGTGGATAACCTGAACACCGAACGTGTTGCCGATTACAGCCTCAAGCACCCCAAAGTCTACGATGTCGCCAACATGAACAGGCCGGCAGCCACCGACATACAGCCTTCGGAGGTACTTTCTCTTACCGGGGTGAACCTCAAAATTGATCCCGATGCCGGGGACGAAGGCGTGTACTGGATCAGCCAGGAAGCGGAAGAGGTAAAAACAGGCTTTCTCATAGAAAACCGCAACAACAACATAAAACTGATTGTACCCCAGCTTGCCGCCGGCAGCTACACACTGAAAATCTCCACCCGCTTAGGCAACCATCAGCTCAGAAGCTCCCTGCACCCGGAAACGATTACTATCGTCTGAAAATATAAAAAAAAGCATAATAAAAAAGTGTTGGGAGCGGCCATACGGGCTGATCCCTGTTTATCGACTGATAATTATTAAAATTTACACCGCCATTTTAAATTTTATCGTCGATAATTAACCCGAATATCACCGTAAAACACCCTCAACAACGTCGCTGTTTTTAAAAACATCACTGATGTTTACCTCGAATATCGGTGATATTTTCCCTTATTTAACGACTGATAAATCAGGCTATACCAATCGGAGATAATCATTCCATCCTTCCTATCTTTGTTCCAAAACCTTTTCTCACCCGCTCTGTGTCCGGCACCATGTCCTCGGAGCCTCGGTGGCAGGAATTCTCTTGGCTTTTTCATGCTATATTTCAATATTCTGGAGATTCTCTTATTAGTTTCTTTGCGTAAGCGAGATAACTTGCGCAGCAATCTTTGGATGCAATATCTCTTTTCCATGGAAGGGAATAACTATCCGTTCATCCTTTCTTTTATAAATCCTGTGGCTGCCTTTTGTTCTTAGTAGAATAAAGCCGGAATTAAGCAGACGCTTTTCTGCATCTTTAGCTGTCATTCTTTCCTGTCTAGGCAATTGAAACCTCAATACTACTGGTAGAAATCTGTTTACTAAGCAGCTGTATCCTTTCTTCAGGATCCAGAGTTTCAATATACAGATCCACTGCTTCCTTTATATTTGCAACGGCGGCTTCATATGATTCGCCCTGTGAATAACATCCTGGAAGCTCAGGAGAATACGCAAAATAGCCAGATTCATCCTGTTCTAATACAATACTTACTCGATAGTTCATATATCCATCCTGTCTTTATCCATCGTCCACATCTTTGCTCCAAAACCATACAGAATCTGTTTTGAACGCTACTCCGTGTCCTCGGAGCCTCGGTGGCCATACTCTTTTCTATCTTCCCCATCTTGTCCATCTTTGTTTCTTTATTAATTCTTCCGGCAGTTTTACACTATATCGGTAGAAATTCCGTCAAAAAATTCCTGACCTGTGCAACAGCATCCGTAAGGCCGAGTCTGCCTGTATTCAGGCTTATATCCGCTTTTTCAGGAGCTTCATACGCGGAACTTACCCCGGTAAAATCGGCAATAAGGCCCTCTTCCGCCGCCTTGTACAGCCCCTTGGGGTCCCGTTTGCGGCATTCATCAATATCGCACTCAATATATACCTCGCTGAAGGCCCCTTCGGGGAACAGCTTCCGTACCCCGTCGCGCATACTCTGTTTTGGGCTTATAAAACAGCAGATAACAATGAACCCTGCATCATACAGAATACGGGCAACATGCCCTATGCGGCGAATATTCTCTTCCCTGTCCTCTTCGCTGAATCCCAGGTCGGCGTTAAGACCGTGGCGTATGTTGTCTCCGTCAAGTACATACACCTGCCTGCCCTCTTCGTGCAGTCGTTTACTCAGCTCTTTGGCAATTGTGCTTTTCCCGGAACCCGAGAGTCCGGTAAACCAGAGGCAGTGGCCGGAATGACCGTTCCGGACCTCCCGCATCTTCCTGCTTACAGGAAAAGCCTCCCAGCGGATGTTTCTCTCATTGGGGGTCTTGGCAAGTTCTTCCCGTTCTTCCTTGCTGATTGCCCCGCGGATCATTCCCGCCGCTACAGTCAGGTTGCTTGCGGGGTCGATTATCACGAAGCCGCCGGTCTCCCGGTTCTGGATATACGGGTCAAAAAAGAGGGGCTGTCCGGTTTCTATTTCTACCCGGCCTATCTCGTTCAGCGATAGACTGCTGCCGTCCATTCTGTGCAGGGTGTTTACATCCAGCTGGTAGCGAAGGTTTCTGACTACCCCGTTTACCAGCCGGGTCGTATGCTGAAACCTGTAGGGCTTGTTGACTTCCAGGGATTTTTTATCGTCCATCCAACAGATGGTCGCCTCAAAGTGCCTTCCCGTTACAGGAACATTGTTCTTGCGCACGATCATTTCGCCCCGGCTTATGTCCCGCTCATCCTCGATGGTCAGGATTACCGACTCTCCGGCCCTGGCCTCTGTACGCTGTTCCTTGAATGCGACTATCTCTTTTATGCGCGATTCCTGCCCCGACGGCAGGGCTATAACCGGTTCTCCCACCCGGATCGTGCCGCTTGCGACACGCCCGGCAAAGCCGCGAAAATCCTGGTTGGGCCGTACCACGTACTGAACCGGAAAACGGAAGTCAATCAGGTTCCGGTCCGCAGAAATCGTTACATTCTCCAGCTGGTGCATCACCGTGGAGCCATCGTACCAGGGCATATTGCCGCTCTTTTCTACAACATTGTCCCCTAAAAGAGCGCTTATGGGAATAAAGGTAATGTCGTGAATGTTCAGCTTGCCGGAGAACTCGGTATACTCGTCAACAATGCCGGTATAGATTTCTTCCGACCAGTTCACGGCATCCATCTTGTTTACCGCCACCACCACATGGGGAATCCCCAAAAGGCTCGCAATAATCCCATGGCGTTTTGACTGGGGCAGTACCCCGTTCCGGGCGTCAATCAGAATAATGGCCAGCTGGGCCGTGGAGGCCCCGGTAACCATGTTCCTGGTGTACTGTTCGTGCCCCGGGGTATCGGCAATAATGAACTTGCGCTTAGGTGTGGAAAAATAGCGGTAGGCAACATCGATGGTAATGCCCTGTTCCCGCTCCGAGCGCAGACCGTCGGTCAGAAGCGCCAGGTTGACTGTCTCCTCCCCCCGCAGACGGCTGGAATGCTCCAGGGCCTCCATCTGGTCCTGAAATATCGCCTTGCTGTCAAAGAGCAGCCTTCCTATAAGGGTGCTTTTACCGTCATCCACGCTTCCCGCGGTGGTAAAACGCAACAGTTCCCTGTTCAGATATTCTTCTACGTTAAAAGTTTTCTGCTCGTACTGGGTATCTGTTCTGGATGCCATAGCTTTCCTTTACATACTGTTTGACGCTTCTATATATTATCATTATTATGATAATAACTGAGGAGGAGCAAAATATGCCGATTATTCGACCAGTCTCGGATCTTCGTAACAACTTTTCCGCCATTTCCGAAATGGTCCATGCAGATGAACCGGTCTTTCTCACGAAAAACGGTACGGGCGATATGGTTGTAATGTCTATTTCCCATTACGAAAGGCAACTTGCAAAAATAGAGCTGTACCAGAAACTCCAGGAAGCCCGTGTAGAAATAGAGGATGGAGCCGCAGGAAAAGATGCCCGCACTGTTCTTGGAAGCCTCCTGCACAAATGACTTCCAGAAAATACAAAGTCCTCATCTATCCTGCCGCAGAACAGGATATACTGGAAATTACGGGCTACTTTGAAAATGCCTTAAAAACCTCTCCAAACAATCTCATTCAAAAGTTTTACGATAGTATCGACATTCTCGAAACGAATCCATTTATCCATCCATTGTTACAGGACAATTATCTGCATCAGCTTGGGTACCGCATGTTTTCTGTCGACAATTTTCTCGTTTTTTATGTCGTAAAGAATAATTTGGTACAGATTCATCGCTTTCTATACGGTAAACGAGACTATCTGCAGATTCTTTGACGGTTAAAAGTACCCCTGCTTTTTTCGGTCTTCCATTGCCGCTTCACTGCGTTTGTCGTCCGCCCTTCCTCCCCGTTCTGTAGTACGGGTATAGGCAATCTCGGCGATAATGTCATCCAGGCTTGCAGCCTCCGACAGGGTAAGACCGGTACAGGTAACATCCCCGATGGTCCTGCAGCGAACCCGACGCTTTTGTACCTGTTCATCCGGCAGCAGGGTAATAATCTTCGGGTCGTAATACAGGATTACTCCGTCCCGTTCAAATACCTCTCGCTCATGGGAAAAATACAGATCGGGAATTGGGATTTCTTCCAGGTCTATGTACTGCCAAACGTCAAGCTCCGTCCAGTTCGACAGAGGAAATACTCTGAAATGCTCCCCCATGTTGTGCTGGGTATTGAATATGTTCCACAGCTCGGGGCGCTGGTTTTTCGGATCCCACTGACCAAAACTGTCGCGGAAACTGAAAAAACGCTCCTTGGCCCGTGCCTTTTCCTCGTCCCGGCGGGCGCCTCCCATGGCGCAGTCGAATCTGAACTCCTGTACTGCGTCAAGCAGGGTAACCGTCTGCAGCACGTTTCGGCTGGCCCGGGGACCCGTTTCTTCGGTAACCCGTCCGGAATCGATGGAATCCTGAACCGACCGTACAATGAGCCCGGCCTGCAGCATCTCCTGTACAAACCAGTCCCTGTATTCAATGGTCTCTTTAAAATTATGCTCCGTATCCACGTGCATGAGCGGAAAGGGGATCTTTCCCGGCCAGAAGGCCTTGCGTGCCAGATGGGCCATACAGATTGAGTCTTTTCCGCCGGAAAACAACATTACCGGCCGCTCGAACTGGGCCGCAACCTCCCTGAGAATAAAGATTGCCTCCGATTCGAGCTCTCGAAGGTGATTTCTGCTTCGGTGTTCCATGGTGAATAAATCCTTGTTGATATACTGAATATGGCACTAATCCCGCAGAACCAAAAACCAGGGGTTGAGCATATTCTCCTTGTTGTAAACCAGGGGTCCGTCAGGCCGGTCCTTTTCCCCGGACCACTGCAAAACCGAACATCCCGCCGCCCGGCACACGGCGTCCGCCGCGGCGGTGTCCCACTCCATGGTAGGTGCAAAGCGGGGGTAAATATCGGCCGACCCCTCTGCGACCATACAGAGTTTAAGGGAGCTTCCCGCGCTTATGCGTTCAGCGTCAGGATGTTCCCTTTCAAGCTCGGCAATATACTCCGCGGTAGCCTCGTTCAAATGACTGCGCGACGCGACTAACGTAAACGGCCGGAGGCCCTCAGCAAGGGGCAGCGGTTTTTTCGCCGCGCCGAGACCATACCCGCGCAAGGCCTTCTCCACGCGCCACGCGCCTTTTTCCTGCATTCCCACATACAGAAGGTCCTTGACCGGAGCGTAGACCCAGCCTGCAACGGGGACCCCGTTTTCTATCAAAGCAACATTAACCGTGAACTCCCCGTTCCGCTTTACAAACTCCTTGGTACCGTCCAGGGGATCTATAAGCCAGTACATGTTCCAGTTTCTTCTTGTGCTGTACGGTATGGTATCGCGCTCTTCCGACAGAACCGGGTAATATTCCTTAAGCGCAGCAGATAGAATCTCGTGCGCTCTTCGGTCCGCCTCGGTTAGAGGGGAACAGTCTTCCTTGGACACAACAGTAAAATCGGTTCCGTAGACATCCAGAACGGCTTTTCCTGCCTCCAGTACGGCTTGTGTTACGTTATCGGCAAACTCCACATTACATCCTTCCGTATGCCCTTATATCTTGTACCAGAACGCTATGGCAGCAACTCCGGTAACCAGGGAAATCAGATTCATGGGGATTCCAATCTTCAGAAAATCCTTGAAACGGTAGCCCCCCGCCCCCTGAACAATCAGGTTTGTCTGATACCCTATGGGGGTTGCAAAACTGGCGCTTGCGCCCAGCGCAACAGCCACAAAAAAGGGTAGCGACGGAGCCCCTGCATTGGCGGCTGTAGCCATAGCGATGGGAAACATCAAGGCTGCGGCCGCATTATTGGTAATGATCTCGGTAAAAATACTCGTTGCAAGGTACACTGCCGTAAGCGCACCGAGGACCCCCAGGGGAGACATAAGATCCACAATACCCTGACTTATCATCTGGGCAGCTCCACTGTTAATCAAAGCCCTGCTGACGCCGAAGGCCGCCCCAATGGTGATCAGTACATCCCACCGGACCGCCTCCCGGGCCTGGCTTGCTCCGATTACACGGGTAATAAGCAGAATAAAGGCGGCGCCGGCCGCGGCATAAAACATGTCCATACTGTTGCCGCCGATCTTCGGTAGAAAATCTCCCAGGGCTGCCGCAAGGACCATAAAAATTACAATTAATAGCGCAAAGGGTCCTTTTCTCTGTGCCTCAGGGCTTATCCGGTCAAGATCGCTGACCAGGTAAAAATCCCTGGAAAAGCGATGACGCCTGACAAAGTCCGGCCTTGTCAACAGCACCATGGTATCCCCCGGGTGAAGGACAACATCTCCTAAACGGCTTTTTACTCTTTCTCCATTCCGGCTCAAGGCCACAACCGCAGAATCATAAAGACTGCGAAAACTGCATTCCTTTATAGTTTTTCCCACAACCGGGGCATTGGCCGAGACTACCACCTCGACCAGATTCTGCCGAATATCCCGGGCATCCCGGTCCAGGGTCTCCCGGTCCACCGGCATCAGTCCCGGGAGTGCCAGTACGTCCGCCACCGCGTCGGTACGTCCTGCGAAAAACAGCCTGTCCCCGATCTCAATACGCCGGTCCGGCGTAACCGGCCCCAGATGCAGGGGGCCGCGTTCTATATCCGTCAGGTATACTCCCTGAAGGTTTCGCAGCCGGGCCTGTTCCACGGTTTTACCCCTAAGGGGCGAATCATCGGGAACAATCATCTCAATGAAGTACTCTTTCGGAGAGTCTCCAAGCTCCGTCAGGGTATCCCGCCTGTCGGGTAATAGCTTCTGCCCGAAAAAGGCCAGGAAAAAAAATCCCGCAGCCGCTATCGGAATTCCTGCTTTCGCAAGCTCAAAGAAACCGAAACCCTCAAACCCGTTGTGCAGCATGAGCCCGTGTACAACCAGATTTGTACTTGTCCCGATCAGTGTGCAGACGCCGCCGAAAATCGCCGCATAGGAGAGAGGAATCAAAAACTTCCCTGCAGGCATTTTTTGTGCAGTGCTCCACCGTTTTACCACCGGAGTAAAAATGGTAACAATTGGAGTATTATTAAGGAATGCGGATAAAAGCGTTACCGGAGCCATCATCTTAATCATTAACAGTGCTTTCGACCGCTTTTTCCCGTTAGGCCTCTTTCGACCGCTTAGAAATACCTCCGCGATACGCTGGAAAACCCCGGTATTTTCAACCCCCTGGCTCACAACAAAAAGGAGCCCCACGGTGATCATCCCCTTGTTGGAGAACCCTGAGAGGGCTTCGGCAGGTGAGATTATTCCGCCGAAAAGCAGAACAATCAGCGCTCCGATAAAAACAACATCAGAAGGAGCAGCATCCAGCACAAGAAGCGTAATAATGAGCACAGTTACAAATAAGGTAAAATACATTTTCGCTTTAAATATTTGGTCTTTTTATCGCACTTCCACACTCTTTATCGAATACGAAACATCCCGGGTAGACGCAAAATAGGTCTTGGCCAGCATGTCCGCCATCAGACCGGAGACGAACAGCTGCACCCCGGTAATGAACATGAATACCGCCGCCACGGGCAGAACGTTCCTGAACAGGTTGTTTCCCTGCAGGTAAAAAACTATCCCGATACCGGAAAAAACAAAACCGAACAGTATGCACAATATGCCAAGGCCTCCTAAAAAATGGAGGGGCCGCACGGCGTATTTGTTCCAGAACCAGACGGACAGCATGTCCAGAAAACCCTTTACTGAGCGCTTCCAGTTGTACTTGGTCCTGCCGCTGGTCCGGGGCCGGTGGTTAACCTCGACTTCGCCGATGGAAAAACCCTTTATCTTTAACACCGCCGGAATAAAACGGTGCATTTCTCCGTACAGGTTTACGTTGGTAAAACACTCCCTGCGGTAGATCTTCAGGCTGCAGCCTGAATCGTGAATGCCGTCCCGGATCATCATACGCCGCAGGGCATGGGCCCCCCGGGACACGAAGCGCTTCATGAACGGGTCCTTTCGCTTGCGCCGCCAGCCGGAGACTACATCCTTCCCGCTCTTTTCTATCTCCTCAACAAGACGTGGAATGTCCGCCGGGTCGTTCTGCCGGTCCCCGTCCATGGTAACTATGTATCTGTACTTCGCCTGCTTGATGCCCGCGTCCATGGCCGCGGTCTGCCCGAAATTCCGGCGCATAGTTATAGTAACCAGGGGCGAGAGTTCTTTTAGGACTTCCCCGGTGCCGTCGGTAGAACCGTCGTCCACAAAAATTATCTCGTAGCGGCAGCCTGCGGTCCTGCAGGCCTCCACAATTTCACGGTGCAGTTCCTTTACATTATCAACTTCACTGAAAATCGGTACGACGATCGAGATTTCAGGCTGCTCGGTGTTGTTCATATAGTCTCTCTTCTTGTTTACTTCTGTTTAGTTTCAGTGATTATTTTATCTTCGCCATCTTCCGAAAAGCCTCACTGCTTTCCATCAGCTGATCATAGCTCCCCTCGGCGGCAATGCTGCCCTTATCCAGCATGTAAATTGTATCCGCCTTCTGGACGGTACTTAAACGGTGGGCAATCATTATAATTGTCTTGGCCCCCATAAGCTCGTCTATGGCGTCCATTACCGCCTGTTCGGTCAGGTTGTCCAGGGCGCTGGTGGCCTCGTCCAGTACCAGAATATCCGGGTCGTGGTACAGGGCCCGGGCAATGCCCACCCGCTGGCGCTGCCCGCCGCTCAATCGAACACCCCGTTCTCCCACCAGGGTTTCGTAGCCCTGGGGCATCTGGTTCCGCACAAATTCGTCAAGGTGTGCTATCCTAGCAGCCTTTTCAACAGCCGCCTGGTCTATCTTTGCCGCATCAACCCCGAAGGCTATGTTCCGGGTAACGGTATCGTCGGCCAGGAATATCTGCTGCGGCACATAGCCGAAGTTCAGCTGCCAGTTGCGGATATTTTCCTGCGTTACAGAAACACCGTCAACCTCTATTCTGCCCTCAGGCTTCAGCAGCCCCAGGATAATATCCACCAGGGTCGTTTTGCCGCAACCGGTGGGGCCGATAAAGCCGATGGTACTGTTCTTTATTATGCGTAAACTGATTCCGGACAGACCCGGGGCCGGGGATGCGGGGTACGCGAACTCGATATTTCGCAATTCAATCCGATCATTAAAGGGCAGCCGGTTTCCGGCGGCAGCAAGGTTCAGGGCGGCCTTCCTGGACGCCTCCACCTCGGCGGCCCCGGTGGTAAGATCCTCATAAAATGCCTGTACGATGGGGCCGGAGGACCGCAGGGCCCCGGCGTTTTTGAATACGATTCTTAATGCCGGCATCAGACGGTAGCCTGCAAAGGCGTAAATGGATACAAGGGGAATGACCTCGGCGAATCTTCCCCCGGTAATTATGAGCACCACAACCAGCAATACGACCAGACCGAGGGCCACTGCTTCGATTATGTGATGGGGAAGGCTTGTAATAATCTGCCGGTTGGCCTGCTGGCGGGCGAACCTTCTGGAGGCCCCGGCATACTGGGCCTCGAACACCGGTTCCTTCCCCAGGATTTTTACATCCTTTATGGCCCCGAAGGCCTCCCCCGCGGTTTTGAACCGTTCCCTGTTGTACTTTCGGATTTTGGTACCTATTTTGGTCAGTTTGCTCCGTACCAGGCCGAACACAATGGCGTAGGAGCCCCCAAGGACTACCGCAACCACCAGGGCCACCAGGGGCGATGAAAGAACAAGGAACAGCAAAATGGCCAGGGCCACCATTCCCCGGGCCAAAAGCTCCATTCCCGGCCGGATTGCCTGGGTCAGAATCTGCTGCACCTCCGCCAGAATATTCTTGGAAAGTTCGCTGGTGTTATGGTCCAGAAAATAGCTGTAGGGCTGGTACAGGTACTGGGACATCAGCCTGCGCCCCAGGGTATAGGACCTCATGTTGGACCAGCGGAACAGAAAAAACATTACAATCGTCGTAAAGCCGTTGGTCCCCAGAATAATCAGAAAAAATACCACCCCTAGAGCGGCAATAAAATAGCGCATGTCCTGTATGCCCAGAAACTGGTACAACCACAGCAGCGCAGGGGTTTCCTGCACCACCGAAGGGTCCGCCGCCACTGTCATAAAAGGCCCGATGGCCCCCACCCCCACGACCTCCATAAACGCCATAACAAGGATGGCAAGGGTTAAAAGCCCGAGCTGACGCCGCTCTTTTTTTGTGAATAATTTAAGCAGCTTTCGTATATAATGCATACAGTTCCTTGTCTATATTTTCATTGTTCCGAAGCAAAGATTCAAAGGAATTGCCACGGAGACACGGAGGGCACAGAGTCGTTCTCTCCGTGTCCTCTGAGCCTCGGTGCAAAATCCTTCCTATCCCTGTTTCAGAATATTCTT
>CAZKQJ010000015.1:0-91273 GCA_964554875.1 uncultured Spirochaetaceae bacterium | reverse complement strand
TATTCCTTCTTCTTTTCCTCTTCTTTTTTTGCCTCTTCGGCTCCCTCATCCATGCCGTCACGGAACTCTTTTTTCGCCTTTCCCAAAGATCGCGCGAATTTGGGTATTGCAGATGCTCCGAAAAGAAGCACCACCACGCCGCCAATTACGAGAATTTCTGTTGAACCAAGCATATCCTATTTCTCCTTGCTGTTTTCTTCAGTTCTATTTGCCCGGGAATCGGATTCGTCCCGGTCTGTTTTTTCGACTGCCTTATCAAAGTTGGCTATTTCACTTCTCATCCGGGCATTGATGGCCCGAATCTCCTTCATCTCTTCTTCTATGCCGATCTCTTTTTCCATATTCCGCAGTTCCCGTTTAGCCAGGGTATAGTAGTAATATGCCTTGGCCCAGATACGTCCCAGGCGCCGGAAGATTGACGGGATCTCCTCGGGACGTACAAAGATGAGCAGAAGCAGACCGATGAGCAGAATCTCCTGAAAGCCGAGTCCAGCCGGGCCCATTAGCGTTCTCCTTCCCCGAATCGGAATATCTTCGCTACAAAGATGGCCAGAAAGTAGAGCAAAATCAAGGGTGCCGCAATAATGCACTGGGAGATAAAATCCGGAGGCGTAATAAAAGCCGCAAGAATAAACACGAGCACAATTACAAAACGGCTCGCCTTAAAGAGCGTTCTTCTCTCAAGGACATTGAGTATCATGAGGGCTTCCAGCAGGATCGGGAACTGAAAACTGACCATAATTATCAGGATGAAACGGAAAATATAGAGGATGTTACGCTGATAGTTCAGCATGAGTCCCACATTTTCCGGCAGGAACCCGCGGTTTGTAAAAAACTTTATCGTAAGTGGGAGTATCGTGTAGTACCCGTAGTAAAACCCAAGACCGACCAGAAGGGTCCCGGTGAAAATGGCGAGAAACAGTACCCGTTTTTCCTTCCTTCTTAAGGCCGGAAGAACGAATCGGACTGTCATGAAGAGCATGACCGGGATGGAGAGGGTAAAACCGGAGAGAATCGAGACCTTCAGTTTGGTGAGGAATCCTTCAAAAAGGAAATTCACAAAGAGGGTGTCCTCCGTATTCAGACCCTCGATGGCCAGGAAGGGCGCATAAAGAAAATTCACGATGGGATCGAAGAAATAGAAGCTTACGGCGCTGAACAGTACCATTGCTGCAGCGGAGACCAGAATGACCGTACGCAGTTCCCGCAGGTGCTGGCGTACCGACAGTTGAAGCAGCTGCTCCTCCTCTCTGCTGAGTTTTTCTTTTTTATCAGGCATATGCCCGTCCTTTACTGAAGAGCAGGGGCTGATCAGAGGTGATGCGCCCGATTATGCCTACTTCCTGCTTTCGGGCTATCTCGCAGGCCCGGGTTGTGGCAATACTCCGGGAAACGATAAGGGGAAAACCGCAGCGTCCCGCCTTTTCCGCGATTTCGGAGTTGACGCGGCCGGAGGTAAAGTAGATCAGGTTTGCCGGATTCAACCCGGCGATGAGAGCTTGACCTATGACTTTGTCGAAGGCATTGTGCCGTCCCACGTCTTCGTACTGGGCGACAAAGCTTTTGCCGTCGAAAAGGGCGCTGCAGTGAATGCCGCCGTGGGCCTTGTACTTCTCGGCACAGTCAAAGAAGTGCTGCATTAGGGCCTGAAGGTTTGCGAGTTCCGGTATTTTCTGCTCCTGTACCGGGGGCATGGGGCGGGAGATTTTGCTGTCGATGCTGATGCGGATGGTAATAGTGTCCGGATGAGTGTAATCGGTCTCATAATGCGACAGTTCTGCCGCGCTGTGTATCAGACCGTTGCAGTACAGATGTCCGATGGTCAACTCTTTGAGGGCTTCAGGGGTACAGTGGAAGCGGTGTATTAATTCGTTTTCTTCAAACAGCTGAACTTCGGATTCAGTAACAACAGCATGTACCTCCTGCAGGCTTGCCATCTATTGGATCTCCATACTGTCTACTGATTCCCATTCCGCCATATAATCAGCCTGGGATTTTTCCAGGAATGTCGAGGAGAAAAGGTAGCGGTCGCCGTTGGAAGCTGAACTTAGCTGAATATCCTTATACTCCGATGTATCTGCTGCAAGGGCTTCGGCTATCTGATCAAGCCGGTCGGGCTTCACAAGGAAAGGAGCATTTATGAATTGACTCAGTATGCTCGGCCGCGGATAGGTCCGGGATTCTCTCCTGACTGTGGAAGCTATGAGCATTATATCATCCCCCTCCGCGGTAAAATTCAGAATTTCCGCGTAGGAATCGCTCATTGACCGGCTGCTGTAGTAACGGTAACATCCTTTTCCCTGGAGGATGCGAATATCCGGGCTTTCGATCTGGGCCGCCGATTCGACTCTGGCGGCGATCATGTCCGGAGTAAACTCGCTATTGAAAAAGCGAGAGCCGGCCGCAGCCAGCTCCCGATTATCAGTTAAATTGCCTTCCTTTGAGGCTTTGCGAATCTCCTCTGCAAGGAAGTCCTTTACATCATCTCTCATGCACCCATTATGCGGTTAAAAGCCCCATCCGTTCAAGCTCATCAGCCACATCTTTCAGGTCAAGCTTTGTAAGCTGTGCCCTGGTGGGTATTCCCGTCTCTTCGTCCCATCCCATCTCGCGATATAAGAGGGTAAGTGCTTTCTCGTAGTCGTCCCTGTCCAGCTTGATAGTCCCCTTGCTAAAGGCTTCCTTGTCCGGGTCCATGTCGAACTGCCAGCCTGTAAGCTGATCATGGTCCTGCCGCAGGTTGGTGGATTTCATCTGCTTGGCGGTCAATGCGCGGTGCAGGGTAAAAATCCGTTCGGCATGTTCGTCCAGCTCCGCTTCGCTGACCTTGAATCCTGTAGCCATGGCGAAGAACTTGGATTCCAGGGCAGTATCGCCGCGGTAATTACGTTCCTTTAACGGAGAGACATGCATGGGCCACATCCAGTTGCAGAGGGTAAGGGAGTCGTGCAGGATATTGCGGATTATACTCCATTTAATAAAGCGGACCTTGGCATCATTGACCGGGGTATAATTCGCCGGTTCGTCAATTGCTCCTTCACCCCATAACTCCGCGGAAATTTCCTGCATGACATTTAATGGCAGTCCGCTTCCAAGAAAGTTCTGGTGGGTGTGACACTGGGCATCCCGGTTGAACATGGAAGAGATTACACCGCCGACTATCCCGTCGGATTCGTTGCTGTGGTGCACCGGATACCCCAGTTTTGTCCACAGTTTGTTATTTTTGTCTGTCCAATAATCTTCGCCGAAGCCCCATTTTCTGGCCAGATAGTAAGCTCCTTCACCCAGGGTTGCCAGCTCTCCTTCCTTGAAAGCGATCCTGCGGTAAAACTCTCGGAAAAAATCGGGATCGCCTTTTTCCCATTTGTCCATGGACAGTGAATTGTACTCTTCCCTGGGAAGGACTTTTTCGAGATATCCGTGGGATATCGCCCACTTGAAATCCCTGCCGATCTGACCGTAGTTGCACCAGACGCCGTAATCATCGGCTATCTGCGAACCGGTAGTACGCCCGATAACATTGGCCTCGTCTTTGGTTTTGCCCTCGATGGTGTAGGTACCTTTCATGATTCCATGGGGACCCGAGAAGCCTACGCAGGTGTTGGCAACATTGGTACTTACGCCGTAGGCTGCAAGTTCAGGTACCTTAAGGTGGCTGTGACAACGTACGGGGCAGGAGGCGCAGCCGCCCATGCGGACGGTGTATTTTTCCGCCGCAGGGCCCAGGTCCTTGATGGCCTTCATTGTGCGGTAGCCGATCTTGTTGGCTTCTTCCGGGCGGACCTCTCCTGTTTCGATGGGATAAGGTGCAGCACCCCAGAAAAGACCCTTCCGGGACGTCCAGCGGCTGGAGGGGTCGTGATACTCAGCCCATGCCTGGGGAGTGGAAGGCACGACGTGCTGGTTGTTGGCCCCAACGATGGCAAAGGTGTCCTTGTTCAGCTTATGCCAGGCATTTCGGTCTCCCGCTATTTTTACCGATCCTGTTCCCGTTATTCCGATGGCTTTAAGATTTTTTGAGCCCATAACACCGCCGTGACCGCCGGCGGAATGACTGGGCCCGGTCCGGATAACCGAAAGGTTTACCTGGTTTTCCCCGGCCTGACCGATGGCGGCTACCTGGGAATCCTTACCCATGATGGCAGTAATTCCGGTAATCGTGTTAAATGTTCCCTGTCCCCAGAAGACAGAGGCGTCTTCAAGGGTAACATCCTGGTCCACTACTCTGAGCCAGACCGGCCGCTTGGCTTTTCCGTGAATGATGATAGCGTCGTAGCCCGCATACTTCATCTCCACCGCAAAGTGCCCGCCCATGTGGCTGTCGGACACCCCGTGGAAGGGATTCGAAGGAAGCAGGCTGGTAATATTTGTACGTCCGGAACACATGGCTCCGGTCCCTGTAAGCGGGCCTACCCCGAAAATAATCCGGTTCTCCTCCGCATAGGGATGGGTCCCCTGGGGGACCTCGTCCCACATTACCTTATAGCCGATTCCCATGCCGCCTATGTAGCGGGAGTATTTTTCCGTTGATTCTCTTGTTATCTGTTCTGTGCTCAGATCCACTCGAAGAATGGTTCCTGCCCAACCGCCTTTTAATGCCATATCTCTCTACTCCTGTTGTTTATACCTGAAAATGTTCTTTGTACTTCTGGATAGCGTCGTCCCAGGACACATACTGCAGTGCGCCGGTGGGACAGTCCTTTACACATGCCGTGTAACCGTGACAGAGAATACACTTGGTGGAAACATTGGTTTCCGGGTCGAGGCTGGGAATCCCCCACGGACAGGCCCGTACGCAGGTCCCGCAGCCGACGCATTTTTCAGGATCAACCTCCCGGGCTCCGGTTCCTTCGTGTTCGAAGATAGCGTTCTCCGGACAGGCCAGGGCACAGGCGGGCTGTTCGCACTGCCTGCAGGTATCAGCGACAAGGGTGAAGTTCCCCATTTCGCCGGGGCCGTTTACCCAGTCCCCCCGGACCCCTTTGGGGCCGTAGGCATAGTTCTGGCTTACCTTGATTCGTGCTGTAACCTGACTTGCCTTTCCGTCGTTTCCGACCGAGCAGGTAGCTTCACAGACCAGACAACCGGTACAGCGGGCTGACTCATGGATAATCATGCCGTCGGCCGTCTCAAATACCTTGATGTCCTTGGACGCACAGCCCGGCAGCAGCCATGACATGGTCGTAGCCCCGATGGCACTGATTCCTGTGTACTTGAGAAAGTCTCTGCGGGTAATTTTCTGGTTCAGCAGTTGTGATTGAGTTTCGGACACACCTTACCTCCCTGTATTTACTCCTTTCCAAATACGGGAGGCACAGACGTTTCCATCGGTACCTGGCGTCCGATAACCCTGGGACGGGCGTCCTGTAGGTTTATCGGATCGGAGCTATATATGTAGATTGTAATTGAGTTATCGTGATTTGTAAAGAAATAAGAAAGGAATAATGATAAAAATTGTAAGGTACCGGCATTTAGAAGAATAATTCTGTAATATAAGTGACTTTACCTTTTATAATGTGATAAAAGGCACATAAAAGTCCTGGAATCATATTTCCTTCTGCTGATAAGCTTTGACATTCCGGGGCGCAGGCATGAGTTTGCGTATTATCTGCAATGACGTATAATGCTCCTGTTGCAGAGATCGGACAATCTCAAAAGGGGAAGCACGGAATTGAATGGTTTTTCTGCTTTCGTAAAGGAATTTGTTTTTACGTATGGAGAATTTGCCGCCTGGCTTGGCGGTCTTTCTCTTTTTCTTTTCATCTTCACTCTGGTTGCCATACCCCTGATAATCGTATCTATACCGGCGGACTATTTTGTCAGGGATCCAGGATCCCTGGCAGAGAGACGGCATCCTGTTTTACGATTGATGGGTGCTTTTATAAAGAACTTCATGGGGGCTGTTTTTATTATTGCCGGATTCATCATGCTGTTTATTCCCGGACAGGGGCTGCTGACGATTATGATTGGACTCATGCTGATGAATTTCCCGGGCAAACGAAAACTTGAACTGCGACTCATTCGGAATCAGCGCATACGGGAAGCAGTGGACTGGATACGTATAAAGTCAAAACGGCCGACTCTGCAGGTTCCGGAATGACGCCGGGTCCCGGGATGCTCAAGATCCTTATTTCCTGTATACTTGAAACGTGAACACGAACTCTGTTTTTCCTGAACGGGAACTCGCACGGCTGCTTGTGGCGCTTCCCCGAATAGAAATCCAGAACCGGCTTCTGAAAGTCCGGGACCGGGAACTCGCGCTTGCCATGCAAAACCTGGGGGAGGCTGAGCGGTCCAGAGTTTACGCGGCGGTATCCCCGGAAAAGACCAAAAGGCTTAATGAGGAGCTTTCCATGGTTCGACGGCTGCGGGTTCGCCGGGAGGATCAGCTCGAGGCTGTTTTGCGGGTTATCGCTGTGCTCGAAGGCCTGCCCTATACCGAAGTACTTCACTCCTACATACGTCCCCGGAGCCGAAAGTCCGGTTAGACCCTTGATTATTTCAAACTCCGGTTAGCCCCCGCCAGGTCGGATTGAAAGGAGAGGAGCATATCCTCGATTTCGCTGTTCGATATGGCCGACTGCTCTATCATGCGGTTCAGGTTCTCTTTCAGGGCATCGTATTCCTGAAATACATCGAGTATGGACTGTACGTCGTCCTGGACTGCGTCGGCGTTGTTCTTGCTTTCCTGGGTTCTATCGAGCAATTTTTTTACTGTTTCTCTGCTGGCTGTTACTTCATTACTGATGGAGTGCAGAATATTGACCAGCTGGAAAATGAGGTCGATCATTTCGTGCAGCTGATCGGATGCCTGATTGACGATTTCCCTCGACTGCACTCCGTGCCGGCGAATCTCCTTTGCCACGACCGAAAAGCCCGCTCCTTCTTTCCCTACCCGGGCAGCCTGAATCGAGGCGTTCATCGCCAGGATGTTGGTGATCTCCGACAGGTCCTCCACCTCCTTCAGTTTGTTCTGTGCCTCTTCCGCCTTCATTTGAAGAGTCTGCCCCAGCTTGCAGGAGTTCCCGAAGGATTGATCGATGGTAGAGAAGTGGCTTTCGACCTTATTTATATAGTCCCGGGATACGAGGAAGGTTTCCAGAAAGCTGTTCATTCGGGACTGAAAACTAGTGCGCACCTTTTCTACGGCACTGGTTATTTTTGAAAAGTGCTCATGGAGGTAGCGGACGGTAATATTCAGGAGCTGACTTCGGGATATTACTTCGAAGACCACAGCATTGATTTTACTGGCGAAATAGTGGAGCAGTTTCTTTCCCCTGGATGTCTGAATCCGTGTTTCAGTGTGTTCCATATCGATCATTCTCCGATGAACAGAGCGGTTAGCGTCTGGTTGTGATGAGTAAAGAGTTCTTCGCCGTAGGTGTTGAAGCCGATGTACGGAATTGAAGAGAACTCCTGGTGAAAATCATCCAGTTTGTTGTCCTCTTTCATTTCCAGATAGCGGAGGACGCAGTTGAAGAGAATTGCTCCTCTAACAGGCCCGACATGGTCTCTCGCGCTCTGAAGTGCAGCTCTGGCGTTAGCCAGAATATCTCCCTGTCTGAGAAGGCGCATTTTTGTTCCTGCCTCGATGAAGCAATAGAACTGAAGCCCCTTTCCGTCTATGACAGCGTTTGGGCTGCGGGTGTATACCGTATCGCCGATTACCACCCCCAGAGGATTTCGTGAAAAATGTATATGCTCAATGGCGTTCGGTCCTGAAAGACCCAGCATCCTGGCATAATAATCTGCAGCGGGTTCATGATCTATTTCCCATACTACCCGTCTGCCGGGATCCGCCTGGGTAATGAGAAACTCTTTATCCGTTGGAAGATAATGTACAAAATGGTCATAGAAAAAGGGGACCTTCATTTTCATGACCGCAACGCAGACGCCGTCTCCGGACATCCTGGAATCGTGTGCGACAAGGGTCTCAGTAAAGGTCAGCTCGTCCGCGGAGGCCCCTCCAACCAGGGGAAAAGAAAACTTCCTTGCAGTTGAGAACTCCTTCATCACCAGTTCTCCCAGGGCAAGACCGTCGACGAGAACGAATCCGACATACTCTGCAGGGTTCACATCATCCGCAGGCAGCTGCCGGGAAATATCTTCAATGATTTCCTGTGCGGCCTTCCGCGGCTTGCTTTTTACCTGTTCTCTGAACGAGGAAACTGCAAAATCGACCTCCTGTCCAGATAGCGACATTGCTGTAAAACCCCGCTCCATCGGTCCTGCCGGACCCCAGGCCCCTATCATGGAAGATCCAAGGCACACCGCTTCAGGGAAGCGGTCCTTGACCGTCTTCTGAATGTTCCTCTCCTTGTAGTCCAGGGAAAAAAAGTAGATAACAATCTTGACGTCATTCTGGGAGATAGAATCGAGAACCGATTCTATCCGGGTGTCGGTGGTCGCCGATGTTAGTACAGCCATTAGTCTCACACCTTTTCTTTTGGTTCATCCACAATAGACTATGTGCGGGGGAAGCACAACAGTATTTTTTTCATTCAGCCGACCGTCTTATTCTAATCGAGCTTTCCATATCCTGTAAACGGCTTCCAGATGCGATAAAGATGAATATACAGGGCGTAAATGATTATCAGTGTTCAGAATCGTGGGGATGGAGATCCTTCAACCTGCGAAAACACCGGGTTACTGGACAAATTCTTGAGAAAATAACGGATTTACACGTTAATCTTGAACAGTGCAAGGTTTACTGTAAACGTATCCCCACGATTCGGGACAGTACTTAAATGATTGGCTTCGGTCAGCTTATACTGAAGAAATGGCACACAGTGATTCCTCCGGATTACAAAAACCACTGGTTGCAGGTTTCCGTCAGGCCTGTTTGGACCAGCTCTACCTGGCTGAACGGGGTTACCCGGTAAAACAGACGGTGAAACTTATCGGCGACCGCTGCCAGTTGAGCGCGGTACAGCGATCCATCCTGATGCGCGGGGTCATCCCTCCCCGTAGCGCCGCTTCGCGTCGGGCAAAACTCCTTTCGTCGGAGGATACCCGCGGTGCGGAACTGTGGGTCGATGCCTGCAATGTTATTGTGGCTGTGGGGAACTATCTCTCTGGCAGATATCTTTATATTGCCACCGACGGGCTGCTCCGGGATGCCGCGGAATCCCGGGGGGTATTCAGGAACGACGGAATCAGAAAACGGGCTGCGGAACTCGTTGACGCAGCCCTGTCAGAGCTGGCCCTCGGAAAACTGATACTCTATATTGATGCACCCCTGACTCACAGCCGCGACCTTGCCCGGGAACTGCGAAGCGGACTCCCGGCACAAACAGGGGATGTACAGGTTCTGCTGGCAGATCATGCCGACACGGTTATTAAACAGGCTCCCGACATTGTGTCCAGCGGGGATTCCGAGATTATCGATTCGGTGGATCGTGTTTTTGATCTGACCAGGTTTACCCTGGAGGAGCAGCTGGGGGCGAATTTCGCTGATTTATTGCGGTTCCTTCAATCCGATCCGTGATTTTATATCATCACTACGCAATGGATCAATCCAAATACGCTGCAGCACGTACGGGAGACCCGTCGGCACTGTGAAATTTAAGAGGAAAGCAGGAAAATTTGAACGGATTTGTCCCCAGCAGGGACAAATTGCTCAGGTTCTCTATAATCAGGATGTCTTGTGACAAAAACAACCTGTGTATCTCATATTCCATGGTATCCGTCGGATCTACGGATATCGCGTCCAGTCCCAGCCCTTTTATTTTGAAGGAACTGAGCCATTCTGCAGCTTTAGAGCTTAATACTGGATAACCGGAAAAGTAATAAGGGCTTCCCCAGTAACGGTCCCAGCCCGTTTGCAGAAGAACAAAGTCTTTTCCGTTTATCCGTGGTGCCAGGTCTTCCAGGTCTTCGAGTTCTATTCTCTCTTTTTTTACGAAATCAAGCTGGATTACTGCTGCTTCACCGAAAAAGTGGTTCATCCCAAAATCATCAAGATATTTCCGGCCTTGCAGCAGATGTGCCGGGGCATCAATGTGGGTCCCGGTGTGGGAAAACATGGTGATTTCTTTTTCTGCAAAGCTGTCCTTTTCTATGGTACATCCTGCCTTGAAAATGGGAGGCCGTGTACCCGGATAAACGGGCATGTCCGGAGATATTACATGGCTTAAATCAATAACACGCATACAATTTGTCGCCCCCTTTTATCGGATTTTTCCCATGATTTCATCGACAGGGTCAATCCCTCATACTATACTGAAATTATGTTGTCCGGGCTGTCAACGAAGGAACTGGTCAGAACGAGCAGCGACGACATGGAAAAATGTATCCGGAGGTTGGAATGAAAAATCTCACTGTAAAATTTGTTGTTATCACAATGGTGCTGCTTCTGAGCGCAGGGACTGTTTTTGCAGCAGGAGGAGGCGAGCAGACCGGTCAAACAGGGCAGGAAGGGCAGGTGGAAGATTCCATGTCTTTTTACGCCAGCATTACGGCTGTAGAGCCCATAATGGAAGCATTTGGACAGAAGACGGGAATAAAAGGCGAATATACCCGATTATCCACGACCCGCTTTATTTCGACTGTCCTTACCGAGTTTCAGGCAGGAAAACTGGCTGCTGATGTTCTGCAGGCCCCTCTGCCTGTAATGGAAATACTGAAGGAACAGGGGGTTATTGCGGATTATACCCCGAAAGCCGCGGCCGCCTATCCTGAATGGACAAGAAGGGATGGAATCTATCTGTTCGGTATTGAGTATGTCGGTCTCATCTATAATACAGAGCTTGTTGACCCCGCAGATGTTCCAAAACGGTATGAAGATCTTACCGATCCGAAATGGAAAAACCAGATCGTCATGGCAAACCCTGAAAGTCATGCAACGACTATCTCCTGGCTGATCGGACTGAAAGAGAATATCTTCGATACGGAAGAGGAGTGGTGGGATTTTGTTAAGGGCCTTGCCGCTAACCAGCCGATGTTTGTCGCTTCTTTCGGACCGACCCCTGCACCTATCGAGAGCGGAGAAAAAAAGATCGGTATCTCCATGCCCAAATATATTGTGACCAAGGCGCCGGCTCCCCTGAACTGGGCACAGATAAGCCAGCCACTGATGGGGTCTCCCCGGGCAATCGCCATGACTTCCAGCGCTCCGCATCCTGAAGCTGCCAAGGCTTTTATGGAATACTGGCTCTCCGATGAGGCTATGTCAATACTGGCAGACAAAGTCGGTGAATATGTACTTACTCCCGGGGTCTATCCACCCATTGAGAACATGGACAAAGCGGAGGTTATACCGATTCGGGAGCTTTCGGATGAAGAATTGCAGTACTGGGGAGCTGAGTTCAAGAAGGTATTCACTATTAACTGACATAGACACCAGGAATCATCCCCGTCCGTGTATGGCGGGGATGACGTTCTTATATGCATTCACGGTGAACCATACAATCAGGAAATAACTAATGGAAATTCAAATTTCTGGTCTGAAAAAATATTACCATTCGGAAGGCAAGGTGGTAAAAGCTTTGGACGGGGTAAACATTACCATACCTGCAAACAAGATTTTTACGCTGCTGGGGCCCTCAGGCTGCGGCAAGACGACTCTCCTGCGCTGTATTGTAGGTCTGGAAACTCCAGACGAAGGAGAAATCCGTATTGGAGACAGCCTGGTTTTTTCCAGTGGAAAGAATTTGTATGTACCTACGGAAAAACGCGGACTGGGAATGGTATTTCAAACCTATGCGATCTGGCCTCATATGAATGTGTTCAACAACGTGGCCTATCCTTTGCAGAACCGGAAAATGGACAAGGCGGAAATTCGAGAGAGGGTGGCAAAGACTCTTAAATTCGTTCAACTTGAAGGGTACGAACGGAGGCCGGCAACTAATCTGTCCGGAGGACAGCAGCAGCGGGTTGCCCTGGCCCGGGCTCTGGTGAATGAACCGAAGGTGATTCTTTTTGACGAACCTTTAAGTAACCTCGACGCCAAGCTCCGGGAGGAGACGCGTAAGGAGTTGCGCACCTTCCTGAGCGAACTGGAAATCACCGCTGTATATGTGACCCACGACAGGGTCGAAGCTTTGGCCCTGTCGGATTCCATCGGCGTCATGAACGCGGGAAACATCATAGAAATCGGCACCCCCCGCAAGATCTATTTCGATGCGGACCACCGCTTTGTTGCTGATTTTATCGGCCGGGCCAACCTTGTTCCTGCGGCTGTCTTGGAACAGGGAGAAT
Source organism: uncultured Spirochaetaceae bacterium (assembly GCA_964554875.1). Taxonomy (GTDB): domain Bacteria; phylum Spirochaetota; class Spirochaetia; order JC444; family Marispirochaetaceae; genus Marispirochaeta. The sequence continues at coordinate 79,075 of CAZKQJ010000015.1, read as the reverse complement.
CCGAGACGGTGGTACGCTCAGCCCTGGGAAACATGCTGTGCCACAAGCGGGATTTTTCGGAGGGTGAAGAACTTACTCTCTGTATCAGACCGGAGTTTATTGAATTACAGCCACCGAATAATAAAGGGGCCGTTAATACCGTTAAAGGTGTTATCGAAACCCTCGTATTTGTTGGAGAGATGTACGAAACCGAAATCCGGGTGGGGGAACAGGTATTAATGGCAAAGATAGCGCCGGATACTGACTTGACCGAAGGCAGCGAGGTGAGCTTTTTTGTACGTCCGGAACACTGCCTTCTGGTTGCCGTCTGAAGGGGACGCAGAATGGCTAGACGGCATACAAAACTGACATGGTTACTCATTTTCCTGGTAGGTTTTCTTACTGTATCACCGGTTTTTATGCTGGTTGTCGGCAGTTTCTCAAGGGGTTTGAATGCCTTTGGGGATTTTACCCTGGAAAAGTATATCGCCGTCTATACGGATCCTGCGTTCGGATCGATTATCGGTAATACACTTGTTTTCGTTGTCGGTTCCGCGGCTCTCTCTACGGTAATTGCCCTTTTTCTCTCCTACCTGAACAACCGGACGGATATTCCTTTCAAATTTCTTTTCCGGGTGCTTTCCGTTGTACCCATGATGATTCCCCACGTACTTTTTGCTGTCAGCTGGGCACTTCTGCTCAATCCTTCCAACGGAATACTGAACCTCTGGCTGCAAAAGGCCTTTGCCCTGGAGACGGCGCCGTTGAATATCTATTCCATCTTCGGCATGATTCTCGTTGAAGGACTGCTGGACCTGCCGATTGCCTATCTGATCATTGCTCCCGCCATGGCCTCCTTTGATGTTTCCCTGGAGGAGTCATCCCGGGTCTTTCGCGGCGGACCGATAAAGACCTTGTTCAGGATTACCCTTCCGGTTTTGCGGCCGGCGATTATGGCGGCTTTTATTCTCTGCATTATCCGCGCTCTGGCCTCCTTTGCTGTACCCTCTGTGCTTGGAATGCCGGGCAGGATCTATGTCATGTCTACCTATATATATCAGACTGTATCCACCGGTTTTGTCGCCGATTACGGAAAGGCCGCCGCCATCGGTATGAGTATACTGGTCACGTCGATAGTGCTTATATACATATATCGTTACCTGACTTCGTCCAGTGAACGCTTTGTTACCGTTTCGAGCCGTGGATTCAAACCTGCAATTATCGAGTTGAAGAAAGCGAAGCTGCCTTTGTTCGTTATTCTGGTGCTTCTTTCGGTGGTCCTGATTGTTCTTCCAGTCCTGGTACTGCTATATACCTCTCTTGTTCCATACTCAATGGTTCCCAGCGTCAGGGCCTTCGGTATGATGGGGCTTCAGCACTGGAAAGCAGTACTGAAGGATCCGATTTCGCTTCTTTCTATAAAGAACAGCCTGTTTCTCGGGGTTTTCGGTGCCAGCCTGGGAACGCTTCTTTCGGTCTTTATTGCCTATATAATCGTCAAAGTGAGGACCAGGGCCTCGGGATTCCTGGAATCCCTCAGTTTTCTCTCCTTTTCTTTTCCGGGAATAGTAATCGGTGTTGGATTCATGTGGTTTTTTGTCCGGACCCCTCTTTACGCAACAATCTGGGCCCTGCTGTTCGGTTACATCGCCACCTATTTGCCCTACGGAATCCGTCCAATGACCAGCGCCTTTATTCAGATCCACAGCCACCTTGAAGAGTCCTCCACAGTATGCGGGGCTTCCCTGCTGACCACCATGAGGAGGATCATTGTTCCCCTGATTATTCCCGGTATTGTTTCGGGCTGGGTACTTATGGCGACAATGTTTTTCCGGGAGCTCTCACTTTCGATTGTTCTTTCCCGCCCCGGTACCGAGGTTCTGGCTGTGCAGATTCTTCGGTTTTCCGAAGACGGTTTATGGGGCAGGCTCTCGGCTCTTGGGATTATCATGATCATGTTCTCCACCAGCATGGTTGTTGCAGTCAATCTGCTGGGAGCAAAGTTCAGGAAGATGCAGGTTGTTGAGTCCCTGAAATGAGTGCCGGGATAAACAGAAACGCTGTGGCTAGGGCAAATGCAGCAGAAACCCTGTCTTGCTCTTAGCGTCGAATCCAAGGGATTTGTAGAATTCGTGGGCCTCTTTACGGTCAGCATTGCTTAGAAGCATGATTTTGTAGCAGTTGTGCCGGCGGGCACGATCGATGGCGTTCTGCAGAAGTTCCTTTCCGTAACCCTTTCGGCGGTATTTTTCTGTGTTCTTGAAGTCCTCATCTGGTTGAAGGTGTCGGTATAATCCGAGAATACCCCCAAGGTCCTCTACCCGTGCTTCTCGTATCAGCACTTTTCTATTTCCCGGCCGGGTGGATCGGATCAACTTTGAGAGCGAAAAAACAGTTAACCGGCTTATCGTGGAGTATCTTCTTTTCGATGATTGTAAAACCCTGATTGTACAGTCTGCTTTCAAACTGCCTCACTGTGAGGAACTCCATGGGGGGAACCAGGCGGATATTTGACAGCAGGCGCAACAGGGAACTCTGCAGGGTCTTTCGTTCTTCCAGACAGTCGAGGGCGCACAGAAGCAGGCCGGTCGGCCAGAGGAGTGTTCGTATTCTGGACAAAGCTGCGTCAAGGTTCGCGGTAAAATGAAGCACATTAAAAGCAAAGACAACGTTGAACTTTCGCTTGTCAAGCCCGGGATCGAAGATATCGGTTTGCATAAAATCGACGGTATCGAGGTCCAGCTTCTGGACCTTGGTTACGGCTGTCTCGATCATCTTTGCTGAAATGTCGATGGCAAGGATCTTCTTTACACAGGCTGCCAGCTCAACAGTAGTTATTCCGGTTCCACAGCCCATATCGAGGGCTGTCTGGTCCTGATCAAGATACTTTTTACTTAGTTCAACAGTATCCCTGTATGCCCTGCGGTAGGTTTTTTCCACCTGAACATCGTAATGAGATGCCATCCTGTCCCAGAATCTATCCGATGATTTCACAGAGGTATTATCAGGTAAAGGGCGTGACTTTTCAACTGGAAATTATTTCTTGTCTCAGTAAGTAAATGGGCCTATGATTATAGTATAGTGCATAAGATTTTTTAGGAGGCAGGAAATGAGTATCAGTAAAGTTTTCAAGGAAAGTCTGGCAATTGCCAGGGGGAATCCCCTTATTTTCATTCCAATGCTCCTGGCGAGTGTCTTTTCCGCTCTTATAGGGCTGATCTTTGTCGGATCCGCGGTGCCCATGATGCGGGGATTGTCCGCCGAACAGATCGCTGCCAACCCTGAACAGGCCCTTGCCGGGGCGGGCGCCGCCGCGGGGGGGATGCTCCTGTTCAGTATACTAAGCGGCCTGGTGGGGCTTCTGACCCACAGTATGACCGTTGGAATGGCTGACCTGGCCTTCCAGGGTGAAAAAGCATCCCTCAAGAACGGTTGGACCCGCATCGTTTCCCGGATTGTGCCTGTTGTCATCGCATCCATCTTAATGGGGGTTATTATCGGCCTGGGCATGATATTCCTCGTGCTTCCAGGAATTATCCTGGCATTCTTCCTGATGTTCACCCTTATTGCGGTTGTCGTCAGCAATCTCGGCGCTTTTCAGGCCATCGGACGCAGCTTCAGCACGGTGGGCAAGAACTTCGGAGCCACCTTTATTACCTTCCTCATTATAATCGGACTGGCCATTCTTACGGGTCTGCTCAATTTCATAATCAGCCTGATTCCCTTTCTGGGGGTAATCCTTTCCATGATCGTCTTTGCTGTATTTACCGGCTTTGTAACCATTTTTCTTGTACGGGTGTACAAGGAGATGGATCTCTTGAGCGATACTTCTCCGGAGGTTGAAGCCTGAACCGGGTCTCCGGATTCGGCCAAACATCACGGGCGGGAATTGACTCCGCCCGTTTTTTCTTCACCCATTGAAATACTTCAGGATTCTGAATATTCTTGAACAAGTCCAGTCGAGAAAATGGAGAGTAAAAATGAAAAGATGTCTCGTCCTTCTGATCACTGTCCTTGTTCTGCTGTCCAGCTGCAGCAAAACCGACACTGAAAAATCAGCAGAAAAAGAAAGCTATGAGCTGAATTACGCGGTGTTCTTTCCCGCTACCCACCTGCAGGCCCAGGCCGCCGAAGCATGGGCAAAAGAGGTGGAGGAGAGAAGCGGCGGCCGAATCAGGATAAGCATGTTCCATGGCGGGACACTCTCCAATGCAGCCCAGACCTATGAAGCTGTAGTTTCCGGTGTAGCGGATATAGGTATGAGCGTTTTTGCCTATACCCGGGGACGCTTTCCGTTGCTGGAAGGCCTGGACCTTCCCGTAGGCTATCCCGACGGTCTGACGGCCACCCGTGTTGCCAACGAAATGATAAAGAAATATCAGCCCGAAGAGCTTTCCGATGTCCACGTAATCTATCTTCACGCCCACGGACCGGGAATACTGGCGTCAAAAAAGCCCGTCGGCAGTGTGAAGGAGATGGCTTCCATGAAGATCCGGGCCACCGGACTCTCCGCCAAGATCGTGACAGCCCTGGGGGGCACCCCTGTCTCCATGAGTCAGGGAGATACCTACGAGGCCCTGCAGAAGGGGGTCGTAGACGCTACATTTTGTCCCATCGAAACCCTGAAGGGCTGGAAACAGGGAGAAGTAATCGATTACGTTGTAGATACCAAGGCAATCGGCTATACAACGGCAATGTTCTCAGTCATGAACAAGACTAGCTGGAACTCCCTGCCCGAGGATCTTCAGACTATTATTAACGAGGTCAGTGATGAATGGATCGATCGGCACGGAGAGGCCTGGGACCAGAGCGACAGGGAAGGTGAGGACTTTGTAAAAGAGCTGGGCAAGGAGTTCATTGATTTGCCGAAAGCTGAGCAGAATGCCCTGGCTGCGGCCATGGACCCTGTCTATGCTGAATACATAAAGGCCACGGAAGAGAAAGGACTTCCCGGGGAAGCCTTTCTGAATGATCTCCTGGCAATGCTGAAGTAACTGCCCAATGATCGTGTACTCCCTTATCAGGAAGTTCATAAAGGCCTTTGCGATTATAGCCGGCGCGGCGGTACTTCTCATGATGGGAATTACCGTTATCGATGTTCTGCTGCGGCTCTTCGGTACCGGGATTACCGGTGCCTATGATCTGGTGCGGGCCTGCGGAGCCGTTGCCGTCGCCTGCGCCCTGCCGTATCTGACCGCGGTAAAGGGACACATTGCCATCGAGTTTTTTTACCACAAGTGCAGCAGAATCGGCCGCCTGATACTGGATTCTCTTTTACGGATATCTGCTCTTGCCATCTTTGGCGTCCTCACCGTGAAGGTGTATCGTCACGGTCTCACCCTGATGGCTTCAGGTGAGGTTTTCCCCAATCTTGGTCTGCCGGTTTTCTGGATACCCATGCTTGTCAGTCTGAACTTTGTACTGATGATGATCGTATTTCTCTACCATCTTACACATCCGGGCAAGGAGTTTATCAAACCATGAGTCCTGTGGAAATCGGTGTAATCGGGTGTCTGATTCTCCTTGGACTGCTTTTGACCAGCATGCCCGTCGCCTTTGCAATGCTTGCCTCCGGGGTGGTCGGATTTGCTCTGATCGTTAACCCCTCGGCGGCCTTCAGCATGGTCAGCGCTGATCTGTATGAGACTTTTTCATCCTACAGTCTGACGGTAATTCCCCTCTTTGTAATGATGGGTCAGATAGCTTTTCATGCCGGAATCAGCAGACGCATGTTTCGTACCGCCTATGTATGGATCGGTCATCTGCAGGGCGGCCTGGCCATGGCCACGGTGGGGGCATGTGCCGGTTTCGGCGCAATCTGCGGTTCAGGGCCGGCAACGGCTGCCACCATGTCCGCCGTAGCCCTGCCGGAGATGAAGCGCTACGGTTATGCTGATTCCCTGGCCTCGGGGACCGTTGCCGCCGGAGGCTCCCTGGGCATGCTGATTCCCCCCTCGGTTGTCTTTATCGTATACGCCCTGATGACCGAGCAGTCCATCGGTGACCTTTTTCTCGCGGGAATTATCCCGGGAATTTTAATTGCCCTGCTCTTTTGCCTGTCCATCTATTTCAGCTGCGCCGGCAACGGCAGCCTCGGTCCCGCCGGTCCGCGGCACAGCTGGAAAGAGCGTTTTCAGTCCCTCACCGGCGTTATCGAGACCCTGCTGCTCTTTTTCCTGGTTATGGGAGGGATGTTCTTCGGGATATTTACCCCCATAGAAGCCGCCGCGGTGGGAACTGCAGGGAGTTTCATCATAGCCATCCTTCAGAAGGAGATGTCCCTGCATAAACTAAAGATGATAATCTTTGAAACTGTGCGGACCTCGAGCATGATCTTTTTTATCGTGGCTGGAGCGGTCATTTTCGGGAGGTTTCTCGCTGTTTCCCGTATCCCCTTTGCGGTGGCCGGTTTCTTTGTCTCCCTGCCTTTGCCGGGTTGGGGGATCATGATCATAATCATCCTCTTTTTCCTGTTCGCTGGCTGTTTTATCGATGCTCTGGCCCTGATTCTGCTGACAATCCCGATTTTTTATCCGGTAATTCTTGAACTCGGATTCGATCCTGTATGGTTCGGCGTGATCGTGGTTGTAATTACCCAGATGGGGGTGATTACGCCTCCCGTGGGGGTGAATGTCTATGTGGTCAGCGGTATCGAACGGGATATTCCGCTTACCGCCATCTTCAAGGGGGCCATGCCGTATCTGCTGATGTTGCTGCTTTCCGCGCTTATTCTGATTGTGTTCCCGCAGCTCTCGCTCTTTCTGCCGGGACTGCTTCGTTAAAGGAGGAACAGGATGCCCCACAGGAATATCTTTAAAAAGATTCTTTTTTGTACCGATTTCAACACCGACGCCCTGCGTGCATTCCGTTACGCCCTGAATATCGCGGCCGCCAATGAGGGAAGCGAGCTGATCATCTTTCATGCCATCCCGGAGCCGGATGCCCAGTTCTGGAAGTCCTACATATACGAGGTGGAGGATGTGGACGCCAAAGCCAGGCAGGACATCGACCGCAAGATCGCAGAAGTCTATATTCCCGCCATACCTGAGAATGTGTCATGGTCCTCGGATTTTTCCGTTGGCAACGTCGGGGAGGAGATTTTGCGGAAGGCCAGGGAAGCGTCTGTCAGTCTGGTTGTGATTGGCAGGGGAGCGGGTTCGAACGTAATAAACCGTATGCTCGGTAATTTTACCGAGAAGGTAATACGAAAAGCCCACTGCCCCGTACTTGTAGTCCCCGATGAAGAGGATGGTGATATCTGATTTAATGGTCCCGTACAAAGCCGCAGCGAATGTTAATCCGGACCGGGGCTGCTTCTGCGTTGAAACCGTACACTTCGGCGTCAAGTACCTCGGGGCTGACCATAAGCCCCAGACGCAGAACAAGCCGGTTGTTGGGACCCGCGTCCATCAGTCCTTCAATTCCGGCTTCAAAGACCGGGCCGATGATCTCTTCGGTTTGACTGAGGTTGTCACCCCCTTTTTCCTTAAGCTCAAAGGATCCTGCGCCTCCCATGAGACCCATGCCCAGTTCCAACCCGATACCGAACTTTCCTCTCGTGCCTGGTAGTTCTATGCGATAACCGTGTTTTCCCATAAGAAAGAGGGTTGCCATGGCGATCTGCTCGATATCGTATTCCGATGCTCCATTGGAAAGGGTTTCACTCCCGAGGTAGAAGTTGGCTGCCACACCGAGCTCATAACCGTAATAAAATCCGCCGGCTTCGGTTACATTGGTCCCGTTGAAATGCCGCAGATCAATTCCGGGCATTACCACAGTGGCCTTACTGTCGTTACCATATTTAACTTCCGCGAAGCCGAAGCTGAATCCATAGGACGGAGATGCGATACGCCGGTTCCAGTCAGAATCCATTTCCGACGCTTCGGCTGATACCAGTGACAGTGGTGCAATCAATAGAAACAGGGCAACCGTTGCAATCAAAGCTGCTTTCTTCATAGGTACTCTCCTTCAAGAACAGTCCTCCTGATGAATCAAGCCTGTATTTTGTTATCACGCAATGAGAACCATGCTTATTCTCAGTATAACATGCGAAGACAGCTTTGCAAGTGAGCTATGTCATGTTCGCCTGCTGCTTTTTAATCAGAAAATACCAGGCCGCCACCAGGGAAATGTCCGCTTCTCCCTCTATCAGCTCCTGAATTTCCTTTATGCTGGCGACTTTCTTTCCAAGATCGTCCTTTACGGTTTTACCGTCAAACTCCAGCAGTTTCTTTCCCCTGGGATCCCGTATATTCTTACGGTCCAGCTGGCCCAGCAGGGCTGCGTTCCATCCGCGAACGTAAGTCCTGTCAACCTCTCCCATCTTTGTCCCCCTGCTGTCCCGCAGGGTCGTTCCGTCGAAGGTATATTCCGCCACTTCTTTCTCCTTGGTGAACTGCATTGAACAGGAACCGGCCTGGTAACCTGCCCCGTTTTCGTAGAATATAGTTCATGGGGAAGTAAAAATCCGGAATAAATGAGCTGTATATTTGGTATCATAATGCCCAAAAAGCGATAGAAAGAGGGAGAGCATGTCCAGGAAATTCGTTATTATGATGCTTGCATTGGTATCATCAATTCATCTTTATTGCGATATCTATGATACGCTTGTGCGTGATCTTTGTTTCAGTGGTTTTCCGCGGACTTCCCCCCTTGCAGTAGCCGAGATGAATACGGACGGACAGGCGGAAAACAGCCGTTTCGTAGCCGACGAAATAACCCGGGCATTTATACGCGCCGGCATCGCGGTCGTTGAGCGCGAGAATATTGACCGGATAACGGAGGAACTGGAATACCAGTTTTCAGGTGCTGTGGACAGCGAAACAGCGGTAAGTATCAGGCATGCACTGGGGGCGGAATGCCTGGTGTTTGGTTCCGTACGGGGTTTTCCCAGGCCCGGGTACACCAACAGGAGCTTGGAGATTCCTGGAACCTGTTCCTGGAAAATCGTTACAGTCCGAGGAACGCAAGTTTTGGAATTTACGGCATAGGCTCGGATCAAATGGGTTATCCGGGCTTGATTCGGACGTATGGACACCAGGTTCTGGCGGGAATTCAGCTGATTCCATAAAAAAGCCCGGATCCTGTTTATAAAGGACCCGAGCCGGGGTGAATAATCTGAATACTACTGGATCTTCAGGCTGAATGACTCGTCACCAAAGACCTTGTGGTCTCCCTTGTAGTCCCGAATCCCGCCTACGTTGTATACGGTGGTATAGCCGAGGTTCTCCAGGGCATCTTTTACATAACCCGCACGGGTTCCGGATCCGCACATAAGGAATACTTCCCGGTTCCTGGAGCCGAAGATGTTTTCCAGAATTGCAGGTTCAACTACATCGGCTTCCGAGAACTCCCAACCGTTGTTCCGGACCAGGGCGTTGTTTTCGAGGTACTCAAAGAAGGAGACGAGCTCGAAGCTTTCAATGTATCCGCCGGTATACATATCGGAAACATTACGCAGGTCGACGTATTTGGCCCCGTCCCTGTACAGGTACTGGTCAATGTTTTCCATGGTGACCTCTGCGGGAAGGGCCATCTGACCGGCATAGCTGCCGTCCCCAAGGACCTTGTTTGCGCCTTTGTAATCCCGGATTCCTCCGGCGTTGATAACCTTGGTGTAGCCCAGGCTGTTAAGGGCGTCCATTACATATCCTGCCCGTGTTCCGGAACCGCACATCAGGATGATTACGCCTTCCTTTGAACCGAAGATGTTCTCCAGCATTGCCGGTTCAATTACGTCGACCTCGGAGAACTCCCAGCCATTGTTGCGGACCAGGGCGCGGCCTTCCAGGTACTGGAAAAAGGGTACAACCTCGAAGCCTGCGATGTAGCCGCCGTTGAACATGTCGGCGAAATTCCGCAGATCGATGAATCTGGCATCCCTGTCGAGGTACTGATCGATATTCTCCATGGTGATTTCTTCACTTCCCGTAAGCCCCGCGTCAGCACCTGACTTGCCGCAGGAGACAATGGAGAGAGCCAGCATTAAGGTAAACAGTATAATTGTTGTCTTCTTGATCATAGTTCTATTCCTCTATTTTTTGGCAGAAGTTCTTAGTTGCTGCCGTAGTGTTCTTTATGGTACTCAAAGAGTCCCTGAAGCATACGCATGGCATTATTGGGAGTAACCGTGGCACCTGTGTAGGTGTCAACCTTCCCGTGCATGGGTACATAAGCGTCTATCTCGCTTTCAGATTTGCCGAGAATACTGTCCTGGATAAAACCGTCGAAAAGTTCTTTTACCGGTGTTCCATCCCAGGATTCGGTGCTGTCGCCGTACATCCCTGCCACATAGTGCTCGGTTGAATCCTCGTAGTAGGAAATATGGTCGACAGTAAGGTTGGATTTGTTGATCTCCACATTTGCCACGGACCAGTAGTTTACTTCCGGTCCTCGGCAGGTACAGGCAATATAAGCAATCTGGTAGCGAACGGTTTTCAGCTGTTCATATTCAAAAAGAACAACCGCCGGAATCTGGGTCTCCTTCTTGTGCCCGTCCACATGTGTATAGTAGAAGGCGTTCTCCAGGGTAATACCCTTGGCAGGTTCAGCTGTTTCGACGGTGCTTTCTTCTTTTTTATCTCCGGCGGCTTTGCCACTGCAGGCGCCGAATACCAGGATCAGTACCAGTGCAATTACCATCAAACGGATTATCTTCATGCCGTTCTCCTTTTCCCTTGTCTCTGTCTGTTTTGGAGACAGAATATCAAGAAAAATTTATATAACATGAATACAGTATAAGTAAAGTAAGATACTGTCAATTATTTATTGTGATTTTATTTTGTATTTTGTGAATTTTAGCTGAAAGAAAGCTCTCTTATCCGAGATAATAAAGAATTATATCTATAATATGCGTTAAATATATTGAAAAACATATACAAATCCATTATAAGATAGTATATTGTTTGTGCTATATTAAAAGGCCAATATGAGAGGATTGGAGGTTTCAATGAAACACATTGTAAGAATTACCGTTGTACTGGCCCTCGCTGCCGCCCTTTTTGTTAGCTGCAGTTCGAAGGGAACGGGCTATGAAGACGGTATCTATTTTGCCCAGCAGACGGAATTTCCCAGAAGCGGTTGGAAATATAACCTGACCCTGAAGGTCGAGGGTGGAGAATTCACAGAAGTACTCTGGAACGGTTCCAACATCAACGCAGGGCCGGACAAGCTTTCCGTTTCCGAAGCAGGAGATTACCCTATGGTTGCCCAGGGGGGAGCCCAGGCAGACTGGCATGTTCAGGCCGCTGCGGTGGAGGAGTATTTCAAGGAGAATCCATCAACCGAAATGCCCGATACCATCAGCGGAGCTACCATCCATTATAATGAGTTCTACGAACTTGCTGCTGAAGCTCTGTCCAAGGGCCCTGTGGGCTACGGTCCCTATAAGGACGGCACATACTCAGCTTCGGATGAAGAGTACCACAATGGATGGAAGTACTTTGTGGATCTTACGGTAACATCCGGGTACGTGGTTTCCGCCCACTGGGATGCTTTTGCGGAAGATGGCGGAACCAGCAAGGTTCAGCGCTCCAGGGACGGGGAATACGGTATGGTAGCCAATTCTAATGCTACAAAAGAGTGGCACGAACAGGCTCAGGCTGTAGAGAAGGCTTTCATGGAGAGTCAGAACACGTCTGCTCCTGACACAATCACCGGAGCGACTATTACCTACGATACTTTCTATTCCCTGGTGGAAGAGGCTCTTGCAGGAGCAAAGCGCTGATTCATCAGCGCCAGTTTCCCATTGTCAACAAGGGGGCTGTCCGTATACGGGCAGCCCTTATTCTTTCACGCCCCCCGCGGCCATTCCCCCCGCCAGGTTCCTCTGAATCGAGATAAACAGAATGATTACCGGCGTCGCAGTCAGTACCGAGGCAGCCATTATCCGGTCCCATATCGCATTCTTGGAGGTAAAAAGCGCCTTGAGCCCCATGGGAAGGGTGTAGAGGTCCTTGAAATTCTTCAGGAATACCGAGGCAAACAGATACTCGTTCCAGGCAATCATGAAGCAGTAGATAAAGACGGTTACGATTGCGGCAACGGAAAGGGGAATGATGATCCGCCAGATTGTTCCGAACCGTGACGATCCCTCAATCATGGCAGCCTCTTCAATCGAGTAGGGGATGGTCCGGAAGTAGTTTCCCAGCATGTAGAGGGAGACCGGAAGGGTCTGGACGACGTAGATTATCAGCAGACTTAAAAAGGCTCCCGGAGGTATGCGTATCCAGCCCATACTGACGAACATCTTGTAGAGAGGAATCAGAAGAAGGATTCCACCGAACATATAGACGAACAGAACCCCCCGCTGAATAAGGGAGCGTCCTGGAAACCTCAGACGGCTGAAGGAATAGGCCCCGAATATGGCGAATATAACTGTAATGAAGGCCGCGGAAAAGGAGAGCAGAAAGGAGTTTGCAAAGTACCGCAGAAAAGGAAAAACATCTCCCGTACTTCTGTATTTCTGCAAAATTGCCTGCCTCTGTTCATCTGTCAGATCCGGGGTTTCATTCAGAAGGTTCAGAACAGATTCGGGAACATTCTTTGCACTCTGGCCGATATTCAGTAGTTCCATGTAGGCTTCGAGGTTTATCTTGTCCGGTACAAGTCCGGGATCGCCCCATTCTCCAGGATACTTGAGGGAAATGGAGAGCATCTGAATAAATGGAAATATGCTGAAAAAAACTATTGCCAGTACCAGTAGGGCAAAACCGCCTCGTCGTAAAATACTGTTACGTCTTACCATTTGAGTACCCGTTTTACATAGAAAAGAATAAAACCGATGAGCAGCAGGAACTGTATTACCGCCAGGGACGCACCCTGTCCGAGTTCCATTGTGCCGACAAATGCCTTGAAGTAGGTGTATACCGAAAGCACCCGTACGTTGTCCGTGAGCAGGTAGATCTCTTCAAACTTGTTGAAGTTCCATATCATCCTGAGCAGGACGATGGCCCCCATGACGAAATAGACCTCCGGCAGGGTAATGTAGCGGAACTTCTGCCAGCCGGAAGCCCCGTCCATCTCCGCGGCCTCGTAGAGGTTCTGGTCGATAGCCTGAAGTCGGGAAAGTATCATCAGGTAAGAGAAGGGAAAATTCTTCCAGATACTGAAGATAATCGCTACCCACACTGCGGTCGAGGGAGATCCGATCAGATTGAAGCGGCTGGAAAAGATCCCCAGCCGTTCATAGGCGATGTCCATGAATATGCCGTTCACCGGATCGAAGATGAACTGCCAGGCAAAAACGACCGAGATTACGGGAGCAACATAGGGAAAAAGGATGAGACTGCGAACGAATCCTCTGAAAGGGAACTTCTTGTTCATGACCAGGGCCACAAAGAGACCCATGAGGGTCGTACCCAGCGTAGTAAAGAGTACATAGATGACCGTTAAAACAATGGCATTCCAGAAACCAGGATCAAGAACAACATTCCTGTGGTTCTCCAGCCCTATATATGTGTTGTCTGCCAGGGGTTTTACATCAAAAAAACTGAGATATATGTTGTAGACAATCGGATACAGAATAAGTGCCAGGATGATCAGAACCGATGGAAGAACAAGCGACCATCCCAGCACGATTTCGCGCTGTCTGAGATCCAGTCCTTTTGCCTGTAGCGTATGCTGCATATTCATACTGTCTCTCCCTGCGCTAAGAGTTTTACATAAGTTTCTTCATTTCGGCTTCGGCCCATTTCATGGCTGCGTCGATATTCATTCCTTCCTGGGTGATCTTGTAAAGCATCTGCGGAATGATCTGCTTGGAATAGATCGTACTGGCCGCGGCCATTCGCTTTCCATCCACAATGCTGAAGGTCTCGATGCTGTCCAGGCCCTGGATGATTTCCGCCATTTTCTCCGTGCCGTAATGCTGAAAGATACCTTTGGGATCGTTCTGAAAACGCACGTTGGTAGATATTTCTTTCAGAACCGGATTCATCCCTCCCGGTGCCATATGCAGCCAGGTGATATAGGCGTTGGGGGTGAAGAGGTATCTGATAAACTGCTGTGTTGCGGCAGTTTTCAGCGGATCTCCATGATCCGGAATGCCAAAGCTCACAATTGTACCATAGCCCGCGTTCTGGGTTTTTCTGATTATCGACGCGAGCCGGGTATTCTGCACCAGTTGGGGATCGAAATTCCTGCCGCTAAGCTCCGTGAAGTGCTCGCCGGTAAGTGAGTCCTTTGCGTCAGATTCGATGGCCAGATCGTCCATGATGTAGGTGGAATAGAAGAACATGGCCATTTTCCCCTGAAGGTAGTAGTCCCTGGCGCGCCAGGTCTGGGGGCCCGGAGGATTAAATTTAGCCAGTTCAGCGTAGTATTGAACAGCCTCACGCATTTCCGGAGAATTGAAGATAAGATTCCCACGGGCATCGAAGAGCTGAGCTCCGTTGGCCATGGCTATCTGGGTAAAACATTGCTCTGCATAGGCTTCCGCTTTGGTTCCCACCAGGATGCCATACTGGTTTTCCTGTGGTTTATAGAAATACCTGGCAGCCTCAAGTATGTCATCCCAGGTGGACGGCGGATTCAATCCTGCCTCTTCAAACCAGTCGGCCCGGTACCAGATGCCCTGGACCCATCCGTGATAGGGGACACCGTAGTACCTGCCTTTCTCGGCACTTTCATTCAGGCGCAGGGTTCCGGCATAGAACCTGTTTTTCCCGATCCCTTCGATTACCTCGGTAATGGCTTTTGCATTGAGCAGTCCCTCGGAGCCGAAGGCGACGGCGTTTTCCGCGGCACATTCAATCAGGGCCGGCAGGGTGTTGGCGGCGGCTGAGGTGTTCAGCTGGGTGGCCATGTCGTTTTCATCCACTGCAACCAGGTTGATTGAAATGTTCGGATTCAGTGCCTCAAAGGTATCTATGAGTACCTGAATTGTGGACATTCGGTCCGACTGTGTCTGGGTGGTCCAGAAATCGATGGATACCGGTCCGGATACATCTGCATCCTCCACTGGAGCCGCGGATTGTCCGCCTGCCCAGGCAGAAGTACCAAGCAAAATCAGGACCATAATAAGAACGGTCAACTTTTTCATAACGTCACTACCTCCTTGAAACAGTTGAGTTCGTTTTATCAGAATAAAGCCGGTATTATTGGGCAACAATAGTACGAAAGTACCGATTTCGTACCTGTTTTACGTATCCGGGAAAGAGCCGGGGGATTTGCCATGCTCCTGTTTGAACCTTCGTTCAAAGGTGGTGTAATCCTGATACCCCACGGAACGAGCGACGTTTACAATGGAGAGTCTTTTTTCCTCGAGCAGCTGCCTTGCTTTTTTCATTCGAAGATCGATAAGGTAACGCTGAATGGTCCGCTTTTCCAGGCGATGAAAAATTCGGGAAGCGTAAGAGCGGTCAATCCCGATGTAGTCCACCACGTGCTGCACGCTTATGGCATTCTGGTAATTGGAATGGATGAACTGCCTCATCTTTTGCACATAAAAGGACTGCAGGTCCCCGGTTCCAATCCCGGGCGGGGTATCTTGAACCTGAACCGATTCCGGAAATTTGCAGTCAGCCCGGCACAACTCCCCCAGAATTTCCAGAAGAATACCTTCGGAAACCAGGTTAAAGCCTTCGTTGCGGAGCTCCTGCTGTCGAAAGAGCGATTCAAAGAGTCCCTCCATTCGTAACGGGGAAGGGTGGGTACGGATGGTCAGGGGAGCTCCGCCGGTGAATGGCTTGAGTATCTCGTCGACCCTCGCGCCGGTGAATCCGACCCAGGCGAACTTCCAGGGTCTCAGGGAATCCGCCGTATAGTGAAGGGGCTGTTCGGGAGAATAGCAGAAGAGGTCTCCGGGGTTGAGCTTGAAGGTTTTGTCGCCGGTGAGTACTGTTCCGCTGCCGGACACTATGTAATGAAGGAGAAAATGGGAACGGACGCCTCCGCAGGATTTTTCCGGGGGGCACTGTTCGTATCCGGTGAACAGAAGGTTGATGTCTGCGGAAGGAACGATGGTGTTGAAGAACTCGGAACCGGACTTCATTTTCCACATTTTGCTATATACCCCGGAAAACAGATGCCCTAGCATGGGACCTGGAGGCAACGAAAATGATTATTACCTTTCTGGGGGCCGGAAGCACTGTTTTCGTGCGTAATATTCTGGGAGATGCTTTTCAAACTCCGGCGCTGCGGGATACGGAGATTCATCTGTATGACATCGACAGTCGAAGACTGAAAGAGTCCTTGGAGATTATCGGTCGACTGAACCAGGGGCTGAATGCGGGATTGGCCCGTCTTCGCGGCTTCTGCGGAGAGGAACAGAGAGCTGCTGCCCTGCGGGGGGCGGACTTTGTCATAAATGCGATTCAGGTGGGTGGCTACGAGCCGGCAACGGTAATCGATTTCGAAATTCCCGCCCGCTACGGGCTGCGGCAGACCATCGGGGATACCCTGGGGATCGGGGGGATCTTCCGGGGTATACGAACCCTGCAGGTGATGTTCGAGATAGTGAAGGAGATGGAGGAGGAGTGCCCCGAAGCCCTCCTGCTGAATTATGTAAATCCCCTCTCCATCGTAAGCGGCGGGATTCTGGCTGCTTCGGGGATCCGGACCGTCGGTCTGTGCCACTCGGTACAGATCTGTGTGCCCCGGCTCCTGCAGTACACCGGAATTGACATCGACCCGGAGGAAGTCCAATGGAGAATTGCCGGTATTAACCACATGGCCTGGCTGCTGGAGATCAGACACAAGGGCAAAGACCTCTACCCGGAAATAAAGGAACGGGCTTCAGGTTTAAGGGAACACAAGGACCGGCTGCGCTTCGAGATCATGCGGCGCTTTGGTTACTACGTAACGGAGTCTTCAGAGCATAATGCGGAGTACAGTCCGTACTGGATAAAACGCACTCATCCCGAACTCATAAAGGAGTACCATATTCCCCTGGATGAGTATCCCCGCCGCTGCAGGGAGCAGATCCGGGAGTGGGAAAATGAAAAGGAAAAGAGCCTGGACTTCAGTGCCGAATCCAGTGGCCTCTCCTATGAGTACGCGGCCGGTATAATGGACTCAGTTGTTTCCGGGACCCCCCGGCGGATTCACGGAAATGTGCAGAATACCGGCCTCATTCCCAACTTGCCGGCCAGAGCTGTTGTAGAGGTCCCCTGTCTGGTGGACCGTAACGGCATTCAGGGGGTCTACGCAGGGGAACTTCCCGTCCAGTGTGCCGCCCTCAACAGCGCGGCGGTGCATGTGCAGCTCATGACCATCGAGGCCGCCCTGCAGGGAAGCCGGGATGCCCTGTATCAGGCCGCCTTCCTGGATCCCCATACGGCGGCGGAACTCAGTATCGACGAGATTGTATCTCTCTGCAATGAGATGCTCACCGCCCACGGCGACTACTGCAGGATAATACGATGAACAGGGTCCTGCAGGTCCGGGAAGGCAGCGGAAAGCTGGAGTGGAAAGAGTTCCCCCGCGGGGAACCCGGTCCGGGAGAGGTCCTGGTGGAGCTGGAGTACGGAGCCATAAAGCACGGCACCGAGTTCTCCATGGCCCAGGGGTACCCGTCGCAGCGGGGAAAATGGAACGAAGAGCTCCGGATTCATGAAAAAACGCCTGCCCATGACAGGGGAGAGAAGAAAGAAAACAGCTTTTTCGCGGGCAATATGGTTTCGGGAAGGGTATCCTCTCTGGGTCGGGACGTGACGGATCTGGCAGTGGGGGAGCATGTATTCGGCTTCTCCCACTTTTGTGAATACGCGGTAATTCCCCGAAACAGGCTGTGGCGGCTGTCGCAGAACGACTGGCGCTCCGCTCTCTGCCTTGACCCGGCTCGCTTTTCCCTGGGGGCTGTGCGGGACAGCGGAGTACGCCTTGGGGACAGGGTCGCAGTATTCGGTATGGGGGCCATCGGGCTTATCTGTGTTCGCATGGCCCTTCTCTCCGGGGCAACTCAGATTATTGCCCTCGATCCCCTGGAAGGGCGGAGGGCGGCGGCCATGAAGATGGGCGCCACGGAGGTACTGGACCCGGGCGCTGAAGACGTGGGCCGGGAACTGAAACTCCTTACCCGGAACAGGGGGGCAGACGGAGTTATTGAGATGTCCGGCTCCCGGCAGGCCCTCCAGGAGGCCCTCCGGGGTGTAGCCTTCGGGGGAAGGATCGTCTGCGGGGCTTTTCCGCCCCCCTGGGGTGCCGGACTGGACCTGGGAGCGGAGGCCCACATGAACTGCCCCGAGATCATCTTTTCCCGGGCTACCAGCGACCCCAACAGGGACCACCCCCGCTGGAGTGCCGGCCGCATCGAGGCAGAATGCCTGCATTTGATAGGGCAGGGGCTCATACCGGGCCATCACCTTATTGACCGGCTTGTTCCCTACGCGGAGCTGAAGGAGGAGTACCGCATGTGCATGGAAGAGCCGGCCCGGGCAATAAAACTTGGAGTAATATTCCCTGCTGCGGAATCGGGGACGGGGAGGGACAAGGATGAATAGACTGCGCTGCGCTGTAATCGGAACCGGTTCCATGGGCAGGACCCATGCGCTTAACGCCGAAGCGAGCGGCAAGGCCGAAATTGCAGCCCTCTGTTCCCGCCGCCTCGAAAGCGCCGAAGCCCTGGCTTTCAGGCTGGGCAGGCAGATACCGGTGTACACCGATTACCGAAGTATGCTTGACCGGGAAAAACTGGAGGCTCTCTTTGTCTGTCTTCCTCCGGGGGCCCACCGGGGAGAGGTGGAGGAGGCTGCCAGGAGAGGAATCCACCTCTTTTTGGAAAAGCCCTTGGCGGTCAAAGCGGATCAGGCAGAGGCCATGGTCAAGGCTGCGGAGGCTGCCGGCGTAATTACCCAGGTGGATTTTCAACACCGCTTTCATCCCCTGATTATGCGCCTCCGGGAGCTTCTCTCAGCCGGAGAGGCGGGTTGTCCCTCCTTGCTGCAGGGAGCCTATCTGTGTAATTCGCTTCACGCATCATGGTGGAGGAGGGCTGGACTCTCCGGCGGACAGCTCCTGGAACAGGTAATCCACCTCTTCGACCTCGTTCTGCACCTTCTCGGTCCGGCCGCCGGGGTCGTCGGGTTCCAGGACAACATCTGTCATCGTGAGGTACCGGATTATTCCATCGAGGATACCTCGGCGGCCTGCCTGGTAATGAAGTCAGGGGCTCTGGTCTCTCTGGCATCCTCCAACTGCGCGGTCCCCGGCAGCTGGGAAGCAAGCTTTCGCCTGGTCTGCTCCCGGCTTGTGGCCGAATATTCCTCTCTGGAAACTGGAACACTTCGCTGGACTACATCGAAGGAGAGGGCTGTTGAGAAATACCCGCCGGAAACAGATCTTCGAAGCAGGGCTCTCGTGGATTTTCTCGATGCCGTGAAGACAGGAACGACCGCGAAGGTTCCAATACGGGAAGCCTGGGAAGCTCAGCATCTTATTAACCGGCTTATGCAGTCTCATGAAAACAAGGTTGTTGCGCGGCTTTAGTCATCCCGGGAAATATACCGGCCTATATCGAGTTGCCGGGCGATTTCCGCTGCCCTGAAGCGGTCGTGGCTGCCGATTTTTCCGTATATTCTGGATATCTGGTTCTTAACCGTCTGCTCCGCGATAAAGAGCTTTTCTCCTATGGCTCTGTTATCCAGACCTTTGGATAGAAGATAGAGGACCTCCCGTTCCCTGCGGCTGAAGTCCGAAGCCTGGAGCTCTGTCCCGGTTTTCTTTGAGCTGCGTCCGGAAGGCGCAGCCTCGATTTCAGGACTGACTATCTTGTGCATAACGCTGGGAGAAAGCTGTATTGTGCCGTCCCTGACAGCCCGGATCGAATTGATAAGGTTCGTAGCCGGGATATTTTTGAGGATATACCCCACGGCGCTGTACTGCATGGCCTCCCGGACGTAGACGTCGTCGTCAAAGGTCGTGAGCATGACGACCTTTATTTCCGGATGTTCCTGATGCAGCCTGCGGGTAGCTTCAACTCCGTCCATTCCAGGCATACGGACGTCCATAAGGACTATATCCGGTCTGCTGGCGCGGATAACTTCAAGGCCCTCTTCTCCATTATGGGCGGTCCCCACGACCTCGATGTCGTCGGACCTGAGTTCAAGAACGGTCTGCAGGCTCTCCACAAAGAGAACCTGATCATCCACGAGAACCACCCGTATCCTGTCCATTGTTATCCTCCTTCAGTGGAAGAACGGCCCTTACGCTGAAACCGTCGGGATAGTTCTTGAAACTGATTTTTCCGTATATCTTCTCGACCCGTTCCCGCATACCGCTTATACCTATCCCTTCGACAATCTGCGATGTGCCCCGGCCGTTGTCCAGGATTGAGACCACCAGCTGATTTTCTTCAATCCACAGGGCAATTCTCACTGTATCCGCCTGTCCATGACGAAAGGCATTGGTCAGCCCCTCCTGAATAATCCTGAATAGCACCAGGTCTACTCTGCTGCCGAAACTGGTGGGTGCGTTTCCGAATTCCATGTTGACCTTGATTCCCGTGGCCTCGCTGAAAGAGCGGACCAGATGTGCCAGAGCCTGCAGTCCCACCGCCTCATTCTGTTCCTTTGATCTGAGTTCCTGCATCGAACGGCGGGTTTCTTCCAGGCAGTTCTGGGCTTCCCGAATGGAGCGTCCCAGGGCCTCATGTGCCCGCTGGCTGTCCCTGTCTATCAGATCACTGACTGCTTCCAGGGTCATGAGGATGTTTGTCAGGGAGTAACCGACTGTATCATGAATCTCGCTGCTGATTCTCCGGCGCTCCGACTGAACAGCCGAGTATTCCACACTGTGTACATAGCGCTGAAAATCGAGATTGGCATCCGAGAGCTGGGTGATGACGGAATCCAGGTGGCTGGTTTTGCTGTTGGCGGTTGTAAGTTTTGTGGCTGTTTGTCTGTACATCAGCAGGACGAAGGTGTAGACAAGGGCCGTAATACCGACTGTAAGCAGCTCCTCAAACTCTGCGCCGTATCTGGGGTAGTTGAAAGCCGATCCGGGATTTCCGAGGGTTCCGGCGATTACAAGGCTCAATACACTGTATGCAAGTGCTGCCTTAAGCGGCAGATAGGCAAAGATATCCGTGAGGATTGCAAAAAGCAGTATGAGGAAAATACCCAGCTCCAGCCCCAGGGGGTAGGTGATAAGAAAAAAAAGGCCGATTTTGAAGATAAGAAGCAGAGGGGCATTCTTCCGGAAAAATCGCAGCAGAAGTGAGAGACCCGCGGACAGGACCAGCAGAATTCTGAAATGCCAGGCGAACTCCTGCAGGATTACATACTGAGACCCTGAACGGAGTTGGGCATGATGAAAAAGCAGGGCTGCTGAAGCGTGAAGTACCAGGGATATAACTAGGGTTGCTGAACAGAGAGGATCGTCTGAGTGCGGTTTTGTGATATGAACCATTTTCTGATTCAGAATAGCATATTTTTACGGCATGGTGGAACAGAACAAGAAGATCATGATTCTGATACTGCTCGAAGGAGAACCAGGGGACCAGAAATCTGCGTTTCATATGATGATTATTCTATTCTGCTGCACCGTTCACTGTCAGTCGTGGTAGAGCCTGCAGGGAATTCGGCCGCCTTTTCCTGAAACGCCGTTTTCATGTTTCAGATAGGTATCAGGTCCATCTTCCATGAATCCAACGGGAAGTACATTGGACAGTGTCTTTCCGCTCAAATCACGGCCTGTTGGAAGGTGAATCACAGCATACCTGGTCTCGATCCTGCCGCCGTCATGATAATAGGGTTCGAGGATTACGAGGGCCCATTCATTGGAGCTGTTTGTTTCAAGCAGCGTTACAAGGTACTCGAAGGGGCTGTATACGATGATTTCTTCGTTATCTGCTTTGGTAATAACGAGGGACCGCATGTTCTCGGATTCCCTGACCCCGACAGCGTCGCCGTAATCGGCCCACAATTCGGCGATACAGGTATCTTCCCAGCGTGTTCCGGGGTAGATATCCGCGATTTCCAGGTGAATCAGGTATCTGAAATCGTATGAAAGCCCCGACTCCGCATTGGCCCCATTCTCAGTAGCCACAGGGAATCTCCAGGATTCAATGGCTTCGGATTCACGGAAAGCCTTCATCTTTTCGATAAGCATCGTCCTGGAAAACGGCAGCGGGACCCTCTGGGCGGCCATTGTATCGGTCAGGTGAATCGTGTGCATCTCTGATATGATTTGCGCATCATAGATTATGGCTCGTTCGGTGCTCAGGGCGTCGACCGTTACAGCGGCATATATGCTGACATTCATCGTTTTTACCCGATGGTTCCAACCAAAAAGATCGCTGTTCTTCGCATACCCGTTGTGAAATCCCAGAGCTTCGGGTAATGATGGCAGTGCCAGGGTATAACTCTCTCCAATGCCGGGACCCGGGACTCCCTCTACCCATGATGTGGCAGTATCCCCGTCCAGGGCCTTTTCCGCTCCGTACCGGGAGGGTAAAAAAATATCGTCGGACTCAAGGACAGACGAGGCTCCCCAATCAGGAATAACAATACTGTTGCCGCACAACATGAAACGATGCCAATCCTGGTGAACAGTGTCTTCGGAATGCACCGGAATTGCTGAAAGAATCAAAATACAAAGAAATAAAGGTATTTGAAATAATGAGGTTTGTGATTGCATTATTCAACTCCATCCTTATTATAACACCGGTCTCCTGAAAAATCACCGGTTCGAGTTTCCTGCTGTTCGTTCGAATGCCGTTGACCGTGAAATTGCCGGTCATGACCCACCTTCGGCACAGTTGGTAATTCCTTTCCTTGTTATCCCCCTGGACATACCGTATACTGGGTCCTGAAAACATCAAAAGGATTTCTGTGTATGGTGAAGAGCGGAACGGATGAGGTGAGAATCATATTAAAGAACTCAGGCAGGGAGCTGAATATACCTGTAGATGCTTTGACGAACAAAAGCAGGGAGTTTCTTGAACACTTTGCCACCTTTGATCTTGCGGGTCAGGAGTTTCTCCGGATCACGGGGACGGGCAGCGGGGTTGAAAAATTTGACAGGCTGCTGGAAGCTTGCGGCTACAGGAATAATCCTGCGGGGTTCTTCAATGCCCTTTCTCCGGTCTTTGACGGTTCTAAACCGAAGAATCCCGGAGTGAACGGTATCGTTCTTCCCTATCTTTATCTGCTTGCTTTGCTCGAGGTCTGTATTCCTCAACACGGCTATGTATCCGTAAAAGACGTGGAAAGCCTGGTGGATCTGACCAACCTTGAAGTCCCCGGGGATCAGCGCGGTGACCTGCAGAAGGTGATCGATATGTACCCGGTGCGTCTGTCATATCATACAGTGCGACAGATGATGCTTTCGCCGGATGTTGCCTATCAATATATGCCCTTCGTTGAGGAACTTGATCCGGTGGGCCACGCCAACACCTGGATCGGCCAGTTCCACCAGGGGCTTCTGGAGCAGATGTACCAGAACCGGGTAATCTATCTGCTGAACATGAGCTGTCCGGTCTATTGCCGGTTCTGCTTCCGCAAACACAAGGAATCCCGAAACGAAGTCAATCCCACGGTAGAGGATGTCGAAAAGGCCATAGAGCATGTCCGTTGTTCTCCCGATATAAAGGAGATCGTTATTACCGGGGGAGACCCTTTTCTGAGCCGTCGCAACATGGAGGCCACCATCGACGGACTGATGACCATCGATCATGTACAGACTCTTCGCCTTGCAACCCGCTCGGTGGCCTATTATCCCGATCTTTTCCTCCGGAAGGATGAATCCTGGATGAGGTTCCTGAAGCACAAGAACTACGAACTACAGCTTCACGGCAAGCGGATGGAGATCGCCACCCATTTTATTCATCCCGACGAGGTCTCTCCGGTGAGTCTGGAGATCATAACGGAGCTTGTAAAATCGGGTATTGCCGTTTACATTCAGACTCCCTTCCTGAAAGACTGCAACGATCAGGGGCCGGAACTGGTACGGCTCTTCAAGCTGCTGCGGGGTGCCGGTGCGGAGATGCACTATATCTATATTCCCTGCAGTCCGATTCACGGAAACAGCGTCTACTGGTCTCCCCTTTCTGATGGAATCGATGTGGCCGAGTATCTCAGGGCTCACCTCTCCGACCGAAGCGTACCGAAAATCTGTACCGCCACCCCCATCGGGAAGATGGAATGGTACACCAGCGGATGGGCGGTGGAGCCCGTGGAGGGGGAGGAGAACTTTATCTGGATAAGGACTCCCTATACTCCGGATTATTTTAAATCCTTCGCCCCCCTGGCAACAGAGCTGCCGAATATCCGGGTAAACCCGGAGGGCACACTGGACATTCAGTATATGGCAAAAATGGGCAAGGATGCCTACTTTCTGGGCTCCCGCCCCTTACGGATACAGCATGTTTCCGTACCCCTGGATGTCCCGGATACCCTGAAGGGGCCTTCCCTTCATTCCCTGATTCGGGGTGAGTCCATCGTTCCCACCGGTATCCGGGGCCTGGACCGGGTTCATGAAACCAGGGTAGAGATCGACTGTACTGCGGGCGCAGCAGAATTCGAATATATCCGTGGGAATCCTGCCATAAGTGATGTACTTGTCCGTCCTGAATCGGGGATCCGCGAGGCCCTCTACCGTCTCAGAAGGATAGCCGGGGAACTCCGCAAAATCGGTCATGTAAACGCACTGCGGATTCGGAGCAGTGAATTCGCCTCTGCCCCTGAAGTTTTTACCAGGGCTCTCGTTTCCTCTTTGGCGGAAATGAACCGTCTTGGGGTATCCGACCCTCTGCGCCTGGAAATAGAAACCTGGTTTCTTAACGCCCAACAGCTTAGCGATGAACACGCTCGGCTCACCCGCCGTCTGACAAACCGGGGAATCACCGTGTATGCCAATACCCCGCTGCTGGGGAAAATAAACGACTTTCCCGACGAGATATGCGGACTTACCTTTGCCTACCGTAAAGCGGGAATCGAGTTTCATCACCTGTATGTGGCCGGCCATCCTGTGCAGCGGGAGTGGAACAGGGAACATCCAGTAGATATGTATGACGTAATCGATATCGCTTCCAAAATCCGCAGAGAGGGAAGCGGCCGGGAAGGCCCCCGCTACATACTACAGACCCCTCTGGGAGAGGTATATTACGGACTTACCTCGTCGTTTATCCACGGTGATGATGGAATCCGGGTAAAACTCGACAGCTACAGTCTGCCCTATTTCAGGGATATGTATCCGGAGTATCAGCTCCCGGAAAATGTTGAAATCGGAGAGGACGGAAAACCTGTAATTCCTGTTTCCGGCCTTGTCAGCTCCACGGCGTTCCCCATATGACGGACCAGGCAACAAAACTGAGATACCCCTATATCTTCTACGGAAAAAAGGTCAAACGCTTCCCTCTTGTTTCCGGCCTTCGGGGAGAACCCTGTCTTCTGGATTTGTCCAGCGAGAGCAGCCTCTTTGATGGGGTCGATCCCCGGGACCAGAGGCGTTACCAGAGCATCATCGATGATCAGATGTCCGGGTCCTGCTCCTGGGGACTCGCATCCTACATGGAGGACCGGCGAAAACTTCTCTCCTCCTGTCCCCAGATGCGGCGGGAAGGGCGATTCTTTCATCTTGGACTGGACATTATCGTTCCAGCCGGAACGGTCCTGCATGCTCCGCTGGATTCAGTGGTTGAAATCCAGGGCTATGAAGAGGGGGAAGGCAACTACGGCGGCTTCGTTCTGCTCCGGCACTCCTCTGATCGTTTTCAGACCTTCTACAGTCTCTACGGACATCTTGCCCTTGCATCCCTGCCTCCCCGGGGTGAAGCGTTAAAGGCAGGAGAGGCCTTTGCGCGGGTGGGGGACTTTAACGAAAACGGTAACTGGTTTCATCACACCCATCTGCAGATCCTTACGGAAAAGGGCCTGGAGCGGGATTTTATTTCCAGGGGCTACTGTTCAGCGAAGGACCTGCCGGTAATTGACAGTCTGTGTCCTTCCCCGCTGATGCTCTTCACTGTGTGAAGCCCTCGATCAGGATATCCCGGGCCTGTTTCAGGAGTCTGAAATGTTCCGGATTCCCGCCGGAATCAGGATGGTGATGTTTCGACAGTTTCCGGTACTGACGTTTTACCAGCGTCTCGTCGGGGGGGCGGAAATCGCTGTTCCCCGGCGGACACTCAAGAATGAAGGCGGCAAAGATCTGTTCCCAGTCCGCTTCCCGGGCTTTACGGGGGTAGCGTTTCCGCAGGCCATCGCCAAAGGTTTTAAATATTTCGATCCACTGGTCAAGGCTGCAGCGATGATATTCATCGGCCCGTTTCTTGCTTCCCGGGTAAATTGTCCGCTCCCATACCGGGGTTCTTCCGGCGGCGTTCAGTTGCTGCTCCATTTTTCCCAGGTAGCGGATAAATCCCAGAACCTGCGGATCCAGCTCCCGCACTCGCGCTAAAATGTAGCTTTCACGGCGGCGCCTGAGTTCGTTTCGGTGGTTCAGGTAGTCCCGCTTTATGGTGAAGAACAGGGGGAAAAAGGGGTCCTTCGGCAGGCGGTAGGTCCGGTAGAAATTCTCCAGATATTCCGGTGAAATTACCGCCCGGTCGAGAAGAGAGTAACAGCGTCGGCTGAAGCGCAGAGTCCTGAGCCGTGCTGAAAGCCTGTAATATTGAAGCATCCGGAGATACATGGGGTGTTTCGCCAGGCTTTTGGGCTGTTTAGACAGCAGCCGGGCGAGGGAATAGCTCTGCGGGGAGACCCGTCTCTTTCGACTCATTTACCAGGGGATTGTAGCATATTTGCAGCCCTCCGGCGAAGGTTCCCCGTGTGAAGAAAAGGCTTTCGGGATTCCGGCCATTATTCGGCGATAAGCACCATGGCCTCGTAGGGGCGCAGGGCGAGGCTTCCCGTAATGTGCTGTCTTCCGCCGTAGTTGCCGATAAGGAGCCTGCCTGAGCTTTCTTCGGGGAGTTCAAACCTGCGCTCCTTGCCGCTCATGTTCATGACAGCCAGCAGTTTTGTTCCTTCGAACTCTCGTCGATAGGCAAATACCTGGGGATCTTCCGGACGGATCTCCGAGAAATTCCCGTAAACAAAAACCGGGTATTTTCTTCTCAGAGAGATAAGTCTGCGATAATAGTTCAGAATCGATTCGGGATCCTCGACTTCCTGTTTAACGTTGATGGAGTGAAAATTCGGATTTATTCCGATCCAGGGAGCTGTTTCGCTGAAACCTGCATTCTCCTGACTGCTCCACTGCATCGGCGTCCTGGCATTGTCCCGGCTGCACTGGCGGATCCTCTTCAGTACCGATTCCGGACTGTCCCCTGCAGCCAGACGCTCGCGATAATAGTTGAGGCTTGCCACGTCGCGATAGTCCTCTATGGAAGGGAATTCAACGTTCGTCATGCCGATCTCCTCCCCCTGCATGATAAAGGGTGTCCCCTGCATTGTATGAAGCAGTGTTGCCAGCATGGTCGCTGATTCCCGGTGATAAACCCCGTCATCACCGAAACGGGAGACCTGACGGGGCTGATCGTGGTTACTCATATAGAGGCAGTTCCAGCCCCTGCCGTCGAGTTTCTTTTGCCAGCGGGAGAAGCACTCCTTGAGAGCTTTTAAGTCCAGGGGAACGGGGTCAAAGGAATCTACTCCCCGATCCAGGGTAACATGCTCGAAGTTGATGGCCATGTCCAGGCTGCCTGTTTCTCTGTCGACATATCCTGCTACGGTGTCAAGATCGGCGATTACGGTTTCGCCCACGGTCATTATGTCGCGGCCTTCCAGACTCTCCTTGACAAAACGGAGGTATTCATGGATTTTCGGACCGTTGGCAAAGTGTTCGTGTCCCAAAAGGTTTGAGCTGTCCCTGCCGTCCGGCAGCCCGGGATGTTTCGAGATCAGGTTAATGACATCCATGCGAAAGCCGTCCACGCCCTTTTCCAGCCAGAAACGCATTATTCCCCGAACCTCGTCGCGGACCTTCGGGTTGTCCCAGTTGAGATCAGGCTGTTTGCGGGTAAAGAGATGCAGGTACCACTGGGACGTTTTTTCATCGTACTCCCACGCGGGGCCTTCAAAAAAGGAGCGCCAGTTGTTCGGCGGGGCCCCGGCATTCCCGGGTCGCCAGAAATAGTAATCCCGGTAGGGATTATCCTGAGACTCCCGACTCCGGAGAAACCAGGAATGTTCATCGGAGGTATGGTTCACCACCAGGTCCATTATGAGCCGCATGCCCCGCTGATGGACTGCCGACAGAAGCTCGTCGAAATCCTCCATGCTGCCGAACTCATCCATAATGTCCCGGTAGTCGCTGATATCGTATCCGTTATCGTCATTGGGAGACTTGTAAACCGGATTCAGCCAGATGGTATCGATCCCCAGATAAGAAAGGTAATCCAGCTTCTCGATTATTCCCTGAAGATCGCCGATTCCGTCGCCATTGCTGTCCTTAAAGCTTCTGGGATATATCTGGTAGACAACAGCCTCTTTCCACCATGTACGTTCCATGTCTGCTCCTGGAAGGGAGAATTTGCATACTCTGGCTGTAGTATATACAATTCATAAGGCTTTACAAGATGCTTTTTACCGGAGTATACAGGTTCCATGACTGACTTTGCCGGCATACCCCTAAGGCTCCTGCCTTCTCCTCTTGGTCCCAGGACAAAGCGGCCTTTCCTTATAGCCATCGACGGTATCGGGACATCCGGAAAAAGCTCCCTCGGAGCGGAACTGGCCCGGGGGCTGAAGGGCGAACTGATCCATGTGGACGATTACTTTCTTCCCTTTTCCCTGCGTACCCATCACAGAATGACAGACTGCCCCATGGGAAATGTTGAATGGGAGCGGCTGGAGGGGGAAATCCTTCGGCAGGCCGGGAATCCCCGGGCCGTCACCCGTCATTTCGACTGTTCCGCCGGTGAGTATTCCGGGCCGGTGGAGTATGACCTCTCCGGGACAGTGATTATCGAAGGGGTATCTTCTCTTCGGAAGGAATTGCGGGATTATTATGACCTTCGAATCTATATTGATATAAGCCCGGAGGAGCGTTTGCGGCGCATAGCCCTGCGGGACCCTGAATGGAAGCAGCGTATGTGGCATTCCGAGTGGATTCCCCTGGAGGATTCCTATACGGCAGCTGATGTTCCAAAAAAGGCCGCGGATCATATCATTCCTGGAACGAGTTTTTTTATGAGGTAAAAAAGTGTCGAATAATAGGTTCTTCAGGGCCCCGGCTCTGATAGCGGGCATCTACTTTCTGTTCGGTTTTCTCTGGATCCTTCTATCGGATTCTCTTCTGGCGATGATCTTCCAGGATATCGAGCTTTACAGGAGGTTCCAGACACTGAAGGGCTGGATATATGTGGTACTTACCACCGTTCTCGTCTATCTTCTGGTCCGGACCTACGCGGTCTACAAGGAGCGGCTTCTGGTAAGTCTTGCCGGACGGGAACGGGAGGCACGGGACCGCCTCGCGGAAAAAGAGCTTCTTGTCCGGGAGGTCCACCACCGGGTCAAGAACAATATGCAGATGATCCAAAGCATGATCCAGCTTAATCTGCAGAAGGACCATAACGATCCGGCTGAATTGATGGAAGATCTGAACAAACGGATTTACTCCATGGCGCTGATTCATGAGCAGATGTACAAAACCGGGGACCCCAGGAAATTCTCAATCGATGAATACCTGAATGAGCTGATAAGCAATATTCACGGAGTCAGTGCTTCCAGGGACATACAGATACACTCCGCCATCGATCCCGTGCCCCTTGAAGATGACGAGGTTATTCCCTGCGGGATAATTATCAATGAAATACTGACCAATTGTTTCAAGTACGCCTTTCCGGGCAGCGGAAAGGGTAACATCTGGGTAAGATTCCTGAAGGATGGCGGTAGAAAGCTGCTGGAAATCCGGGATGACGGAGTGGGTTTTGACCCACTGAAAGCGCGTCAATCCTTCGGTCTTCTGCTGATAGAAATACTCGCCCAACAGCTGAAGGGGGAACTCAGCGTACAGTCCGGTCCGCAGGGAACGCGCTTCAGCCTCGTCTTCCCCCAGGAGAATACTTCTTCCGTCGGATCCCCTGATCCTCGATGCTGATTTTTCCTTCCCTGAAGAGAATCCCCGATGCCTTCTTGAAGTTCTTCTTGCTCATGTTCAGGGTGGAGGCAATATCTTCCGGGGAGCTTTTGTCGTGGAGGGGTAGAAAACCCCTCTGTTCCTCCAGGGCAGAGAGGATGGTCTCCTTGGCCGCTTCCATGGCGGCATTGAAACCCACCGGGTTCAGGCTGCAGTCGATTCTACCGTCTTCCCTGATCTTTTTGACTGTTCCCGTCAGGTGCTGACCGGTTTCGATTTTCTGGAATACCTCGTTTTTGTAGATCATTCCCCGATACTGTCCTTCAACCACGACTCCGTACCCGATTTTGATCTCCTCAAAAACAAGCAGTTCAGCCTGATCTTGGGGTTTGATCTCTTCGGGGCGATAATTAAAATAGGCGTCCAGTTTGCTTGTCGCAATAAGCCCTTTTTGTTCGTGGTCCAGAATGACCCGAACAACGAGTTTCTCTCCCGGGCGGACCGGACGTGCCTGTTCCCTTTTGGGCAGAAAAAGGTCCTTGGGAATCCCCCACTCCAGAAAAGCGCCCCAGTCGTTGACGGTTTTTACCTTCAAAGCTGCAAACTCATTCAGACCTGCGAAGGGTTTGAGAACAGTCGCCTTGAGACTCTCTTTGGCATCGTTGTACACGGTAACTTCCAGTTCACCGCCGGGTTTGCTTTTGGGAGGGAGTTCCCATATATTCATCGGGACCTCCCGCCCTTCAACCAGCAGCATGCAGCGGCCGGAACCAATGGATTTAATTACAGCTTTAACGGGAACACCTAAAGGGATCATGGGCTGAATATAGAGAATATCCCGGGAGACTGCAATCCCTGAAGACTACTGGGCAATCCTGACCCATTTAACCAGCATGGGACGGCCGTCAACTTCGACGACTCCTTTGAACATCTCGTCGGTGGATGTTACGGTACCGAAAATCCAGGAATTGTTGCGGTACTTCTCCTGGGTCATATCCTCGTCGTCGCTCTGGTGGTACATATAGAGTACGGATTCTCCGATTAGCAGGTCAGCGTCGTTTGCCTTGCGGGAGGGCAGAACAATGTAGGTCCAGTCCTTTTTCCCATCAGGATACATTACCTCCGCCTGATTGCCTGTAGCCGCCGTAGGTGCTGTCAGGATCACTGCCGGAAGATAACGGGCCTTTTCCTGTGCTTCATTGCCGCTGACTGAACACAGGACCTCATCCTTGCGGAAGTCCACGGATCCCAGGCTTGATGCACTGCCGCCTGCAGCAGCACCTTTAGACATGGTTCCCGAGATTTTCGATGCTCCCTGTTCGATGTCGGTAAGGGTTTCACATGATGGAATTAACAGGGCGCAGCAGATCATTAGAAAAACGAATGTTTTCATGATAACTACCCCCATTATCATTATAGGACGGTTTTCATTTTTTTACAAAAAAAATGAAAAGTTTCTTTGTATTACAAAATTAGTTATATTAAACCCATGAAACGCTTCTGGACCAAACCACGTATCGTTTTTGTTACCTGGGCTCTTGTTGAACTCGTCGGTTGGCTTGCAACGCATTACTGGCCTGACCCGCGGGTTAACTGGGTATGGCTTGTTCTGACAATTATCGGATTTATCCCCATGGTTCTCTATATGCCCATGAAGTCCGCTAAACTGCGAAAGATCATGTTTCTCTGGATAATTGCCGTGGGTTTCGGCATGGTCGTTTCTTTTCTGGTATTCATGCTGCCGCAGATCATGTGGCTGATCTCCTATCTGGGGGTATTCTGGCTGCTGCTTATGGGTTCCGCTTTTCTGGTGAATGCCCGCTGGTGGACGCCCCGGCTTTTCATTATCGGCGGGGTAGTGCAGATTGCAGCGGGGCTGCTGCCGCTTTTTATTCCCGGTCTCCTGTATTATCAGTACCTGATAGCGGCTGCCGCGGGCAGCGGAGGCATGCTGATTCTGGTTCCGAATAAATAATACTTGACATATATGATCATAATAGTGAGGTTTAAGACATGAAAAAGCTTTTATTTATCGCGCTGTTAAGCGCAGCGCTCGTACCTCTCGCGGCCCAGGAAGTTGTTGATCTCTCCGGCGAGGGCCCCGGTGTAAAGGAGATCAGCGTCACCAACAAGGGCTTCGACTTTATCCCCAGGGAGATTCGGGTCAAAAAGGGAGATACCGTCCGTTTGACCTTTACCAACGGGGGAGGCTTCCACGACTGGGTAATTGATGAGTTCGATGCCGCAACCAGGCAGATTCCCGCAGGCAGAAGCGAGACCATCGAGTTCGTTGCCGACAAAAGCGGTGAATTTGAGTTCTACTGCAGTGTCGGTAATCACCGTGCCCGGGGAATGTGGGGAAAGTTCATTGTAGTTGAGTAGCTTTGTACATTTCTTGTGTGGGAACCGTGGGGGGAAGGTAGATCCCCTCACGGTTTTTTTGTCCCGGTGATGAATCAGGGTGTATAATTCACAAGGAATGTCGGTCCTTTTTAATAAGGGTTTCTTTGCTCTTCTCGCGGATTTCGTTGTCCTGATACATTTCTGTTACCTCGGTTTTACCGTGGGCGGGGAGATAAGCATACTGATCGGCTGGCTTCGGGGCTGGACCTGGGTCCGCAACCGCGTGTTCAGGACACTGCATCTTCTGGCGGTTCTCTTTGTCGCTTTCGAAGCCCTGCTGGGCATCTGGTGTCCCCTGACCCTGTGGGAGTATCGCCTGCGTACGGCGGCGGGGCAGTCCGCCGAGGAGGATATATCCTTTGTTGGCAGGCTGGTCAGAATGCTGCTGTTTTACGAGTTCCCTGTCTGGTTTTTTACTCTGCTCTATGTGGGGTTTGGAGGGCTTGTCCTACTGACGCTAATGCTTGTTCCGCCGGCGAAGAAGGGAGAAGGGTAAAAAAGGGTGCTGTCCGTGGAGTCATCCGGACAGCACCAGAAAAGGAGGTGGTATGTGAACGAGAATCAGTCTGCCTGAGACTTTGATTTCGTGTACACATCAAAGCATACGGCACCGAGAAGGACCATTCCCTTGATTGCCTGCTGCCAGTCGACACTCACGCCCATGATGGACATACCATTGTTCAGAACGCCCATTACAAGGCCTCCGACAATAGCTCCCACTACAGTCCCAATACCCCCCGAGGCGGAGGCACCGCCGATAAAACAGGCTGCAATGGCATCGAGTTCGAACATGGTTCCTGCTTTGGGGGTTGCCGCGTTCAGACGACCGGCTACGACCATACCCGCCACTGCGGAAAGCAGTCCCATGTTTGTATAGACCAGGAACATGACCCTCTTTGTCTTGACACCCGACAGTTTGGCGGCCTTTTCGTTGCCCCCCAGGGCATAGATGTGCCGGCCGAAGATGGTTTTCTGGGTAATAAAGGTGTAGATGAGGACGAGCCCAAAAAGCACCACCATGACAATGGGAATTCCGTTGTAAAGGGCAAGGCTCAGAGTCAGCCAGTTGATCGCAGCCAGTATGACCAGAACCCGGACAGTTTCAAAGCCTGTGGGCAAGACCTCGAAGCCGTATTTTTTCTGGTTTCGGCGGTTTACGGCGATTCCCAGAATGAACAGGGCCGACAGAATAATCCCCGTCAGAACGGCTATCAGATTGAACCCGCCAATACTGAATCCCCCTCCGGAAATATATCCCGCGGCAATAGCCTGGAAGGACTTTTCGAAGGGAGCCTTTGTCTGTCCTTTCAATATAACCATGGTCAGGCCCCGAAAGATAAGCATACCCGCCAGGGTTACGATAAAGGGCGGTATCCGCAGATAAGCGATGAACACCCCATGAAAGGCTCCGACGACGATTCCTATAAGAAGGGCGATCAGAATGGCCGGGAGTACCGGCATGTTCCAGTCCACCATCATGACAGCAGAGACGGCACCCACAAAAGCGACGACGGACCCGACGGAGAGATCGATATTACCTGTTAGGATACACAGCAGCATCCCCACGGCGAGAATCAGCACATAGCTGTTCTGCAGAACCAGGTTTGTTACATTGGCCGGTTTTAACAGGATGCCGCCGGTAACGATCTGGAAGAAGAACATGATAACGACAAGGGCCAGCACCATTCCGTACTGGCGAATGTTTGATTTAAAGTACTGTTTGAGGCTGTCCATGGCTTATTTCCTTGCTCTGTTTTTGATGGTTCATGATGATCTTCATAATGCTTTCCTGGCTGGCTTGCTGCCTGTCCAGTTCTCCGGCGATCTCTCCGCGGTCAACAACGTAGATGCGGTCGCACATGCCGAGGAGCTCGGGCATTTCCGAAGAGATCATTATGATCGATTTTCCTTCCGCGGCCAGCTGATTGATTATCTGGTATATCTCGAACTTGGCGCCCACGTCGATTCCCCTGGTCGGTTCGTCCAGGATAAGAACATCCGGTTCCAGCATGATCCATTTACCAAGCACGACCTTCTGCTGGTTGCCCCCGGAAAGATTATCGACATTCTGGTCTATCCCGGAGCATTTTATGGTGATCTTTTTCCGGTATTTCTCCGCTGAAAGAACCTCCTCCGAGGAGTTGACCACACCGCTGCTGCTCAGGTTCCCGAGAGAAGGGAGGGTAAGATTCCGGCGAATGTCTTCGATAAGAATAAGCCCGTAGCCTTTCCGGTCTTCCGTTACGTAGGCTATGCCGTTCTCGATGGCGTCGCTTACGCTGTTCATGACAATTTCGTTTCCCTTCAGCAGGATCCGCCCGCTGTGTCGTTTTCCATAGGACTTTCCGAAGAGGCTCATTACCAGTTCGGTACGTCCTGCCCCCATGAGACCCGCAAAGCCCACAACCTCACCTTTTTTTACATGAAAGTTGGCCCGGTTTATGACCAGCCTGTTTTCGTGCTGGGGATGATAGAAGCTCCAGTCCCTGACATCCAGTACGGTCTCACCTATGTCTGCTTCCCGGTCGGGAAAGCGGTTTGTCAGTTCTCTGCCCACCATGCTTTTTATAATACGGTCTTCGTCAATCTCATCCCTGCCTTTTGTAAGATTGTCGATGACTTTGCCGTCCCGGATAACTGTAATAGTGTCGGCGACCTTCTCGACCTCTTTCAGTTTATGGGAGATCAGAATTGATGTAATCCCTTCGCTCTTGAGCTGGATAAGCAGATCAAGGAGCTGGTTGCTCTCCCGGTCGTTCAGGGCGGCGGTGGGCTCGTCCAGGATGAGCAGCTTGACATTCTTTGCCAGGGCCTTGGCAATCTCTACAAGCTGCTGTTTTCCCACGCCGATGTTTCCCACAAGGGTGGCCGGGTTTTCATCCAGCCCGACAGTTGCAAGGAGTTCCCGGGCCCGGGAGGATGTCTTGAACCAGTCTATTATACTGTTTCTTGCCTGTTCGTTGCCAAGAAAGATATTTTCCGCGATAGAAAGGTAGGGAATAAGGGCCAGCTCCTGGTGAATTATAACGATGCCCAGGCGTTCACTTTCCCGGATATCCTTGAAGCGGCACTCTTCCCCGTTAAGGAAAATCTCGCCCTCATAGCTTCCATAGGGATAGACACCGCTCAGGACTTTCATGAGGGTGGACTTGCCGGCGCCGTTTTCTCCCACCAGGGCATGGATCTCTTTATTGTTGACCTGCATCGTTACCTGATCAAGGGCGGTTATGCCGGGAAACCTCTTGGTTATCCGGCGCATTTCCAGATGAATATCAGCCATATTATTGCCTTGTGATTCCGGGTCTATCCGGAAATAGTATACAGTGAAACCGGCGGCTTGCGCCGCCGGTTCTATTCTCGGATTCGTTTTTTAGAACATGTCCTTGGTGTAGTATCCGGTTGCAATAAGGGCTTTTTCCCAGTTGCTCTTGTCCACAGATACAGGCTCTTCCAGGTATGAGGGAACAACCTTTACCCCGTTGTCGTAGGTTTTGGTGTCGTTGACCTCGGCTTTCTTGCCCTGAAGTACGGCGTCGACCATATCGGCAGCACGCTGTGCCAGGACCCGGGTGTCCTTAAAGACGGTCTGGGCCTGCTCGCCCGCCAGGATGGATTTAACTGAAGGAAGCTCTGCGTCCTGACCGGTTACAACGGGCATCGGCTTGGAGCTGCCGTAACCGACGCTCTTGAGGGAAGAGAGGATACCGATGGATATTCCGTCGTAGGGGGAGAGGACTGCATCCACATTGGCGCCGGAGTAGTGGGCGGTTAGGATGTTGTCCATGCGCTGCTGCGCGGTCGCGCCGTCCCAGCGCAGGGTGGCAACCTGGTCGAATTCCGTCTGACCGCTGCGGATTACAAGCTGGCCCTTGTCAATGTAGGGCTGAAGCCTCGACATGGCGCCGTCAAAGAAAAAGTATGCATTGTTGTCGTCGGGGGATCCGGCAAAGATTTCGATGTTGTAAGGTCCCTTGCCGTTTTTAAGTCCCAGACTCTCTACAATGTAGTCCCCCTGCAGAACGCCCACGAGGAAGTTGTCGAAGGTGGCGTAGTAGCTGACATGGGGGGAGTTGCGGATGAGACGGTCATACGCGATAACCGGGATATCCTGGGCCGCGGCTTTGTCCAGTACATTGGTCAGGGATTCGCCGTCGATGGAGGCTATTACCAGAACATCAGCGCCCTTGACGATCATGTTCTCGAGCTGGTTTACCTGAGCGTCGATGTTGTCTTCGGCGTACTGCAGGTCGACCTTGTAACCCCGTTCCTCGAGGATCTTCTTCATGTTGCCGCCGTCCTGGATCCACCGCTGGGAAGACTGGGTCGGCATGGCGATACCTACAACCTTCTGATCCCCTTCCTTCTGTCCTTCCGCCACAAGCATCGAAGCCGCAAGGCCGATGATGGCGAGAATTGTCAGTGCCTGTACAATTCGTTTCATAAAAACTCCTTTTGTAAGAAAGTAGTATCATAATCCATCGATCACAGGATCGACAGTATGATCTCATGTGTACGTTCACGCACAGATGTAATAAAAAAACGCTCACAAACGATGTTCGTTTGCTTGCGAATATGTGTAAATCGTACCATTGCTTTGGTGGGACGTCAATAAAAAGTTTTGATCTTTATCGTTTCTTTTCGCTTATTTGTGGATGATGAGATTTTGATTGTCAAGGACGCTTCAATCCCGTATAGTTATGAACAGTTTGTCATGTTTGCTGTTGAACGCACCCGGATTATAAAGAACTTTCTCAGGGAAAACCGCCAGGTGGAGGTCCATGCCCTGAGCTCCATGCTCAATGTTTCGGAGGTGACCATCCGACGGGACCTGGAAAAACTGGAGCGCGACGGTGTTTTGACCCGTACCCACGGCGGCGCTGTTCTGCGGGAGATCGAGGAATCCGTCCAGCCGGAGCCGACCGCCGATGTATCCAGGGACTCCCGGGAGATCGCCTCCGTCGCCCTGAACATGATCGAGGACGGGGACGTCATTATGCTGACCGGGGGTGATATCTGTGACTGTATTGCCCGGCGCATTGTAGAAAGGAACGGAATTACGGTGCTTACAAACTATATCCCTGTCGCTACCGAAATCGCCCGGCAGCCCTCCAACCGGGTTGTGCTTCTGGGGGGAGACGTGGCGGATGACGGCAGGTCCCTCTATGGTTCCCTCTCGGTGGCCAACCTGCGCCGCTTTCACGTGAACCGGCTCTTCGCCGAGGTGGAAGGAATCGGCGAGAATCTGGAGGTAAGCGTCGCCAGCCATGAAAAAGCGGAGCTCATCGAGGCGGCCATGGAGTCGGCGGAAGAAAAGATCTTTCTGTGTATGGGTGAAAATTTCGGCCGCAACGCCTTTTTTCGCCTGGGAAGCCTGAAGCTTGCGGACAAGGTCATAACAAACCCCTCCATCTCCGACGAGTATAAGCAGCAGATTTTTGTGCGCAACATCCAGCTGCATACTTCCATCAATGTTTTTGAGGGTAGGGTATAGACGGTGAGTTCTCCGCTGCTGGTACTGGAAAATATCAGTAAGAACTTCGACAACGAGTTTCTTCTGGACTCCATTAATCTGGATCTGCTTCCGGGGGAGGTCCACGTAATAATAGGGGAGAACGGTTCCGGCAAATCGGCTCTTATGAAGATCGTAAGCGGCCTCTATTCACGGGATTCCGGTTCCATTCGTCTGAAGGGCGAGGAGATTGAGTTTGAATCCTTCCATGCCGCCCGCAAGGGGGGAATTTTCTATCAGCACCAGGACAATCAGCTTTTCGGAAATCTGAGTGTGGCGGAGAATGTTTTCTTTGACCGTTATGCCCGGGAGGGGCGTCTGTGCCGTTACTTCAGCCGGGCCCGTACCGAACTCGAATGCGCGGAGCTTCTGAGGTACTTCGGCATCGACTTTAATCCGGGCATGCGGGTAAACCGCCTGGGCTACGCGGAACGACAGCTTCTTTCGGCGGTAAAAGCCTATGTTTCCGGAGCGGAGGTTGTAATTTTCGACGAGCCCACCGCTGCCATGGGGGAGATCGAGCGAAACCTCTTTTTCACGATACTCGAGGAGTTAAAAGAGCGGGTGGAGGGGGTTTTCTACATTTCCCACAGGATGGACGAGATAAAACGGGTGGGAGACAGGGTTACGGTAATTCACAAGGGCCGGATCGTATCAACCAGCCGGGTCAACGAGATCGACAAAAGCACCCTGGTGGGGATGATGATCGAGGACCCCCACCGGGAACGCTATCCCCGCCTATCCCTGCACCCCGGCGGGACGATTCTGGAGGTAAAAGGGCTCTCCAGCGAACCGATACTCCATTCCGTATCCTTTTCCCTGCGCAAACAGGAAATTCTTGGGATAACCGGGCTTATGGGTTCCGGAAGAACACTGTTAAGCAACTGCCTTTTCGGTCTTGCCCAATTTACCGGGGGAGAGATACTTCTTCACGGAAAGCAGGTCAGCTTCAATCATCCCCTTGATGCCATGCAGCACGGGGTAATCCTGGTGCCGGAAAACCGGTCGGAGAACGGCATATTTCCACCCCTGAACCTGATAACCAATCTGACTATCGCGACCCTGCCGCGCTTTCTGAACAGCCTGGCTTTGAACGAGCTCTACATGCGCCAGCTTACGGGGGAATATATCCGGCGTCTGGGTATTGTCCCGGGACAGTTCAAGGACATATTGCGCTTCTATTCCGGAGGCAATCAGCAGAAGGTGCTTCTGTCCCGTTCCTTCATGTGCAGGGCGGGGATCTACATAATGGATGAACCGACCCGGGGAGTGGACGCCGCGGCCAAAGTGGATATATACAACTCCATAAACGATCTTGTCGGCAAAGGCGCCTCGGTTATTCTGATTTCCTCGGAAATCGAAGAGATCCTCGGCATGTGCGATCGTGTCCTGGTGCTTGCCGGCGGCCGGATTGCCTGCGACCTGCCCCGGGATGAGGCGACCAAGGAGATTATCCTCGACTACGCCACATCCGAAGAGTAGCCTATTTATTTTCCCGCCGCCTCGCGGCCGGCAATGCGTCCGAATATCACCGCGTCAGCAAGGGAGTTGCCTCCCAGGCGGTTGCTCCCGTGAATGCCCCCCGTGGACTCTCCGGCAGCATACAGGCCCGGGATCGGCTTTCCGTCGGAGTCCCTCAGTACCCGGGTCCGATCGTCGATAGCCAGGCCCCCCATACAGTAGTGTACCCCCGGCGAGACCTTTATGCCGTAATAGGGGGGAGTCTCCAGGGCTATGCTGATCCCGCTTCTGCCGTAGAGGTCTGTTTCGCCGGACCTGTGCACCCTGTTGTAGCTTTCAAGTTCCGCGGAAAAGAGGGGCGGATCAATACCCAGTTTGCCGGCGAGTTCTTCCGGGGTATTCGCGCTGACCACCAGGTTACGGTGAATATAGTTTTCCGCCGCCGAAAGGGACCTGCGGACCTTGTCATCGAAGATAAGATAGGCTATTCCGTTACGCCGCTCCAGAATCTTCGCGCTCAGAATATCCCGGAAGGCCAGCTCGTCGGTAAAGCGCCGCCCCATCAGGTCAACGAGGATTCCTCCGTTTCCACGCAGGGCCTCGGTTATCAATACTCCGTGGTCGGGTTCCACCGTGGGATGGGCCTGGATCTGGTCCATGTCCACCAGTCGGGCGCCGATCTCTTCAGCCAGGGGGATGTAATCCCCTGTTGCACCGGGATGGTTGGTGGTATTGAATCCTGTCAAGGCCGGATTGTAGCGGACGAAGGTTCGGGGACTGCCGCCGTAACCCCCGGTAGCCAGAACAAGAGCGGAGCTGAGTATCCGGTATTCTCTTCCGGTCTTGTCCCGCACAAGAGCGCCCCGGACGACTCCTTTCTTCCTGATAAGACTGATTATTCGTGTCTCCAGCCGAATGGGAATATTCCTTTTCTTGAGGGCATCTTTCAGGACCCGTATGATTTCGGTTCCCACGGGGGCTCCCCCGGTGGGCCGGTGGGTCCTCGGCGCACTGTGGCCGGCGAGGTAGCCCACGTCTTCAAGATCCGCTCCAAGGGACCGGAGACGGCTTACCGCTTCCCTGGCCTGCTCTACAAGTATCTTCGCCAGAACGGAATCGTTGGTCCTGTGCCCCGCCTGCAGGGTATCCTTCAGGTGGGATTCCAGGCTGTCGTCAATATTCAGTTTTTCCTGTATTTCAGACTCGGCGGCGTTCATACCGCCTGTCGCGCGGATGGTGTTGCCTCCGATGGTGGGCATCTTTTCGATGACCATGACCGATGCACCCTGTTCCTCTGCCTCCAGAGCGGCGAAAAGACCGGCGGCCCCGGCGCCAACGACCAGCACGTCATACTTTTCCGGCCGGCTCATAAGGAAGAAGATCCCCGCCAGGAGGAGTCCTGCTGCCAGGGGAGTCAAAAGCCTCCGTACGTTCATTGTTCCCGGCTCCTGCGGTACCGGTGCATTGGCCTTCCCACATGGCCGTAGACCGGAGACATTTCAAGCAGTCCTTCGGCGAGCATGCCCTCAAGGTAGCGCCGCACCGTAACCCTGGCAAGGCCTGCCTCTTCGGCGATGTCCCGGGCACTGAAGTCGTCTTCGTGTTTTTCTATAATCTCTTTTACCATGCTGTAGGTCTGGGCTCCCATTCCTTTTTCCGGAAGCGAATCTGCCGGTTTCCGCTTTTCCGGTATAATCAGACTATCCAGCTGCCTCTGGTCGAAGTCTGAGCTCCCTGATCCATGAATCCTGGATATGCGTTCCCTTGCCCGAAGGACGGCTTCGCTGAAACGCTGGAACTCAAAGGGTTTTATCAGATAGTCCACCGCTCCCAGTGCCAGGGTCTGCTCAACCGTATGGGGAGTTTTGTCCGCGGTTATCATGATCGCCACTGCAGGGTTCCCCTGTGCCCGTTCTTTCTGGAGAAACTCCACCCCTGTTTTATCAGGGAAGTAGACGTCCACAAGCATAAGATCGAACTTTTGTTCTTCGCAGAGCCTGTGGGCCTCATCGATGGTGCCGGCGCATACGGGATGGAACCCTGAGTCTATCTGCCTCAGAAAGCGGCTGGTTATGGAACTGACCATGGGATCGTCTTCCAGGATGAGGATATTCATCTTGCCTGCTTCTCCTTCGAAGCGGGAATGTCCAGGTCCACCGAGGTGCCGTGGACTCCGTCTATCTGAATCGTCCCGCCCAAACGGTCGATTATCTCCTTTACAAGAGCAAGCCCGATTCCCCGGGACTCCCCTTTGGTGGATACTCCCCGCTGAAAAAGGCTTTCCCGGATATGGGAGGGAATACCCCGGCCGTTATCTTCCACGCAGCATTGCAGGGAACTCTCCCCCTCGTAGATACCGATGAATATCTCTCCTCCCTCTTTTCCCCTGAGTTCCTCGTAAGCGTTTTCCAGCAGGTTTCCCAGGATGGTGGACAGGTCCTGGGGAGAAATAACAGGAGACGATGATGAAAGAGATGATTCTTCGTCGA
Source organism: uncultured Spirochaetaceae bacterium (assembly GCA_964554875.1). Lineage (GTDB taxonomy): Bacteria > Spirochaetota > Spirochaetia > JC444 > Marispirochaetaceae > Marispirochaeta. The sequence goes on along the minus strand of CAZKQJ010000015.1, from coordinate 37,273 downwards.
TAGTGACGGCGATACGTGCCTCTGCTGCACGGTTGTATTTTGACAACAGGAGTCCCGCTATGGCAGGCTCCTGTATCCGGCGGGTCAGAACCGCGGTAAGCTCTCCCCGGTGGCCCGCGGCATCGGAGATAAAGCGCAGGGCCTCGTCGTACTCCTTCAATTGAATCAGGCCGGAAATGCTGTGGAGCTTGTTCAGGAATTCATGGTTCTGGGCCCTGAGGGCGCTGGTCAGCTGGCGCATTCCGGTAAGCTCTTCAGCCCGTCGCCGGGCCTCCGTCAGGTCCTCAAAGACGGTCACCCGTCCCGCTTCTTCTCTGTGGTGATCGATTACCGGATAGCTGCGGCAAAGGAGTACCCGTCCGTTTCTGCTCTGGTACTCCCTGGGCCCTTCGCCGGGGGAACCGATGCGGAAATCCTTCTCCTCCGGTGAGAGCCCCAGAAGTTTTCGCGCTGCGGGGTTGATCATGCTCGTCGAACCGTCCCGGTTGGAAAAAACCACTCCCAGGTCAAAGCTGGAAAGGATAAGATCCTGCTGGGTAAGGAGGCGGGCTATCTCCACCGGTTCAAGACCGAAGATACTCTGCTTGATGTTTGTCGACAGGAGCCGGGCCAGAAAAATCCCGCAGGCCAGGGTAAAAAGGGCAACTGCGGCGATTATCATGATGTTGCGGCGGTTTTCCTGGTAAATCCGTCCGTAAAAAAGCTCCACCAGCACGGCGCCTGCGAGAATCCCCCGGTGATAGATCGGGGCTGCTGCCTGAAAAGAAGGAGCGGTCAGGCTTTGTTCCTCCCGTCTGGCTGCCTCACCGCTTTCCAGGACGGTCATTAGCAGGTGATTATCCGTCTTTTTCCGAATTTCCGACTCCAGGGAGTGGGCGTAGATGAGTCCTTCGACATTCACAATCTGGATTGACTGGATGCGGGTATGCAGACGGATCCGCTCCATCTCCCGCTGTATGATAATGTCTCCGTTGGGGCTGCCGATGTTCACCCGGATCTGTGACGCCCTGCTCAGGGTTTCCGCCAGGTCCATGGCCTGGCTGCGCATCTGAAAGCGGAGGGAGTCGAGCCACTGGCTGAGAAAAAAGAAGGAGGTAATAAAAACAGTAAAAATCAGTATGAGGATAATAAAAAGAGATATCTTCCGGCTGAGCTTCATGTTCCCCGCCAGTGTACTCAAAAAGATCATGATAGAAAATAGATGGCCGGGACCCTTAGGCCCCGGCCTGGGCTTATTTTGTCTTCAGGCGGGCATTACCTTCCTTCCGCCGCGCTCTTCCCCGCAATGCGTCCGAAGACCGTAATGTCCGCCATGGCATTACCGCCGAGACGGTTGGCGCCGTGGACTCCTCCGGTAACTTCACCGGCGGCGTAGAGTCCGGGAACGGGATTTCCGTCCTTGTTGATGACCCGGGCTTCGGTATCGATCTTTATGCCGCCCATGGTGTGGTGAACAGCGGGGCCGACCTCTACCATGTAGTAGGGGCCCTGGGTCAGCTGGCGGGGCATGCTGGCTCTGCCGAAATCATCGTCCTTGCCGGCAACAACGTAGGAGTTGTAGGTTTCAACGGTCTTTGCAAGGGTAGCGGGCTCCATGTCCATTGTCCGGGCCAGTTCCTCAAGACTTGCGCCCTCGGTAAGAAGTCCGCTCCCGGCGTATTTCTCAATGGCCGCCAGGGATTCCCGTACGCCCTGGTCAAAGAGCAGGAAGGCTGTTCCCCCCTCCTGGGCCAGTTCGGCGTCGGAGACGACATCCCGGGTTTCAAGCTCGGAGACAAAACGTACTCCCTCACGGTTGACCAGAATGGCTCCGTTACCCCGGACAGCCTCGGTGATCATGGTATTCTTGACCGGAACAACCGTTGGGTGGGTCTGGATTTCTTCAATATCCGCCAGGGCGACATTGAGTTCTTTTACCATATCCAGGGCATCACCGGTGGCGCCGGGGTGGTTGGTGGTGCCAAAGCCCTCCAGTTTGGGTTTGTACTGGACGATCTTCTCGGGGCTTGCACCGAAACCGCCTGTTGCCAGAATGACCGCCTTCGCGCTTATGGTGTAGCTTCCCTCGGGTGATTCGACTTGTACGCCGCTCACGGCGCCGTTACGGCTTACCAGGGCGACCGCCCGGTTATCAAGCCTGATTTCGACCCCCGCGGCTTCGGCGACCTTCTGCAGGGTTCCCGCAATGTGGGCCCCGACGGCCTTGCCGCCCTTCGGCCGGTGGGAACGGTTGACCGAGGCTCCCCCCAGACGTCCCACATCGCTCAGATCTGCTCCAAGATCAGTGAGCCAGGCGACTGTTTCCGCCGAACGGGTGGTCAGTACCTCTACCAGGTCGGGGTTGTTGATGTTTTTCCCGCCTTTCATGGTGTCTTCAAAAAAGAGCTCCGCCGAATCCTCGATTCCCTGCTCCTTCTGAAAGCTGGTTTCAGCGGCGTTCAGTCCTCCGGTGGCGTAATTGGTGTTACCCCCGGCAACTGCCATCTTTTCAATGATCAGTACAGAGGCGCCGGCATTCTTTGCCTCGATGGCCGCGGAGAGCCCCGCTCCGCCGGAACCGATAACGGCAACATCCACGCTGATGTCCCGGGCGCCTGTGCTCTCCTTTTCAGCCGCCTGGGGGGCTGCTTCCCCGATACGGGCCTTGGACAGGGCTGCCTGAATTGCAGCTATTACACCGGCGGAGGTCTCCGTCGCACCGCTGACGCTGTCTATGTCACCGCTGTTTTTCTCGATAGCGGTGTCGATCAGCTTGTTGATGGCGGGCAGACTGAAATCCGATTCCGGGTTTTCCGTGATTGTGATATCGGTTATGGACGTATCGTCAACCGAAACTTCAAGACGAATTGTTCCTCCATGACCCTGACCCTCTCCTGTGTAGGTGCCCGCCGTGTAGACAGCACTGCCGCAGGAGGCGAGAAGGGCAATCAGAACTGCAATAAGAACAGACGATGCAATACGAATCTTTCTCATCCTTGTCTCCTTCAAAAAAGTAGATCCTATAGATAAATAATTAACGATTGAAGGGTATGGCAGAAGCTGTCCGGGGACAAGGTTTAAATTCGTATTGTTTTTATTGGTCTTTTAGGTCGCGCAGTTATCCCCCGCCAGGGCGCCGGTGGAGAAGGCTGCCTGCAGGTTGAAACCTCCGGTATCACCGTCGATGTCGATGACCTCCCCGGCAAAGAAGAGTCCGGGTACGATTCTGCTCTCCATGCTGTGGGGACTGATTTCCCGGCGGTCAACACCGCCGGCTGTGACCCTGGCGCTTTTTAAATCTCCGGTACGGGCCACCGCGTACGGTGTTTCGGCGATCGTCCGAGCCAGAAGGCGCCGCATCCTCCTGGAGAGTTCCCCCAGGCGCCCTTCACCAGGTATGCCGGCCCTGTTCAGCAGTGTTTCAAGGAGTGCTTCGGGACAGCTGAGTATACGTGATACCGATTTTATCTGCTTTTTCCCGTTTTCCTCCGCAAAACGGCGGAGTACCTCCTCCGTCTCTTCCCCGCGGCCGCCGAAATCCGGAACAAGGATGTCTCCGGGATGAATGTTCCGGGACGCATCCATGATGACAGGGCCGGAAAAACCCGTATGGGTGATCAGGAGGTCCCCATAAAGACGGGACAGGAGCTTTTTATCCCTGTAGTGGAGTACTCTGCAGTTCCTTACAGATATGCCTGCCAGCTCCGCCATGGGGAAGTCCCGGATTACGGTATCCGTAAGGGCGGGTCGGGGGCTGACGATTCTGTGTCCCAGCTGCTCCGCCAGGACAAAACCCGAACCATCGGAACCGGTGGACGGATAGGATGCCCCGCCTGCTGCCAGTATTACCCGGTCTACGGGACCTGTCTCCTCACCGCTGCAGCGGAGGGTAAATCCGCCCCTGCCTGCGTCGATGGATCTTACATTTTGATCAATCACAAGTTCCGCCCCGGATGCCTCGAGCTCCCGGAGCAGCACATCGAGAATGTCCCGGGCCCGGCGGCTCTTTGGAAAAACCTTGCCACCCGTTTCCGTCTCGAAACCGATACCCCTCTCTTCAAAGAAGTTCAGGAGGTCCCGGGGGCTAAGGTGAAAGAGCGCGGGGCGGAGAAAACGGCCCGCTTCGGCATAGCGGGACAGAAAGTTCTGTATCTCCCCCTCGTGGGTGATATTGCACTGACCTGAGCCGCTTATAAGCAGCTTGCGGCCGGGGCTTTTCATCTTCTCCAGAATGCGTACCCGACTGCCCCGCCTCGCTGCCCTGATGGCGGCAAAAAGCCCCGCCGGTCCGCCGCCGATTACAGCGATGTCTGCCATGGCGGGTATTGTAGGGCCGGGGGGAGACTCTGTCTACGGGACAGAAGCTCCCCCGGCATACTATTCTGGGTACCTTATTTAACCAGGATGAATTCCACTCGCCGGTTTTTCCAGCGGTTATCCAGATCACCATGGGGAACCACCGGCCGGTACCCGCCGAAGCCCTCTATGCTCATACGCTCCGGTTTTACGCCCCGTGAACTGAGGGCGGCCCGGATAGCCTCTGCCCGGGCCCGGGAAAGGGGAACCAGCACCTCGGTTTCCTCCCCGGGCCATCGCTGCGGCTGATCCCAGTAGATACGCACGCCGTGGCCTTCGAGCCTGATGCGGTAGTCAGAATACTTTTTGAGAATTTCCGCCAGCCTGTCCAGGGTAGCGAGGTTCCGCCTGGCGGTCTCAGGCTCCACATTAATATAGTCGGGAGTGTTCGGTTTGAAGTAAATGCTGGAAATGCTGATTTTCAAACGGTCCCCGTCACGGATTACCAGAATATCCACCGGAATGGACAGTTCGTACCGGCTTTCGTTTCCCACGGTATCCCTGGATTGCACCCTGAGGGTATAGTCCGAGGCGGACTGCACCAGCTCTCCTGAGGCGGATTTTCCGTCCCAGGACCAACCTGCGGCGGTAAAGGCGGCTGCAGGCAGGCGAAGGAAGGAGTTCCCAGCGGGATCGAGGATTTCGGCTTCCCGGAGAATGACACCGGAAGGATCTTCGACGATGATTTTGATCATCAGTCTGTCGTTAAACCCGTCTCCGTCGGGCCCGAAGGGAAGAGGAGTTACCTGGGCATTGATTCCCGGACCGCTGATATCCAATGCAACCTTTTCGGGACTGACTGTAACAGCGATATTCCCCTTTTCATATTCTGCGGTCAGGCGTCCGCCGTAAAGACCTTCGGGAGCCCCTTCACCGGTCCACAGAAGGGTGCGGGGAAGATCGTCATAGCTGTTTCCGGAAAGGGTGTAGACTGCGGTATCCCGGCTGTCGGTTATCTCAAAGAGCCATGAACTGATTCCTTCGGTAATCTCTATTACCGGGGTAAACCGGGCGGTTTCGGTTATTCCGTCCCCGTTGGGACTGAAGCTGGTATCCATGGAACGCAGTGCCACCGGGGTGGGCCTGGTATCGATGCGGATGCCGTCAATCCGCCGGAGAGCCCTGTTGCCGGCCTCATCCGTTCCCTGGAGGGTATATGTGTAGACCCCGTCGGGAATGGAGTTGCCAAGGGAGTCCCGGCCGTTCCAGCTGAAACCGGAGGCCCGGGAACCGAAATCGCGACGAAAAACCGTACGGCCGCTCTGATCAGTTATGGTCCCGCTCCAGGCAACAGCTTCTTCGCTGCTCTGGTAAAAGTTCAGATCGTCCCTGCGACCGTCGCCGTCAGGAGAGAAGAGCCGGTAATCGACGCTGACGACTGCAGATGGGGGAGCTGTGTCAATGAGGAGGGGAGGGGTCACTGTGGAGGGAGTGGCTCCGTTGCGGTATTCCACGTTGAACCGGATATAATAGATACCGTCGGGAATGGGACGGCCGTTTTCCAGGATTCCGGTTATGGTCACTGTTGTCGGGTAGCTTGAGGGCGCCGGAAGACTGGCCAGACTGATGCCGTTCTTACCGATAACTGAAATCCCTGCCCTTACAATCCGGTCCGGAGTTTCGGCATCGAGATACAGCATGACCGTATCCTTTATTCCGTCTCCGTTGGGTGAGAGTATTGTATCCGAGAGCCTCGCCGAAATGGGGGGCAGGGCGGATTCCTTTAACAGAAGCCCGCTTTCCCAGCTGAAGCTGTTGCCCGCCAGATCTGTGGAACTTACCGAGAATATATACTCACCATCTTCCATGAGCTCTCCGCTTTCAGTTTTGCCGTCCCATCGGATATCAATGGGGAATTCCTGCCAGCTGTAATCGAATACCGGGGTTCCTTCGCTTTTGCGAATCCGGGCTTCCCAGGTCTCTTCAAGAGAAGGGTCCTGAAAATAGATGTCCAGGGTATCACGGTTGTTATCGGCGTTGGGAGAAAACACGGTATAGGGAAGCATGACGTTCACGGACGGAGGCGTATCGTCCACGATTACCGTAAAAGGCCGGGCTTCTCCCCGGTTGCCTTTTGTATCCTCCGCACGGATGAGCATGTAGTAGTGCCCGTCCGGAGCGAAATCGCCCGTGTCGCTCCGACCGTCCCAGACAATTTCCCGGGGAAGTTTAACCGCCGCTTTCGCCCCGATAATCCGTTTATACCATGGGGGCCGGGCCGCCTGTTCAGAATAGCTGTAGAACGCAGTGCCGTCGTCCCGTCGGATTGAATATTCATAGGAAGAGATTGTCAGCCCCTTTATCTCGGGAAAATCCACTGGTATTGTCAGGCTGTCCTTGATTCCATCAGCATTTTTGGGTGAAATATGGAACGTCTCAGGGGCATCGCTCTCGATGGGGATGGCCCCGTTAAAGCTCGCGCAGCCTGCCAGCAGTGATATGGCTGCAATACATGCAGCAATAAAAAATGTACGGTTCATCTTCTGTCTCCTTCCGATCTGTTGGTTGGTTTTACTTCCTTGATTCCCAGGAGTACGATTCCGCTGTCCCGCAGGGCCGAAAGAATTCCGTAGAGGGCTGAACTGTCAACTTGCGGACCGGTCATGAGGGTCTTTCCGTCTCCAAGGGCCTGGAAATTCCAGGCTGAAAGCCGTTCATCCTCAATCCGTGTTATTGTTCCCTCTGCGAGAATTTGATAGGACCGTTTGCGATTGGCGTTCATTCCCGCTTCTCCCTGTATGGCAGTGTACTTCTCCAGGAAGACGAAGCCACCTATCCAAAGGCAGGAATAGGGGTAGGATTTGCGTTTGTTTCAACCGGAGATGAATCCGTTTCTTCTGGCGGTTTCAACTGCAGCAGTCCGGTTGCTGCAGTCAAGCTTTTCCAGGATTCTGTTCATGTGCCACTTTACCGTTCCCTGGCTTATAAAAAGGCGTTCACCGATCTCCGCATTGCTGAGCCCCTGGGCCGCCTGGAGGAGAATCTCCGTTTCCCTCGGGGCCAGGGGAGACTCTATTCCTGCTCTTTGAAGATGATGGGATGCCAGTTTCGGCATCTGCTGCAGCTGGAACCATTCGGCTGCCCTGCGGTGCAGTTTTTCACGGCTGCTTCTGTCGAGGTCGGCGTAGTAGTGCTGTTTAAGAATGACCGGAAGTCGATACCATCCGTGACCGGTTGGAAGCAGAATGTAGCGGGTAAGAAGATCCTGTACCAGGGGCCGGATCGGAGCCTCCATGTGGCTACAAAGCTGCGCGGCAAGTTCCGTCCTGATATGGGTGCAGATGGAAACAGTCCTTAAAAAATCCAGCTGTTCCGGAGAAAGATGGGCATCGATGTTTTCTGTCAGGAACTCCCGTATAAAGCGGTCCGTGGCCCTGAACCGGCTTAAGAACCCTTTTCTGCCGGCAGCATCGAGTTGTCGCCAGCCTATTGCAAAAAGCCGTATACAGGCCCACCATCCCCCGGTCTTCTGCAGAAGAATCTCCAGTTCATCATCCGAAGGAGAGGATCCGAGACGGACAAAAAAAGCTGCGATCTCTTCTTTTGTGGCCGTTAAATCTTCGATGCGAATCTCCAGAACACGATCGTCGATTCTGAGACGTGAAAGCGGAAAGCTGTGATCCTCATCGGAACAAAGGACCATAAGGCTGTTCCCCGGCAGGGAGCTGAAGAGTTCCGTAATAATTGAAGCCGCCCCCCGGGGCAGCAGATGCAGATTGTCCAGTGTCAGGCAGACAGGTGTCTGTTGATGAAATACGTCCTTAAAGTCCTGATTTCCGGGAGGAAGAATCCCCGCCTCCCGGAATGACTGAAGCAGGTCGGACTTGAATGTCGGCTCATCGGAACATCCTTCCGCCAGGCTGAGCCAGATACTCCTGGAAAAAAGGGAACGGCAGACCGCTGCCGCCAGATTCGTTTTTCCGTATCCAATGGGTGCGACAATGTTCAGTACCGCAGGAATCTGCCCTGTTCTGGAAGATATTGCCGATAGAAGCCGTTCGGGGGCCTTATAGAGGCTGCTTGCTTCCGGCGGTCTGTGTCTTGGTGAAGGGAATGCCTGATGGATCGGCGCTGTGCTCATACCCCAGTATACCACAGCCCTCCGGGGCTATTGTACGTTTCCCTGCAGTGGTGGGAACGCAGCAGTAATGGTGTCCAGAAGATGCCGGCAGTATACACCGATGTCCGGGATCTCTCTTTTGGGAACCCGGAAGCCGATGGCCCCTTCGTGGCCTCCTCCGTTCTCGATTCCGGCTGCGGACAGAATCTCCCGAAGATCGAAACCCTGGAAGGAGTGGCTGCGGCGGATACGGAACTGGACGAGATCCGAGACCTCCGGCGGATCATTGTAGGCCACCATCCCCAGACAGCCGCTCTCCTCCGCCAGGGCATCCGCCACCGAGCGGGCGGTAGAGACGAAGAGGTCCATATCGGTCTCCTCCGGCAGAGGGCTGGTCTTCTCTTCATCGAGGATTGTATAGGCGATGCATCCGCGATGCTGTTTATGGGCCATGAAGTATTTGAAACAGCCCTCCTCGAGCTGGGAAAGTCTGGTGATCTCACTGAAGATTTCTTCCATGGAGGAGAGGTTAGATGAAGATTGATGGGTCTTTTCGCTGAGCATGCGGGAAAAACGGGAAGAGAAGAGCTTGTAAAACCAGCGCTCCCGGTGGCTTTTTATGAACTTTCCCATCTTCGAATCACCGACAATTCCGGTAAGAACGGCCAGAACAAAGTTCCGGCTGAAGAGGTCTTCCCCGTCAATCTCCTCGAAACGGCCGCGAAGGCATCTCATCTTGAGGGCCAGAAAACCAATCAGTTCGCAGGTTGATGAAGCTGTTGTCACCAGTGCTGTCTCCCTGGGGGCGATATAGGCGGAGTCCGCCGCCAGATGATGATCGAACTCGATTACCCTGATGTCGGGAGAGCGAAGCAGTTTCTCCGCCCCTTCGCAGGTTTGCAGCATCTCCGGTTTGGGGGTATCCACAACGCAGATTGTATCGATTTCGTCAGCCACTCCGGAGCAGTCGGGAATTACATTGATGGCATTGTAGCGGCAGATGTTCAGAAGGTAGTGAAAGCGTTCATGAATCTGTTCGGTCAGAAGTATGGAAACGTTCTTGCTGAGCTTTTTAACCAGAAGAGAGATGGCAACCATGGAGGCGATGCAGTCTTCATCGCTGTTTTTATGCCCCAGAACCAGCACATTTCGGCTCTGGACCAGCGCTTCGATGATGTGCTGCACTCTTCGGTTTTTTTCTGCAATGCTCCGAATGTCACTTTTTTTCATCCCTTGTCTCTCCAGCTGTAACAAAGGGCACGGCCGCGACCGGCTGTCTTGACCCGGTACAAGGCTTCGTCCGCCATCCTGACCAGATCCTCCCCGAAAAAGACCCCGTCGGAAAGAGCGGCGATCCCGATACTTGTGCTCAGTATTACAGGTTCCCTGTTTCGATCCGTCTTGATTTCCAGCGACTGCATCTTTCTGCATATATCATCGCATAACTCCTTTGCTTCCCGCAAGTTTCGTCCCGGCAGAATAAAGGCGAACTCATCCCCTCCGTAACGGGTCAGGATATCCCCGTCGGAGAAGCCCTGACGGAAAACCTCTGCAGCCTTCCGGATAACCAGGTTGCATGTTTCCTCGCCGTGAAGGGCGTTGAGCCGGCCGAAACCGTCGAGATCTGCCATTGCAAGACAGAGTGGTTCTCCCGCGCTGAGAGCCTCGGAAACGGTGCGTTTGAGGCTGACATCGAAGAATCCCCGATTGTACAGGCCGCTTAAATCGTCGCTCACGGCCCGCTTTCTCGCTGATTCCCCCCAGCTGACCATCTCCGTCAGAAAGCGGTTCGTTTTTCGAAGCCTTTGGGCTGTCACATTCAGCATTCGATGCATTATTCTGTTTGCCATCTCCGGGTGCCGGTCTGCAAGGCTGAAAAAGTCTCCCGCTTTCAGGCTGAGGAGTTCACAGTCTTCCTTTGCCCTGCAACTGGCGGAGCGGGGTTCTCCCTCGAAGATCGACATCTCCCCAAAAAACTCCCGGGGACCGAAATTCGCGACTTCAAGTTCTGCTCCCTCTTCGAGGACCACGTTTACTCCCATCCTGCCGCTTTCAACGATGAACATCTCTTCTCCGTCATCACCTTCAGAAAAAAGAAGTTCCCCCTTTTTGATGAAACTGCGCTTCAGCAGCTCCGCGAGAATCTCCAGTTCTTCGTCAGAGAGGGATGAAAATATGTCTACACTACGAAGAAAGTCTTTCTCCGTCATGATGCTTGATCCTCATCCGGGGCAGCGATCAGAAGCTGCCCGCCCCCCATGGTCCTCCCCCGCATGGCCAGTCCGTGCGCCAGAGCGATGATCCGCGGTGCATTCGTAGCATGCCTGGGATAGACGGCGATGCCGGCACTCACGGTAACGACGATGCCGTTTGCTTTGCCCTGGTATTCGTAATCAAGGGCGCCCTGAAGTTTCTGTATTTTCCTGGCGCGTTGTGTGGCCTCTTCAATATCTGTCTCCGGGCAGATCAGGGCGTATTCGTTGCCCATGAAGCGCACGACCCGCTCTTCCGGCAGGGCAATGCGGGAGAGAAAGCGCCCGATTTGCCGGATCGCCGCGTCCCCCGCCTCGTGCCCGTAGCTGTCGTTAATCTGCTTAAAGTTATCCGGCTTGAACATCAGCAGGGCGCAGGGAGGGGAGGAAAAAAAGCCGGCCAGGTTTTCTTCCAGATAGGTCCGGTTTGGAAGTCCTGTCAGGGGGTCTGTATAGACCTGGTGCCGCAGTTCCCGGATCCAGGGAGAATTCTGCTTGATAAGCCGGTTGGCCTGACGCAGCCTGGAGGCGGCTGACTCCATGAGTTTACGCAGCAGTCGGGAAGAAAGCTCCGGCCTGGATTCGAGTATCTCCTGGAAGCAGACATCCCGTCTGGGAAAGATAAGAATCCGGGTCTGTTCCTCCGCCATGGCGAGTTCCTCCCGGGGCTCGTCAGCCAAAAGACCAAGTTCCCCGAATATCTCTCCGGGAAGGAACCGGGCCAGAGCACCTTCTTCCCGATAGATGCCGACTTTTCCTGCCACAAGAATAAAGAGCTCCGCCTTTTTGGAGCCTGCAGCATATATGTGCTCACCGACATCGAACTCGTAGAGAGCGCAGTGTCCGGCTATGAAATCGAGTTCTTCCGCTCCCAGGGAGGAGAAAATTGGAGCAGTGCCCAGGAAGCCTGATCTATCTCTGTTTTCTATGCTGTCTATGACTCTCACTATTTTCTATACCCTACATCAGGTTTCTCCCTAGAGCAAGAAAAAGCGGTAGAGTCCGAAGACTGCAAGCCCGGTTACTATGGCCGCCCACAGGGCATACCGGTGAAAAATGATTCCCGCAATCAGGGCCGCGCATCCGCTGATCAGGTAGAAGTTCCCGAAACTGACATCAAGGCTTCCCCGGGGCATCAGCACGGAGGGTGCGATTATAGCACTCAGCACTGCAGGCGGCACGTAGACAAGGGCACTCTCCCAGGCACCGGATATCTCGATTCTTCCGGAGAAGAGCAGAATCAGTCCCCGTATTCCGAAGGTGACCAGGGTCATACCGAGGATGATCGTCAGCTCCGTACCGCTCATATACGCCTCCCACTTCTCCCGGCCCTGCGAAGCCGTTCGCTGATCAGCCCGGATAGAATCCCCAGGGCGCAGGCGATCATTAATCCGGCCTTGTAGGGGAGTCCGTTAAAGACCAGAGCGCAGAAAGAGGCGGTCAAAACACAGACCAGCATGGGCAGGTTTTTCACGAAGGGAATGGTCATCCCTATAAAGGTAACCGGCATGGCTACATCGAGTCCCCATTCGGCTGCATTGGGAATACTCTCCCCCAGCACGAGACCCATGAAGCACCAGAACTGCCAGTTCAGATACATGGCAAGGGAGGATCCCAGCTGGTACCAGTGCTTGTTGGGGGAAGAGTCTTCCGCCATCCAGCGATGGACCGATACGGCGAAGGTTTCATCCGTCAGCCAGAAGGCAAGAGGCATGCGCCAGATTACAGGGAGCTTTTTCAGGTGGGGGAGCAGGGTCGTGCTGTAGAGCAGGTGGCGCAGGTTGACGATAAAAGTGGTCGCGATAATGACCAGAACCGGCGTCCCGGAGGCTATCAGGCCCACGGCAATAAACTGGGCCGAACCCGCGAAAACCAGGGCGGACATACCTATGGCAGCTGCTCTGCTCAAGCCCGCGGTTATCGCCAGGGTTCCGTAGATCATGCCGAAGGGCAGGGCCCCCAAAAGCAGGGGAATTGTATCCCTGGCGCCCTTCATGAACTCCCTGGAGGGGATGTAATTCTGTACTGCAGGAGTGCTGCCTTCGTTTATGCTCATTCAGCGCAAGGATAGCAGATTTTCCGGTTCCGGGGAATGCTATCCTCTGCCCCTTTTCCAGGCCAGAAAGATGGCTTCCGCCGCCATGGCGCCGAAGAAAGAGGCTGCGGCCAGGGTGGCTCCGGTAATCCCGGGTACAAGCAGAATGCTGAACATCAGAATCACCATGGACATGAAATTTATAAAGACCCCGAGACTGACCATTCCCGTTCGTTTGCTTGTTATAAGAACCCCGCGGTTATAGGATATGGATGAGAATATGGCGGGCACAAAGGAAGCAAAGAAGACCGACATGGGAAGGAGTTCCATCAGTTCCGCATCCAGCCCTGAAACGTAGCGGAACCAGAGATCCCGTAATGGAGTGAACACCACCAGCTGGAAGGCGATAAAAACGCTCAGTCCCATGCGGAGTGCGAAACGTTTCAGCTCCCTTTGTCCCCCGGGCTTGTCATTCAGGGTTATAACGATCTCCTGGTAGGATTTCGCGAAGGAGTTGAAGAGGAACATAAAGCCCATTACCACCGGCCAGATGGCCAGGGATTCTATGGGTCTTGCGGCCCTGGCAACTCCTACTGAAAGGATTGGCCGCGCTGCCAGATCGATGAAGGAGGTAAGGGCCAGGGGATAGTAAAAATGAAAAAGCGAAACATAGCTAAAACCTTCATCACCGTATTCCATTCGCGGCAGTTCCTGGCGCACAAAGGCAAAGGAGCCGGCCGCTCCGACTATGACGCCGATTGTCAACGCCAGGCTTCCGACGGCGGCGCCCGGAAGAAACTGAAAGAACATTCCAAGCATAAGAATAAGGGCGGATGTCATGAGCCGGGCCAGCATGACGGCAGGGATTACCCTGGACTGCCCCCTGCGGATGAGTACCCCCTGCCAGAGCCTGCGGTATCCAACGGAGGCAGTAAAGGGTGTCATAAGCAGGAAGGCTGTCCGGCTGTCTGGGAGAAAGTCTCCAGGCATACCGATCAGTTCCAGAATCAGAAAATCAAAAAGAGGGGTGACTCCCACGAGAAGGTGTATCAGAGTAAGCACGATTCCCATAAGGTGCATTGAGTTCAGCAGTTTTTTGTAATTACTGCGGTTTGTACCCAGGGCCGCACCCGCCGAAAGCATCTGTATTATGGGACTCTCGATAATCAGGGAGAAAGAAAAGACCACTCCAAAAATGGCAAGCTGTTTCTTTACCTCCGGCATTCGTGCTATTATCGCGGCGATGCCGGGCTGTTCCACGGCCATAAAAATCCACATGGCCGCCAGGGGAAGCCATGCAAGGAAGATGCTTTTCTGGGTTACTCTTGGTGTCAGGCCTGTTGTGCTCATTACCCATCACCATAGGAGGAAACCCCTTTCCGGTCAATAAAGAGCGGGAAAATCCTGGAGCTTGTCTTTGTTGAAATCATTATATATTATAAACCATATATTGGAGGAAATAATGCAGGTTGCCATTCTCGGCGCAAGCCGCAATCCGGAACGATACTCATATAAAGCCCTTACCATGCTTCGAAGTCACGGGTACAAGGTTGTGCCCGTGCATCCCACCCTGAAAGAAATCGAGGGGGTCCCTGTTCACAATTCTCTTTCCCAGATTGAAGGGAGAATCCATACCCTGACCCTGTATGTGGGTCCCCGTCATATAGGCAGCGAAATTGATGCAATTGTAAAGCTGAACCCCGAGAGGGTTATCTTTAATCCGGGGACCGAGTCACAGAAGCTTAAGGAAGCCCTGGATTCCGCAGGTATCCCCTACATGGAAGCCTGCACCCTGGTTCTTCTTTCCACAGGCCAGTTTGAGAAGGATACCGCCATCTTGAACTAATTCTCCTTTTATCTCGACCCCGGAGCCGTCTGTATGTACATTTTAAACGCAGCATGACCTTTAACGAGTTTCTGGCAAGTCTTGAAGCCTCATCTCCCGATCCGGTACCGGATCAGGTGTTGAAGGCCTTGTGGTGGGACAAAAAAGGTGACTGGGATTTTGCCCATTCCATAGCCCAGTCCACACCCACGGTACTGGGAAGTGCGGTACACGCCTACCTGCACCGCAGGGAAGGGGAGGAGTGGAACGCCCGCTACTGGTACCGCCATGCCGGGCGTACTCCTTTTAGCGGTTCTCTGGATGAAGAGTGGAGGGCCCTGGTGGAGGAGGCCCTCGAGTTTTACCGCCAGGACATTCCCTGATCTCCCTTTTTCGGGCCGTTGACGGTACACACCTGCCCCCGCTATAATCATTCACCAGTCACTTAGAAAAAAAACTAGGATTAACGAGGATAATTATGAGCGTGCGCGTACGCTACGCCCCGTCACCGACGGGCCTTCAGCATATCGGCGGGGTCAGGACCGCCTTATTCAACTATTTCTTTGCCAGAAGCCAGGGAGGCAGCTTCATACTGCGGGTGGAGGACACCGACCGCACCCGTTATTCCGATGAAGCCCTGCAGGACCTCTATGATACCTTCCAGTGGCTCGGTATCAGATGGGACGAAGGTCCCGATGTGGGGGGCGACTTCGGTCCCTATGTACAGTCCGAACGCTTTGATCTGTACCGGGAATACGCGAACACGCTGCTTGAAAGCGGCCACGCCTACCGCTGCTACTGCACAGCCGAACGGCTGGAGGAGCTCAGAAAGAGCCAGAAGAAGGCCACCGGTTACGACCGGCGCTGCCGGGACCTGTCTCCCGAAGACGAGAAGCGCCTGGCGGAGGATCTGAAAGCCCGGGAACTGGAGCCGGTAATCCGTTTCAAGATTCCCCTGGAGGGTTCCACCAGTTTCTCCGACGAAATCATGGGAACCATTACCCGCAAGAACAGGGACATCAACCCAGACCCGGTCATCCTCAAGGGTGACGGTTTTCCCACCTATCACCTGGCCAACGTGGTGGACGACCATCTGATGGAGATTACCCACATTCTCCGGGCCCAGGAGTGGATTCCCTCGGGCCCCCTGCATGTTCTGTTATACGAAGCCTTCGGATGGGAGCCCCCGAAGTACTGCCACCTTCCCATGGTCATGGGCAAGGACGGGCAGAAACTCTCAAAACGCCACGGATCCACCAGCGTGCGGGAGTTCCGCAACGAAGGTTACCTGCCCGAAGCGCTGCTCAACTACGTCTCCCTGCTGGGCTGGAGCTACGACGACTCCCGGGAATTCTTTAGCCGGGAGGAGCTGGAAGAGCTTTTCAGCCTGGAAAAGCTGAACAAGGCCCCGGGGGTCTTCGATTACAAGAAGCTGGCCTGGTTCAACGGTCAGTACATCCGGCAGAAGGAGGATGGGGAGCTCAAGGAAGCCCTGATCCCCTTCCTGATGCGGGACGGCATCATCTCCGATCCGCCGACGGAGGATGAACGGCGCATTATCGACAACTTTATTCCCCTGGTCAAACCGCGGCTTAAGGCCCTGGGTGAGATCGCCCCCCTGGTCCGCTTTCTTTTTCAGGATGTCGAAGCCGATGACCCCGGTATCGCCGTGCCCAAAAAGCTGGACCCGGCCAAAACCGTTGAGGTACTGGAAGCCGGCCGGGAACTTATCTCCCGCCTTGATTCCCTCGGGGACGAGGAAATGGAAGAAGAGTTCCGCGTCAGGGCTGAGGAGCTTGAGGTCAAGCTGGGGGACATGATGGGCCCCTTGAGAGTCGGACTGACGGGAAGCACCGTATCACCGCCGCTTATCGAAAGCTGCCGTCTGATCGGCACCGATGAGTCCCTCAGGCGAATCGACCGCTTGATCTCCGTATTAAAAGGACGCTTGTAAGGGTCCGGAAAATCTATAATTTCTTACGTCAGGAGCACAGAATGGCAGAAAAAACCGCCGAAGTAACCATGGACAAACTCGTCTCCCTCTGCAAGCGCCGGGGATTTGTATTTCAGTCTTCCGAAATCTACGGGGGCCTCTCCTCCGCCTGGGACTACGGCCCCATGGGGGTGGAGCTGAAAAAGAATATTCAGAACTTCTGGTGGAAGGAGATGACCCAGCTTCACGAAAACATCGTGGGCCTGGATGCTGCAATCATGATGCACCCCAAAGTCTGGGAGGCATCGGGCCATGTGGCCAACTTTTCCGATCCTCTTGTTGACTGCAAGGAGTGCAAGAACCGCTTCCGGGCGGACCACATCGATCTTTCCGCCCCCTGCCCGGTCTGTGGAAACTCCGGGACCTTCACCGAACCCCGTCAGTTCAACCTGATGTTCCAGACCCACCTGGGCCCGGTGAAGGACGACAAGAACATCGTCTACCTGCGCCCCGAAACCGCCCAGGGAATCTTTGTGAACTTCCGCAACGTGGTGCAGACCAGCCGGGTCAAGATTCCCTTCGGCATCGCCCAGGTGGGAAAAGCCTTCCGCAACGAGATCGTCACCAAGAACTTTATCTTTAGAACCTGCGAGTTCGAGCAGATGGAGATGCAGTTCTTCGTTAAACCCGGCAGCGACGACGAGTGGTTCAACTATTGGCGAGAACAGCGGATGGGCTACTACAAGAAGCTGGGTATCCGCTCCGACCGGCTCCGCTGGCACCAGCACGGGTCGGACGAACTGGCCCACTACGCCAAGGACGCCTACGACATCGAGTATTTTTTCCCCATGGGCTGGCAGGAGCTGGAAGGGGTCCACAACCGCACCGACTTCGACCTGGGCCGGCACCAGGAGTTCTCCGGTAAGGACCAGACCTACCTGGAGGATCAGACCAAGGAACGCTATGTTCCCTACGTAATTGAAACCTCCGCGGGGCTTACCCGTTCGGTACTGATGGTCCTCTCCGATGCCTACGAGGAGGAACAGCTCGAGGATGGGGATGTCAGGACGGTGATGCACTTTCATCCTGCAATTGCCCCCATAACCGTGGCGATTCTTCCCCTGGTCAAGAAGGACGGCATTGCCGAACTTGCGAAAGAGATAGAGGCGGCTCTGCGGGAGGACTTCAACGTTTTCTACGATCAGTCCGGAGCCATCGGCCGCCGCTACCGCAGGCAGGACGAGGGGGGTACTCCCTACTGTGTTACCGTGGACTACGACTCCAAGGAGGACGGGACGGTCACCCTCCGCTTCAGGGACTCCATGGAGCAGGTCCGGGTCCATCGTAACGAGCTTGCCGCGCGGATCCGTAAGGAGATAAAGGAGTACAAGCGCGTATGAGCCTGAATTCTGCCTTGCAGATCCTCCAGGAGAGGGGATTCATTCAACAGTGTACCGATCTTGACTCCTTGAGTTCCCTGATGGACCAGGGACCGGTGGCCTTCTACGTGGGGGTCGATCCCACTGGGCCCTCACTGCATGTGGGACACATGGTTCCGATTTTCGCTCTCTCTCACCTGCAGAGGGCCGGACATAAACCCGTGCTCCTCGTGGGCGGCGGCACCGCCCGTATCGGCGACCCCTCGGGGAAGACAGAGATGCGAAAGATGCTCAGCTACGAGGAGATCGAAGCCAATGTAAAGAGCGTCGCCGCGCAGCTGACCAACTTCGTTACCCTGGACGGGGAGAACGGCTGGCTGGTGAACAACGCCGACTGGCTTGCAGACCTGAACTACATCGATTTCCTGCGGGAGATCGGCAGCCAGTTTTCCGTAAACCGGATGCTGACCTTCGAGTCCTATAAAAAGCGGCTGGAGACGGGGCTCTCCTTCGTTGAGTTCAATTACCAGCTGCTCCAGTCCTATGACTACCTGGAGCTCTACCGGCGTAAGGGCTGCCGGCTTCAGATCGGCGGGGACGACCAGTGGGGCAACATCGTGGCGGGTATCGACCTGATCCGGCGCATGGAGGGAGGCGAAACCTACGGGCTGACCTTTCCCCTGGTTACCCGGGCGGACGGACAGAAAATGGGCAAGTCAGAGAAGGGCGCCGTCTTCCTCGATTCCGGGCTCTTTTCCGTTTACGATTTTTTCCAGTACTGGCGCAATGTGGCCGACGCTGACGTGGAGAAGTTCCTGAAGCTCTTTACTTTTCTGGAACTGGAGGAGATCCGGGAACTCTGCGCAGGAGAAGGGGCAGCCCTGAACGCAGCCAAGGAGCGCCTGGCCTGGGAGTACACCAGCCTGGTCCACGGCAAGGATGAGGCGGACAAGGCCCTGGCCGCTGCCAAGGCCGCCTTCGGCGGAAGCGGCGACAAAAGTTCCATTCCTAGTCTGGAACTTTCCGCCTCGGAACTTGCAAAGGGCATCGGCGTGCTGGAGCTTTTTGCCCGCACAGACCTCTGTTCCTCCAACGGCGAAGCCCGCAGACTGGTTCAGCAGGGCGGCGCCCGCATCAACGACCGGAAAATCGAGGATATAGACACGGTTGTGGACGGCTCCTTTGTTCAGGACGGGGAGCTCATGCTGAAGGCGGGAAAAAAGAGATTTTTCCGGATTGTGG
Organism: uncultured Spirochaetaceae bacterium; assembly: GCA_964554875.1. Taxonomy (GTDB): domain Bacteria; phylum Spirochaetota; class Spirochaetia; order JC444; family Marispirochaetaceae; genus Marispirochaeta. Next base: position 18,212 of record CAZKQJ010000015.1, on the reverse strand, counting down.
TCAAGTAAAAAAAGAAGCACCTCGCTTAAAAAAAATGCTCCCGCGCAGGCTGAAAAGCTGGCGGGGGCTTTTTTTTCCAGGGACCGGGGGGACGCCCGGCTACCAGACCATATAGCGCGGGCCCTAGCTGTCCGCTGCCCCCGCCTGGGGACAACAGTTACTACTCAATTGCTCTGGTCCATATCCATCCTTCCTTATTTATTCTTTTAGTGATCTTTTCTGGTGCTTTGCACGTTCCTGTCAAGAAATCATATACCGCGAGGCAGCAAATAAAGGCGTCAAAATTGTGGTCGATTGTAGCGATATCAATCTTGTCCATGCCCTGTTTTGAACACTGACTTTTCAGTTCAGCTAAGAGTTTCAGTCTGATTTCGTAGTTTTTTTTATAGCCCTTTATATCAAGCTTATTAGCTAAAAGCGTTGCTGCGGGATACACCTCAATGAAACCAACATCATAGTCGTCCCGAGTATTCCATACCAGAGACACTTTTCTGTGCGATCTTTCACTGATTTCCCTGATTCGTTTCAGTGACATAAAAGCAGTTCGTCCTATTCTGTCCGCGCTTACTTCCAGAGGGGTTTTGTGAAATCGTTTCGCGATATCCAGATCGGTTTCCCGCCTGAAAAAGGCCTTGGCGTCGTCTCCCAGATACATCCCGGCGTGGTGGTCCTGCAGGCCTTTGGAAAACTGAAACGGCCAACCCAGGGGTGCATCTATCCCTATCAGGGTTTTTTTCCTATCCTTCAGCCATTCGCAAATCTGTACAACCAAAGGCTGTTTATGGTCCCACACATCTTTCAGAATCATTTCGTGTGTATCATTATATTCACAAAGGACGAGGCCGTTATCTTTCTCCTGTACTGCACTGTCAAGTCCGATAATTTTCATACTGTATATTTTACCCGCACGTCAGCAGAAAAACAGGTGCATAATCCAAACCTGCCGTTCCTCCCTTGTTTCCTGAGAACATCCCAATCCCGATGTCTCCTGCCGGTTTGTCATGTCAATCCGAAAAGGCCCTTTTCAGCGCTGAGGAAGCCTTCCTTCTCCAGCTCTTCAGCGGCCCGCAGTATCCGCCGGAAGTCGATTCCCGTGGTTTCCGAGAGTTCCTCCGCTGACTGACGGGTAGCTTTCTGGAGGGCTTTGAGTACCGCCCCCCGGGCTTCGCGGTTGGAGCCTTTGAAGGGAGCCTGCCGCGTGTAGTGGCGGCTTTTTCTGTTGGGGTTGGCTACCCGATTTTTAAGCAGAGTACCAAGGTCCATCAGGGCGTTGTACCAGTCCCGGGGTGATACCCGGTGCAGGCTTGCTTCGACTAAGGGAAGGATATCCCTGTCGCTTACCTGCTCTGAATCCCGGAAAAAAAAGTGGATAAAAACCCTGCGGATGTTGGTTTCGATAAAAACAACGGGCAGGTTAAAAGCAAAGGCGCAGATCGAAGCCGCCGTAGCGGGACCGATTCCCGGCAGGCGCTGCAGCAGCTCCGGATCATCGGGCAGGATTCCATCATATTCCTTTATGACCTTTTCTGCCGACTCCCGGAGTGCCAGGGCCCGGCGATTGTAACCCAGGCCCTGCCAGAGCCCCAGCAGGCGTTCCGTGGAGAGCTCTGCCAGGGCCTGAAAGTCCGGAACCTCCCGCATCCAGCGGATGTATTTCGGCTCCACCCGGTATACTTGAGTCTGCTGAAGCATGACCTCGGAGACGAATACGCTGTAGGGGGAGGTATCCTGACGCCAGGGAAAGTTGCGCCCTTCAGAGGCGTAAAATTTGAGTACCTCTGTTCTGAACTGTTCGATATCCGGCGACTGTGCAAAGGGGCTGTATCGGTGCTCAAAATCCATGAACCCGATACTACCCGGAATCTTTCCGTGGTTTAAAGGCCAGTCCCAGTATCCGGTCCCGTTGATTCTCCTGAATCCCTTCGAACTTAACATGAAGCAGTTTTCTGCTCCGGGAGGTCCTGATTACGCTGCCCTTGAGGCAGAGCTTGTCATTGCTCCCGGGCAGGAAAAAAATCAGCTCAAGGAAATCTCCCTGATCAAATCGGTCTTGCGGATTGATCAGGCTTGCGCCGCCTCCGCCGATATCGACAAAACGGGTCTGAAAGCGTTCGTCCTTATCAAAATGTCCGGTTTCCAGCTTTCCCGTATAGGCTGTTCTGAAATAGGCCCGCTTCTGAAGCTGTTTAAACTTTTCCTGGTGGCGTATCAGCATTCTGCCGCCCGTCCGTTTGACACAGTAGCTTTTGAACAAAAAGATACCCTGGCGGTTCTGGTACTGAAATACAGCGGAGTCTCCCGATGTCAGCAGATTGCTTCCGTCCATGGCTATCTCGAAGCCGTCGGTCTGGACGGCGATAACAACAGCCTTGAACACTCCCTGCTTTTTCTGCGGACGCACCAGCAGGGGATCCCCAAGGGGGAGCTGGGCGGTGGAATGCAGTCTGTGGGAGGTTTCCCTGCTGAATCCCAGTTTGACCCTGAGGGCGGCGATTGAACTCGGGCCGATCCCGGTTTCCTTTTTCTGAAGTTCTTCCGCGGCCTTGTGAAACCGGGGCTCGTCAAAGAGCACAAGGTAGCCCGATTCCGGTCCTCCCCCATACTCCGAAAGCTGCTCCACCAGTTCCCTCTCCGCGGGACTGAGCCCGATCTTTTCGGCGCGTTTCCTGACGATCTCCCTGCTCCGCTGTATGCGGGCCTGCTTTTCCCGGTGCTTTTGCAGGAGATACAAAAAGGAGAGAAAAAGCGGCAGCGCCGCCAGGGCAATAATAAACATCAGCAGGCCCAGGGGCGTTGTCCCGAACTGACCACTGATTCCTTCCATCAGGGCGTTAAAGCGGCTTTCAAAAAGGAAGTCCATCAGCCTGTCCTTGCCAGCACATAGAGGGCAGGGAAGAGCCCGGAGGCGTCAATTACCCGGATATGGATGGTCCTGAAATTTCCGTCTTCCTTGACTGCCCGATTGAAAATACCCCGCTGCCGACCAACAAGAAGAGCGATTCTGCCATTCTTATCGAGAAGCCGGTTTGCTCCGTTAAGAAGCCCCCGGTAGAACCAGTAAAAGTTGATACGGGTTCCTGTTCTGATTCCAAAGGGGGGATTGGTTACCAGGTAGTCGATACCTCCTGCGGGGAAGAGTTCTTCCAGCTTTCTTGCGTCCCCCAGGTATATGCGGCTATCCCCATGGTCCGGAAAGAGGTTAATCAGGTTTTTCTGGGCCCCTTTGGCGCAGAGGGGATCGACGTCAACGCCGTAGAGCCGTGATTTCGGCCGGGTCGATGCAGCCTCCAGCAGGATTGTTCCGGAACCGCAGCAGGGATCGAGGAGGGTTCCCGGACGTGAACCAAAGCCGACGAGACGCAGCATTGCCGCCGCAATATGGGGTTTTACCGAAGAGCGGACCTGAAAGGTTTTTCTGTATCGAGGGGCCTCTTCTTCGTCCTTGAATACGGTGCCGAAGAAAATCCGATTGTCCAGGAATTCAAGCCCGTAGTTCAGATCGTAGCGGGTAAGGTCCACGGGGGCTCCGCTGGCCCTGACAGCCTCCGTACCGATTACCTGTTCTACCATACGCCGGGTTCCGGAGGGTTCGGTGGGGGCATAGCAGGTAATGCGGAAAGGTGAATTGTGCCGCAGATCGTGGAAGCCTCCCTTTGTGACCAGCTTCAGGGCTTCCGTTTCGGGTTTTCCCTCCCCCCGGGGGGCGGAAGCTTTAAGAATCATGCTGCGGAAGACTGTACGAAGATTGTTGAAAAGCTCCTCCGGAACCACCGAGGGCGGGGGAACGACCTCTACCCAGCCTCTGCCGCTGCGGGCTTTTATCCGGGTTTCCGGGGTCTCCTTTTTTAGTGCCTCCAGGACTTCCTGTTTGCTGAGATCTTCAAGACCTGGGGCGGTTCTGAGAAAGACTGTTTCCACTGTTCCATAGTATCAGACCCGGCCAGAGAGACCAACATATCTTTTTCAAAAAAAACCATCTAGCTCTTGCATAATAAAAATCAATACTTATAATAAGACTTAATGAAAGTGGCGGCGAACACAATAAAGATCAGGCAGATAAACACCGAACTTATTCGTTCGGTTTTGAGGCAGTCGGGTTATGGAACAAAAAAGAGCATTGCCAGGACAACGGGCTTGAGTGTCGCAACCTGCGGGAATATCCTGAAGGAGCTTATTGAATCCGGAGAAGTCCTGGAGATGGACCTGGCCGACTCAACCGGCGGGCGTCCTTCCCGTCGCTTTGTCTACAATCAGGATTACGCCCATCTGCTCCTGATGTATCTGAGGCAGGAAGGGGCGGAAAAGATCATCTACTCCTCGGTAATCAATATGGGAGGGAAGCTGCTCCATGAAGAACGCTCCTCTTTTGCGGGAATCAGTCTTGTCGAGGTGAATTCCCTGATCGATACCTACTGCAGTTCCTTTCCCCGTCTACAGGTGATTGGTCTTGGGGTTCCCGCGGTAGTCAATAAGGGCATCATCGGACTCTGTGATTTTGCTTTTCTGATCGGTTTTCCCCTGGCTGAATATCTGCAGAAGCGGACCGGCCGGGAAATAGTGATTGAGAATGACGTTAACTGTACTGCCATCGGTCATTTCAGGGCAAATACAGATCAGAAATCCGAGAGTCTGGTGTACATATACTATCCGAAGGAGGGGAATCCCGGGGCAGGAATCGTGATCAACGGCAGAATTCTGCAGGGGAATTCCAATTTTGCCGGTGAAGTATCCTATCTGCCCCTGGGAGTCCCCAATGAGCTGCAAAGAAAGATTCAGGGAGACAAGGGACGATTCAGCTATTACGTCGCAAAAACGGTTCTGTCCGTCAATGCGATTATCAATCCCGGAACCATTGTTCTGTCCGGATACAGTTTTACTCCGGAAATCAGGAACCTTGTCCTGCAGAGGGTCGCAGATGAGGCCCCCGCCGGCCACGTTCCCGGACTGATATTCCAGGAGGACATTCACGACAGCTACGTGGAGGGCCTCAAGTTTCTGGCCTTGAAAAAGATGTCCTGCGAGTTCGAACTCGTACGCAAATAAACAGCAGAGCGGAGCCGGAGGACGGAAAGCGTCCGATGGCGACCGTGAAAAAGCGAAGGGGCGGCTTTGCCGCCCCTGAACGAAGCAGAGCGGAGCCGGAGGACGGGACGCATCCGATGGCGACCGTGAAAAAGCGAAGGGGCGGCTTTGCCGCCCCTGAACGAAGCAGAGCGGAGCCGGAGGACGGAAAGCGTCCGATGGCGACCGTGAAAAAGGAGCACACCATCATTACCATACTGCTTTTACTGGTCATTTACCTGGCATTTATCAGTCTCGGACTTCCCGACTCCATTCTGGGGGTGGCGATCCCGGTAATTCAGCGGGAGTGGGGGATCGATCTCTCAACTGCTGGTCTTATCTCCATGATTTCCATCAGCGGCGGGATTATCTACAGTTTCTTGAGCGGCTATATTACCGAAAAAATCGGTACTTCCAGGATTACCTTTATCAGTATCCTCATGACATCCCTGGCGCTCTTCGGTTTTTCCATGGCGCCCTCATTTGTCTGGCTGCTTTTTCTGGCTGTTCCGCTTGGTGTTGGAGGTGGCGCCGTGGATGCCTCCCTGAACCACTATGTAGCCCTCCATTTCAGGGCTCACCACATGAACTGGCTCCACTCCTTCTGGGGGATAGGTGCAACCCTCGGGCCTGTTATTATGTCCCGGGCTCTGGCACAGAGCGGATCATGGCAGCCCGGCGCCCGAACCATAGCCTTTCTGCAGCTTTTCATGGCTGTTGTTATCCTTGTAAGTTTTCCGATCTGGAAGAGGCACCAGGATCTGGTGCAGCCGAAGGAGGCTTCGCCGAAAGGGGAGACAGAAGCGAAGGAAGCCCCCGGAATCCTCAAACTTCCGGGAATCATCTATGCCCTTCTGACCATGCTGCTCTACTGCGGTGTCGAAGTCGGCCTGGGATTATGGGGCAGCAGTTACCTGGTGCATGTTCGGAGCTTTACCATTGAGGATGCCGCCTCCTGGATTGCCATGTACTACGGCGGGATCACCGCGGGACGTTTTCTGTCGGGGATTATCTCCTTCAGGCTGTCAAACGTGCGCATGATCAGGATGGGAATCATCATAGCCCTTGCGGGTATTCTGATTCTGATCCTGCCTCTGCCGGATGCCGTTCTTGGACTCGCTCTGGTTCTGGTCGGCCTGGGGCTCTCTCCAGTCTTTCCTGCAATGATTCACGAAGTCCCGGCACGCTTCGGGAGGGAGGCGGCCCGCAAGGTAATCGGGTTCCTGATGGGTTTTGCCTATGTGGGCTCCGCCTACCTGCCGCCTTTGCTGGGATTCATTCTGCAGTACACAGGACTTGTTCTGCTGCCCTTTATCCTCCTCAGCTTTCTGCTTGCCATGTTTGCAGCATCGGAAAGGCTGACCTGTCTTGTCCGGAGAAGAATATCCGATATTGACCAAGACTTGTCCCTTCAGTAGGGTTAGATTGACCGGAGGTAAAATGAAACGATTTTCCGCACTCATCAGCGTACTAATATTTATCATTTTCAGTTTCAGCCTGACAGCCGCGGGGGTGGGGGAAGAGGCCCCGGAACTCTCCCGGGGTACTGTGAAAATTCAGGTAGCCGGACTTAAGGGCCCGACTTCCATCGGAATGCTTCCCCTCTTCAAGAATCGTCCCGTCTTTGCCGAAGGATTCGAGGCGGAGTACCGGGTAGTCCAGGAGCCCCAGATAATGCTCTCCCGGATCATGTCTGGAGAGGTGGATATCGCCGCCGTTCCGATTAATCTGGCTGCGGTGTTGCACAGCAAAGGGGTACCCTACCGCTTTGGAGCTGTTTCGGGGGACGGACTGCTGTACATTGTCAGCTCCCGGAGCGATATCAGCTCCATGGAGGACCTCCGGGGCAGAAGGATCTACTGCATCGCACAGGGATCGACTCCGGAGTTTATTCTGCGCTATACCCTGGACCAGAACGGAATTGATCCTGATAATGATGTTACCATCGATTTCAGTTTTGACCAGGTATCCATAACACCCCAGCTGGTAGCCGGGAAGGTCGACCTGGCGGTACTGCCGGAACCCTTTGTCAGCATTGTGGCAGCTAAAAACCCCGCGGTTCAGCCGGTAATCAATCTTCAGGAGGTCTGGGCCAGGAGCTCGGGTACCGGATCGACCTATCCGATGACCGCGGTACTGGTCAAAGCTGAGCTCCTGGAATCCAATCCGGAGGCGGTGGAGGCCTTCTTCTCGGAATATGCCGATGCCATCGACTGGGTAATTGCCCATCCGAAGGAGACAGGCCACTTGGCCGAGGAGTTCATGGATATGCCGGCGGGGATAATCGCCTCGGCGGTGCCTCGACTCAATCTGCATTTTCAGAGACCCGCTGAGGCCCGTTCCAGGGTGGATGAGCTGTACCGGGTGCTCCATAGCTTGGCTCCCGCTTCCGTGGGGGGGAGTATCCCGTCGGATGAGTTCTACGAATAGGCAACCCTTCGGTATCCCCCTGATGGGGGTTGTGCTGATAATCGCCCTCTGGAAGCTGGGGGCGCTGTACGTGGGCACCGAGGTCATACTCCCCGGACCTCTCCGGGTTGCCGGCTCTCTGCTGGATGTGATAGGTTCCCCGGGCTTTCTGTCTGCCCTGGGGGCCACCACCCTGCGGGGTGTCGCGGCGTTTTTGTTCTCCGCCCTCCTGGGGTTGATCTGCGGTGTAGCCGCCGGTCTGTCGCCGGTTTTCCGCAATCTTGTAAAACCCCTGGTCATCGTAATCAAGAGTACCCCGGTCATGTCCTTTATTCTGCTGGCGCTGATCTGGTTTCCTTCGGGATTGGTTCCCGTATTCGTGTCTGTACTGATGGCCTTTCCTATTATCTATGAGAACGTTGTAGCAGGAATACGTAATGCAGATCCCCGGCTGATCGAGATGGCCCGGGTCTACCGTGTCCCTCAGGGAAGAATTCTCAGGAGCATACTGCTTCCGGGGATATATACTTTTTTCAGTGCCGGGGCGCGAACCGCTATGGGGATTATCTGGAAGGCGGTTATCGCCGCGGAGATCCTGAGCCGTCCGGAAGCTGCCGTGGGAAGCGCCATGTACGAAGCGAAGATCTACATCGAAACCGCTGAAGTTATCGCCTGGACGGTGATCGCGGTTTTATTGTCCGCCCTGAGCGAGTTTCTGCTGGGACGCAGCACCCGGCTTTTTACAGGCATCCGCCGCGGAGGGTTCGTGCTGTGATTCGCCTGGTGAATGTTCAGAAACGCTTCGGTGAACTGCTGCTCTTTGACGGTCTGAACCTGAGCACTCCTGGAGGAAAGGTTTCGGTAATTCTCGGTCCCTCGGGCTGCGGCAAGACAAGCCTTTTGAACATGCTGGCTGGGATTCTTCAACCCGACGGTGGAAAAATCGAAGGGGTGGGGACACGAAGGATCAGCTATCTCTTTCAGGAACCGAGACTCATCCCCTGGCGGACCATACGGGGCAACCTGGAGTTTGTTCTCCAGGGAAATAAGGGGCTTACAGAGCGGCTCGAGGTCCGAAGACGGGCAGAAGAGGCCCTCACCCGGGTCGGCATGCGGGACTTTGCGGATGCATATCCCGCAGAGCTTTCCGGAGGAATGCGGCAGCGGGCTGTCATTGCCCGGGCTTTCGCCTACCCCGGGGAGATCCTGCTGATGGACGAGCCCCTGCAGGCCCTGGACCTGGCGCGCAAGCTGGACCTGGTGGAGTGGTTTTTATCCTTATGGGCGGAGACCAGCCCCACAACCGTCTTTGTAACCCACGATATCCAGGAGGCCATGATCCTTGGGGATTATATTAGCGTTTTTTCTGCCCCCCCGGCGCGGATCATTAAAGAAATTGAGAACCCGGTGCCTCCGGCGGAACGCCGCCTGGAGGATCCCAGGTTGATGTCGGTGGAGGCGGAACTCTACAAAACAATTCTCGAACAGCGAAGATAAAGGGAGAAAGCAGTATGAAACTCTTGATTATCTCGGACATCCACGGCTCAATCGATAAACTCAAGGAGCTATCTGAAAAGGAGACGGAGGCCGATCTGCTGCTCTTTGCCGGGGATCTAACCCATTTCGGGAACAGAAAGCAGGCCCTGCCGGTGGTGGAGATTCTGCGCAGCTTCAGGATCCCTGTTCTGGCAATTCATGGCAACTGCGACCGTGCTGGTGTGGCGGATATGCTTGCTGAAGAGGGAATCTCCGCCCATGGAAAGCTGGTGACTATGGCAGGTATTCCGTTTATCGGCCTGGGCGGCTCTCTGCCTGCCCCCATACCGACTCCATCCACATACAGTGAAAAGGAGGCTGCCTCCGTGCTGGAAAGCATAGCGGACGACGGTATCGCGGGGAGGGCGTGGATACTCCTGGTGCATCAGCCTCCGGCAGAAAGTGAGGCCGACCGGGTAGCCGCCGGAAAGCATGTGGGGAGCACATCCGTGGCTGAGTTTATCAGGAACTACCGTCCTTCCCTGGTCTGCACCGGCCATATTCACGAGTCGTATTCCGTTTCCAGCTTCGGCGAGTCCCTGCTGGTAAATCCGGGAAGCCTCAAGGACGGGCGCTATGCCGTGGCGGAGTTTGGGGATGGGGAGGTTTCAGCCGAACTCAGGCGCCTGTAGCTGTTTTACTGTCCCGAAGTTACTGTCCCGAATCGTGGGGATGGATTGCGTTTAATTGTAGTTGATCGAATGAGTTATCCGTAGCGCTGTTCCGTATACGGCGAGTTTTGCCATTATAACGGTAAAATCCGGCTGAAAAGTTTTTTTATCCCCACGATTCGGGACAGTACATACGTCACACGTTCTAGGACACAAAAAAACCGTATCCGCCGTTACCGGCAAATACGGTTTCTTAGGTGCCGCCGAACAGAATCGAACTGTTGACACGAGGATTTTCAGTCCTCTGCTCTACCGACTGAGCTACAGCGGCACTCGTGGGGATATTTATACCGAAGGGCTGCAAAAGTGTCAAGCAGCACGGCCTCATTTTTTCCAAGCCTTTCCTGCATGGCCCTGGTGCATTACTGAAGTGCCTGACCCCGAAAGTCTTGACACAACGGCATGCTCTGATTATTCTGAACGCCGATCTTCAGTGATCATGGACGCGTAGCTCAGCTGGATAGAGCGCTGCCCTCCGGAGGCAGAGGTCGTGAGTTCGAATCTCGCCGCGTTCAATTTTTCTGACCCGGATGGTCTCCTGACCCTCCGGGTTTTTTTGTTCATTGACAGCTCCTTTTTCTGATGTTAGGATTCATTATTAACAAAAAGGGGGTAGTCAGGGCGTGTTTCTGCGTTTATGAGCAACAGCACGGGCATCAGTTGATGTCCCACACACGGCATACTCCCATTCTTCGTCAGACAGGTTAATGTAGAAAGTATTTCGTCTGTTCTCCCGGAGGATGCCGCACACTATTGGGGAGGTATCTTCCTTGAAAGAAAAGTTGACACATTTTTTCTCGTCCCGTACTGGTATTATTCTGACAGGCTGCTTTATCGGAGTTTTTGCTGCTCTTCTCTCGGTATGGGGAAACCCCGCCAATATGGGTATCTGCGTTGCCTGTTTCGAGCGGGATATCGCAGGAGCCCTGGGCCTTCATCGTGCGGAAGTCGTTCAGTATCTGCGTCCCGAGATCCCCGGTTTCGTTCTCGGCTCGATGATCGCTGCCATGATTTTTGGTGAGTTCAAAGCCAGATCGGGGTCTGCTCCGGCGGTCCGTTTCATACTCGGTATCTTTGCAATGATCGGCGCTCTTGCTTTTCTCGGCTGCCCGTGGAGAGCCTTGCTGCGTCTTGCCGGGGGAGACCTCAACGCAGTGGTCGGTATCGCAGGTCTCACGGCGGGAATCGCTGTTGGAGTCGCATTTCTCAGGTGGGGCTACACTCTGGGGCGATCACTACCGGATAATCAGGCCGCCGGATTGGTCATGCCGGCCGTTATGGTGCTCTTTCTTGTTCTGCTCGTTGCAGATTTCCCCGCTCTCTTTCGCAGCAGCGCCGGTCCCGGGTCCATGAATGCCCCGCTTGTTATCTCCCTGGCGGTTTCTCTTGGTGTCGGGTTTTTTGCCCAGCGTACCCGCTTCTGTACCATGGGATCTGTTCGGGACGTTCTCCTGATGCGGGACACCCATCTCTTGAGCGGTATTGTCGCCCTTCTTCTGTCGGCCGCCGCTGTCAACCTGATTTTCGGCAGGATTGATTTCGGATTTGCCCTGCAGCCTGTGGCTCATTCGAATCATCTCTGGAATTTCCTCGGCATGTTCCTGGCGGGGCTCGCCTTCTGCCTTGCCGGCGGCTGTCCCGGGCGGCAGCTGATTCTATCCGGTGAAGGTGACGGTGATTCCACCGTGTTCGTTCTTGGCATGATTGCAGGGGCGGCGATTTCTCACAATTTTAGTTTTGCAGGAAAACCCGACAGCCTTGCCGGGGACAGTCTAAAGGTCGGGGGAGTGAGTCCCTACGGTATGGCGGCGGTGCTTATCGGGATTGGTGTATGCATATTTATTGGTTTTGCCATGAAGGAGCGTAAAATATGAAGGAAGTGGATGCCCGGGGACTCTCCTGTCCTCAACCGGTTATTTTAACCACCGATGCAATCAAGGAAGGGGTTTTTCCTTTCTCGGTTCTTGTGGATACGGTAACCTCAAGAGAGAACGTTACCAGAATTGCCGAAAAAAAAGGCTGTACCGTGGAAAGCTCTGAAGAGGGGGAAGGTTTCCGGATGGTGATCAGAAGGTCATGATATATCTTGACAATGCGGCAACCTCCTTCCCCAAACCTGCCGTGACTGCCGAAGCGGTCTATGATTTTCTTACCCGCACCGGCGCGAATCCCGGACGTTCGGCCCACGGACTTTCGCTGGAGGCCGCGCGGATTGTGTATGAGGCTCGAGAGGTCCTGAACGATTTCTTTGGCGGACCGGACCCCCTGCGGGTAATATTTACCCATAACGCTACCTACGGTCTGAACATGGCTTTGAAGGGAATCCTGAAACCCGGCGGCCGGGTCATTACAACGGGAATGGAACATAACGCGGTCATGCGCCCCCTCAGGTCCCTGGAACAGGAGGGGGTTGAGCTTGCTGTTGTTCCCTGCGGCCGGGACGGTACCCTCGACCCGGATGACCTGAAAAAAGCCTTGAGACAGAAAGCCGATATGGTAGTCATGTCTGCGGCGTCGAATGTTACCGGGACAATTATGCCTGTCAGAGAGGTCGGCACTATAGTCCGCGAAAAGGGTTCTGTTTTTCTTGTAGATTCAGCCCAGGCGGGGGGAGTGCTTCCCCTGGATATGGAGAAGGACAAAATTGACCTGCTTGCATTTACAGGTCACAAGTCTCTCTACGGGCCTCCCGGTACGGGGGGGCTTATCTTCGGATCACGCATACGGGAGACGGAGGTCAGGCCTCTGATAGAGGGGGGGACCGGCTCCCGGTCGGAGACTGAGGAACAGCCGCAGTTTCTGCCCGACCGTTTCGAAAGCGGCACCTGTAACGCAGCGGGAATCGCCGGGCTCAGAGCCGGTCTCCAGTGGCTCCAGGAGAGGGGCAGGGACGTGATTCTAAAGGATGAACAGAAAAAATCCGCCCGTCTGGCGGAAGGCCTGTCCTGGGTCCCCGGACTTGTTCTGTACGGACCGGCGGATGCGAGCATGCGGACGGGGGTCCTGTCGTTTACTCTTGAAGGGCATGAAGTATCTGAATTGGGGGAGATCCTGGATACCGATTTCGGCATACTGACCCGGGTCGGCCTGCACTGTGCCCCTTCCGCCCATAAAACAATCGGGACTTTTCCCTACGGCACTGTCCGCATGTCTGTTGGAGCCTTTACTACAGATGAAGATATCGATATTGCAGTCAGCGCAGTGAAGCACATAGCCGCAGGAACTTCGAAATGAAAGTTCCAATGAGCGTTCTGCTTGTTTATTCAACGAGTCATGCACTGAGGATTGAGAAAATGCTCAAGGAGCGGGGAGTTCCCTGCAGACTCGTCCCGGTTCCTCGGCATCTCTCCTCTGACTGCGGAACCTGCGTACGTTTTGCCGCTTCGGATTGCGAAGCGGCAAGGGAAGCGGTAGATCAATCGGGAATAGAGATACAGGGAATCTTTGATATGGGCACCTCCTATGTTTGATTTTTAGGCGATTTTTTTTGTCTCCCCTTTGCTTTCCCTGGCGTCAACGAGGTCGCCAAGGGAATTGAGGCTTGTAATCATTTTTGAAGCAAGCACCAGGAGGCTCTGGTATTCGGATTCAATTTTCCGTTCATCCTCCTCGGATCTCTGTATGGCTCCGGCGCCTGCCGCATTGGATACGAGACTGTTCAGCTGCTTGTGAAAATCCTTATGCATCCCCGTGAAATCCTGAAGGACTTTCTCGTTTCGGTAAATCCTCGCTTCAGGTGAGTTCATCCATCGGTGTATCCAGCATTCTTCAAGGGCCGGGGACTGCCAGCTCTTTTTTGTCTCCTGACCATCGATTACCTGCCGGACTCTCATAATCCAGGTAAGATGGTGCAGAGCCACCATGTTTGTGTTCAGCACATTGCGGCCCTTTTCATGCATCTGTTTCTCTATTTCATTTACCGAATCAACCGTTTCCAGACTAGCTTCGGACAGCCGGGCCAGGACCTTGTTGTTTTGCGTAAGTATCTTGTCGATCCTTTCGGTGTCATCGTCGGTTTGTTCGTTCGTTTCAATGATTTCTTTCAGGCTTCGGAAAAGGTCCTTGACTCCTGCAGTCAGATCCTCATTGTCTTTTCGAACTTCATCGCTGATTTTAACAAGTTCGGTCATGCCTTTAAGGATCTCATTACTGCCGACAGCGATTTCAGATGTTGCCCCGTCAATCTCCGCAAAGGCGTTTGCCATGGTATTCACATCGCTTTTTACCTTTTTGAAGTGAGCAAGGTTGATGTTCTGGAGCTCCTCCGCAGACCCGATATCGTGTACTATGTTCTTCAAGGCCCCGCCAATATTTTTTGCGTTTCGGGCGGTGGAATCAGCCAGCTTGCGTATTTCATCCGCGACTACCGCGAAACCCCGGCCGGCGTTACCGGCATGAGCAGCTTCAATGGCGGCATTCATGGAGAGAAGGTTCGTCTGGCTGGCAACATTGTCAATAACGGCGATGATCGACTGGGCTATATCCAGGCTGCTGTTGATAGTTTTGATCAGCTCATTGGTCTGTACCGCCTGCGCTTCTCCGCGGGCTGCGAGTTCCACCAGGTCCTGGGTCTGGATCCGGAACTCCCTGGCTATTCGTGATACATTCTCCAGATTTGCGTTCATCTCTTCTATCGAGGCGGATGTTTCTTCAACCGCTGATGCCTGATCCTCCGCTCTGCCGGTTTCAAGGGTCTCGCGGATCTCCTCCGCTACCTCGGAGAGCCCGCGTATCTGCTTGCCCAGGGAATCTCCTCGTTCCGCTATTCTGTTCACTCCGTCCTGAATGCGCTGGTTCATAAAGAGGGCAGAGCGGATGCTGTCTATAAGGTCCTGTGCCTGGTCGTCATTCTCGCTGACAAGTTCCTCAATAGATTTTTTCAATTCCTCGTATTTCCCAATCCGGGGGGCAGCCTTGCCCAATTGCTGACCTAAATGCTGGATCCTGCTTCCCAGGATCCAGATAACAACGAAAAGTACTGAAATGAGTACCGAGAACCCGGCGATAACCAGTCCCTGTGTGACCATTATTTTCCTCCAATGGTATTTCGTGTGTCTGTTAATAATAAGCTGCAGATGGCTGCAGGAGCCGACCATTTTTACACCTGTGTCGGTTCTCTTCCGTAAAGGTGTTCAATCAATCGTTCACGCAGGTTGATACCTCTATTGGTTATCCCCAGTTTTCGCCGAATCTGCTCGCGGTGGCTGTGGATTGTTTTAGGTGCCAGTCTTAGGGCATGTGCAATCTCCTTTGAGCTTTTCCCGTTGATGATAAAATTTATGATCTGGATCTCCCTGGGGCTGAAGTCCCTCATCAGTAGAGTATTGTTTCCCGGGGATTTGCCCAGCAGACTGAAACGAATCAGTTTTAGACATTCTTTTAATTCCGGATCCATGATTCGTGTTTCGAGAAGATCGATATGCGGTTGCACTCTCTCTCGTATTACAGACATACAGGATTTTCTGACCTCCTCTATGTGCTCGTACTGTTTGATGAGTAATGTGCGAAGTGTTATGTTCAGCTCCCTGATCTCCCTTTTTTTCTGTTCCAGATCATTCTCCAGATTCTGGTGTCGGTTCATACATCCGCATGTCTGCTGAAATGCGCAGTCCCCTCCACATTCATTGTTATCACGGTAATTCAGCATCTTTACGATGCTGCTCTTAAGGTCCATGGCAATCACTCGTCTCCTTAAATTGCCGAAAAAAATATAAGAGTAATATACTCAATTATTAATGAAATCAATACAAATATCTGCAAAGTCTAACATATATCTACCAGTAATTGTTCCTGTTAAATTGCCGTAAAATTACCCTCTCTTCCCAAATCCCGGTTTCTACCTTGCGGTCCCGGATTTTCCGTCCTATGCTTGTGGTATATGAAATACTTGAAGTACAAGGAAAAACTGGATTCCTGTTATTCCGCGGTTCTCATGGACGTGATGGATTCAATGGGCTACAGGATTCAGTGCATGGATTCGTCCATCCGACCGCTGAACAACACTATGAAAGCCTGGGGAGAGGCGGTGACCATTTACCAGGAAGCCGTGACGGAGGTACCGGAAAAACCCTTTCAGTTGGAGATGGAACTGATTGACGATCTTGAACCGGGGCAGATCGTCGTTGCCCAGTGCAATGCGGATAACCTTTCCGCATTCTGGGGCGGCCTTCTTTCAAACGCGGCCGTCGGCCGGGGTGCCTCAGGTGTAGTCACCGACGGGGGCGCCCGGGATTACAACGAGATAAGCGAGCTTGGCTTCCCGGTGTTCTGCAAAGGCTTGACCCCCTACGACAGCCAGGGGCGGATGGACGGCAAGGAGCGGAATATTCCGGTGGTCTGCGGGGGAATCCGGGTCTGTCCCGGAGACCTTGTCTATGCCGATGTGGACGGCGTAGCAGTTGTTCCCGGGAAGATCGCTCCGGAGGTAATCGAAAAAGCCTGGAAGAAGGTTCAAGGGGAAAACACTGTACGGGAGGAGCTTCGTTCCGGTGCGGGTATCGTGAAAACCTTCGAGAAATACGGGATACTCTAGGGACGTATCCCCGGGTTTCTGAACACTCTGTCTTGATTCCCGGCGCCACTCCCTGTAGAATGCAATGAGAATAAGTATCAACAAGGAGTCCCTATGGCTAAATTGCCGACAGAAGTACTTACCGCTATCGAAAAAACTAATCCCACCTGTATTGCCACATCCAGCGCCGACGGCGTTCCTAATATTGTGTATGTGACCTATGTTAAAGCCCTTGATGACCAGACAATGGTGGTGGCTGACAACAAGTTTCAAAAGACCCGGAAGAACCTGGAAGACAATCCGCGTTTAAGCGTGGTTGTGCTGGATCCGGATACGCGGAAGTCCTATCAGATCAAGGGTAAGGTTGATTGCGCCCTCGACGGTGCCAGGTACCAGGAGGTCGTGGATTGGGTCCATGTGAAGCACCCTCAGATGACTCCGAAAGCCGCCTTCTACATGACTGTGGAAGAGGTCTATTCCGGAGCTGATCGGCTGGCCTGAGCTATTGAGCTCTGCCTTTTCATAGATTAAACTGGTCTCCATGATTAAGAAAAAAGAATCAATTCAGGATATAGTCAACGCCGGGCTCGCAGGGCGGGAAAACCTGAACTGCGCTGAAACAATACTCTTCGCTGCTGACCAGGCCTACAAGCTCAAGCTGCCGCCGGAAGCTCTCAAGCTTTCAGCGGCCTTCGGCGGCGGTATGGGAGTGGAAAAGAGCTGTGGAGCGATTACCGGCGGCATCATGGCCATTAGTTCCATCTTTGTTAAGGGCAGGGCCAAGGTCGATGAACGTTTTAAAGATATCAACCGGGAACTCTTTAACCGGGTCCGGGAGGAGCTGGGCTCAACGGACTGCGACCGTTTAAAAGAGATGTACCGCGACGAGGTAATCGGATGCCACAATGTAATTGCGAGGATTGGCGGCATCCTTGAAAAGCTTATAGACGAAGAGTTGAAAGCCAACTGAAGCACAGCTATACGCTCTCTTTTTCTTCCTCTATGCCTTCCACGGTTTTTCGATACTTCTCGTGGATCATCTGCATGTCAAAGTCATAGAACTCCCGCAGCATGGCATCGAGTTCCTGCTTGTCGTAGTGTCGTTCCGTGTCGGGAAAGAAGCGCTCGTCCTCTTTTCGGATGTGCTCGGGGTAGAACTCGACAAGCTTGTTCACCGCATCCAGTAAACTCTCAAGCTGAGCCTCGTCTCCTTCCAGAACAGCCTCTTTCGCTGCTACCAGCTGCCGGGTCAGTTCCCGGCCGTACTTGTGCTCATCGATAAGTTCGCGCATGAGGCCTTTTTCTTCAGGGGACAGTTCCTTGCTTTCAAGACTTTCGAAGAGGATGTCCTCTTCTTTTCCATGGTGCGTACAATCTGCGTAGGTGCGGATAAAATCCACCATCTTGTCAATGAAAACCGCATCCAGCGATCCGCCGGCTTTCAAGCGGTCCCTCTCAAGCGCCAGGATTTCTATTGCTCGTTCGATCAGGCGATGCTCAATCATCAGACATCCCCGGGGTTTGAGGCACATATGCTTTCTCATAAACATGACCTCCTGTGTCATAAAATACGCAGGAACCCTGGGAATGGCAAATTGGATCAGGCCTCGAGAAATATGTTTACCGCCTTGACGTTATGCACTTATGTGCAATATGCTTGTCAGGTAATGACCACTGGAGGATACAGTGCCCCGGCCGCAGAAGAACAGAATTGTCAGCAAGCCTCCGCTCTACTCTTCATTTAAGCCCACGGGAGTCAGGAAACGGGGATTGGAACAGGTCGCGCTCTCTCTGGATGAATATGAGGCGGTACGGCTCGCCGACTATCTACAGCAGGAACATGAGGAGGCTGCTGTGCAGATGGAGATATCCCGTTCCACCTTTACCCGGCTTCTGGAGCGGGCGCGAAAAAAGGTGGCCACTTTTATGGTGGAGGGAAGGGAGCTGTGCGTCGAGGGAGGTTGCGTTCATTTCAGGAAAAATCTGATGCGCTGCCTCAGTTGCGGCGAATTGTTCAGTTCAGG
>CAZKQJ010000014.1:0-92055 GCA_964554875.1 uncultured Spirochaetaceae bacterium | reverse complement strand
TAGCCGTGGGACTTGCTGCGAATACGGAAAGCTACAGCGACACGGATTTTGATCTATATGAGGAGCACAGCTTCGAATACCGGGTCTTTGCGACAAACAGCGTCGGTAACTCAGAGTATTCGAATGAACTACTTGTTAATTATTCAAGGATAAATCCTTCCTGTCTGATCATCGACCATGAGTCAATTGCGGAATTTGATCTTCTTACTCCGTCGCAAATCGCCGAAGCAAAAAAAGTTTTGATGATAATTGCCGGAGAGTCGCATGTTAAAGCCTATTGGTCTGGCCTCCAATTAATAGAAGACCAAGATCCAGCATATTCCGTAGAGGTTACAGTAGCTGGTCGTGCTGAAGATTACTCGGATGAATATATTCGCTTTGAACGCTATTATTACAATGGATCAGATTGGATAGATACAATGGGGGAAGAGGACTTCTTTACCAATGCTGCTGCCAGAAGTGAGATTGTCGCCGGACTTGAATATATCGATAGTAAATTTTCCGGTACAGTATTATTCGGTTTAGGATGGTGTTGGGACATGACAGATAATAATCTTACTGCAGATAAAGATCCTGTCTATGATGTCAGCTGGGCCGGAAGCTCTGTCGCCGGACCGGAAGGCGATCGCCCATGGGGTATAGATGATGATGATACGAGTATAACAGGGAACAGCGTTAATCTGCAGACCTATCTCGATGCGGTGGATTTATATAACAGCCTGGGCCTGGAAAATACGATTACCATTTTTACAACAGGACCAGTGGATAAGGAGAAAGATACCGAAAAGGGGTATCAACGCTGGCTCAAGCATGAAGCTATTCGAGAACATGTGCGGACAAACGGTGGAATCCTTTTTGACTATGCTGATATACTCTCCTGGGATAATGGTGTGCAGTATATTTCTAGCTGGGATGGTCGTGCCTTTCCTGTAGGCGATCCGGATCTGGCTCCAGCAGGAATTGATGGTTATGCAGGGAGTCATATAAGCGAAGCTGGGTGTTTATTGCTTGGCAAGGCATTATGGGTTCTGGCGGCAAAGGCAGGCGAATGGCTTCAGTGAAAAGAAGAATGTGCGCGCCATTTATAAGCCGGAGAACGCTTTGGCCTAGTTGCCTACAATCCTGATTTAGTATACTATCTTCCCCCATACAAGCCATTTCAAGGTAATGAGGAAGAAGATGCCAACCTACGATTATGAGTGCCAGTCCTGCGGACACGTGTTTGAGTATTTTCAGAGCATGTCCGACGACCCCCTCAAGGAATGTCCAAAGTGCGGCAAAGAGGTAAAACGCCTTATCGGCGGCGGCATGGGCATAATCTTCAAGGGGAGCGGTTTCTACGTTACCGATAACCGCTCGGGCTCCGGCGGCGGGGCTAAAAAGTCCTCTTCCGTCGGCGGGGACTCTAAGTCTTCCGATACTTCCTCGGCCGGAAGCACCGCCGGGGATAAAAAAAGCGGTAACAGCAAGGAGAGCGCCTGATTCAGCATCGGGCGCTTTTTTTTTTACCCTTTTACTTCCTTCTATTCGGTCTCCGGGTACGGCGGAATGTAAATCCGCTCACTCTTCTCATACGCTTCGGTCAGTTCTTTCTCAAGACCGGCCTGCCGGTATATCCCCTGGATTTTGCTGAAATTTGGCGATGTCAGGGGGTGTTTCGGCGAGAATATCGTACAGCAGTCCTCGTAGGGCAGTATTGAAGTCTCATAGGTCCTGATTCTTTCTGCCGTCCGGATAATCTCTTCCTTGTCCATGCCGATAAGGGGCCGGAACACGGGGTAATCCGTTACGCTTCCGGTAAAGCGCATGCTGCCTGCCGTCTGGCTGGCAACCTGGCTCAGGGCTTCACCGCTTACAAGGGCGCCGGCTCCCCGCTCTTCCGCTGCCATGTGGGCCACCTGCATCATTCCTGCCCGCATTATCAGGGTAACCGCCTCCTTGGGGACATTCTCCTTGATTTTCAGCTGGGTTTTCGTGAAGGGTACCACGAACAGGTTCATTCCCCCGTTCCAGGGCGCCAGGATACGGGCCAGCTGCACCACCTTTTCCTTGGCTTCATCGGAGGTGTAGGGGTAGGCGTGAAAATACACCGCATCCAGCTTTAATCCCCGCTTGGCCATCATCCAGCCCGCCACCGGTGAGTCGATTCCTCCGGAAAGGAGCAGTATTCCCTTGCCGGCGCAACCTACAGGAAGACCGCCGGGGCCAGTCGACTGGGGCCCCCAGATGTACACCTTGTCCCGGACCTCGACCTGGAGGGGAATGTCCGGAGTCTTCACGTCCACCGTCAATCCGGGTATCTCCCGGGTAAGCCTGTCTCCGAGCTCCACAGCAATCTGGTAGGAGTTCAGCAGAAAACTCTTATCCGTCCGTTTGGCGTTTATCTTGAAGCTGAGTGTTCCCGAGGCCGCAGCCCTTACTTCTTTCTGTAAGAGCTCTGCTGCCGTGGCGGCGATTGCTTCCATATCCTTATCGCTGACCCGAACCCGGGCAAAGGCGACGATGCCGAAGGTCGAAGCAAGTACCTCCTCTGCAACAGCCGGATTGCCGGAAAAGAGTTCCAGAAAAAAGCGTCCCCGTCCGCCGGTAACCCGTGCTTCAAGTCCTTTAAGGCGGCGCTTTATATTCTCCTTGAGCTGCTGTTCGAACATCCTGCGGTTGTTGCCCTTGAGTCCGATTTCTCCAACCCTGATCAGGTAGTGGGCAGTTAGCTCCCTGTTCATCCCAGCTGCTCCTTGATGGTTCCGATTTCCCTTGTGGCTGTTTCTACAAAGGCTTCGATTTCTTCATCCCGTGTCGCTGGACCCAGGGAAATCCGAATCGAGGATTCGGCAGCCTGCGGGCTGACTCCAAGGACTTTCAATACCCGGTTGATCTTCTCTTTTTTCCGTCCCCTGTCCGCGCTGCTGGAACAGGCCGATCCGGTGGATACGGCGTAGCCGCGGTCGCTCAAGATCCGCTGCAGCACCTCTCCCGGTACGGGAGGAAAGGAGCACTTCAATATAAAAGGCGATATATGCGAATCTCTGCCCGCAGCCTGTTCAGGAATAAAAAGTACTCCTGGTATTTCTGAAAGCCCCTCCATAAGACGGGCTTTTTGTCTGCGGGCCTGTTCCCGATGTTCCTCTATTAAGGGAAGGCGCTTTTCCATAACCCTGGCAAGGGCCGTTATTCCGGGAAGGTTCTCCGTCCCGGGGCGGACGCCTTTCTCCTGTCCGCCACCTTTAAAAAGTCCCTGAAGGGGGCGCCTCAGGTAAAGTATACCGATGCCCCTGGGGGCGCCAATTTTATGGCCGGAAAACGAGGCCGAATCCACCCTCAGATCTTCAAGATCGATCTTCTCTTTTCCCAGGGCCTGAACGGCGTCGGTATGAATATGGGGCGGTTTTTTCCCTCCGCGGGCATCCCGTAAGGCTGCGGCAATGCTTTTTACGTCCTGGACAATTCCGGTCTCATTGTTAAGGAGCATTATGCTTACAAGCTCGGTTTCAGAGCTAAAAGCCTGCAGGGCCGCATCCGGACTGATGCGACCGTCCTTTTCCGGTTTTGCCTCGTGTACCGGATAGCCGAGTTCGGCACAGGCTCTGGCTGTTTCCCAGACCGAGGGGTGTTCCGTGGCGCCGATCAGAATCGATCCCTTTCTTACGCCTAACAGGAGTTGGGAAAAAACGATGGAGTTCGACTCGCTTCCTCCTGAGGTAAAATAGATCTGCTCCGGTCTGCAGTTCAGCAGTTCCGCGATTCTCTTCCGGGATTCAGCGAGGAGTTCAGCGGCCTTTTTGCCGTAAGAGTGCAGGGAAGAGGGGTTTCCGAAGTATTCAAGGGCCACCGTGTGCCCGTAATCCAGGGCTTCAGGATCGGGTGGGGCGGTGGCAGCCCAGTCCAGGTAGGTAGAAATCATCCTGCCATAATAAGAATTAGCCCATTATTACGCAAGGGCGCCTGAGGATTACTGTATCGTTATATATGAAATCAATACTTGATTTTGGAACCCTTCTAGGTGTACAGTGGGCTAACATGAATCAAGCAACCTGTTGTCCAGATTCTCTGATTGAGTCCTATGCCGAACGTCTCAAGGTCTGCGGGCATCCGGTACGGCTGAAGATCCTCTGTCTTATAGAAAAAGAGAACGCCTGCGTAAGCGAACTCTGGCAGTGTCTTCAACAGTCCCAGCCGGTTATCTCCCAGCATCTCGCGGTGCTGAAAAACAAGGGGATAGTCAGCTCCGCCGTCGACGGTAATCGGCGGATTTATTCAATCAGCGATGATTTTGTAAAGGCTATTATCAAGAGTTTTCCACATCAGGTGTAGGGTGGATCGATCTTTTACCCTTGGTCTTCGCAGCACTCGGGTCCGGTCTTTCAACTCCGGGAGTATTAATCCGGCAGATCTGCCTTTGGGGCGGGCGGCCGTCTGGGTCTGCGATGAGGTAACCCGGCAGTTTCTACCATCCGGGGCTGATCCTGTGCTTGTGCTTTCCCGGGGGGAGGCCGCCAAAAACTGGGACTCTGTGTTAAAGATCATCGATGCCGCTCTTTCCGTACCCCTCGGCCGGGATGATCTGGTCATTGCTCTGGGCGGCGGTGTTGTCTGCGATACTGCGGCTTTTGCCGCTTCGATATACATGCGCGGCTGCGGACTTGTTTTGATTCCTTCCACCCTTCTTTCCATGATCGATGCCTCCCTTGGCGGAAAAACCGGTATCGACCACGGCAGTTTCAAGAATATAATCGGCAGTTTCTATCCCGCCGCGGAAATCCTCATCTATCCTTTTCTGCTGAAGAGCCTTCCGGAATCGGAGTATCTTTCCGGTCTGGCGGAGGTGTTAAAGCATGCTCTCCTGGAAGACAGCGATCTGTTTTCAGATCTCGCTGCCCGGAAGGGAGAGGTGCTGTCACGGGACGTACGGGTGCTGAACGATCTGATTCCCCGCTCCCTGGCGGTCAAGGGCAGAATCGTCGAAGCTGATCCCACCGAAGAGGGTATCCGGGCGCAGTTGAATCTGGGACACACCTTCGGTCATGCCCTTGAGAGTCTTCTGGGCCTGGGAGTTCTGCCCCACGGTCATGCCGTTGCCTGGGGAATCGCCCGTGCCATGGATGCCGGAGTGTCTCTGGGAGAGACGGACCCCGCCTACGCTGCGGAAGTAAAGGAGTTTTTTGCAGCCTACGGATATGATCTCGGCTACCGGATTCCTGAT
Organism: uncultured Spirochaetaceae bacterium; assembly: GCA_964554875.1. Classification (GTDB taxonomy): domain Bacteria; phylum Spirochaetota; class Spirochaetia; order JC444; family Marispirochaetaceae; genus Marispirochaeta. Next base: position 86,855 of record CAZKQJ010000014.1, on the reverse strand, counting down.
CTCGGTACTTATCTGGAAATCCTCGAGAGGGACAAAAAGCGGAAAAACGGAGAAGTCAATTTTGTCCTTCAGCGCCGCAGGGGCGATACCTTTCTTACCCCTCTTTCCGAGGAGCTACTGAAACAAGTGCTTGCCCCTTTTTCCGACGGTTGACCTTTTAGAGACCTGAACACTAAGGACCAGAAAGCTGTCTCACTCCTCGTAGAGCCTGGATAAAAAGCGGTAACGGTCATTCACCGTCTTGGCGTACTTCTTGTTGGTCCCGGGATCAAGCTCGTCTATGAGTACCTCCAGGCTTGCAAGGCTCATCTCCACGGCTGTGCTGAAGCGTTTGGCGGGCTTGAGCCAGTAGTTTCCTTCGCCGTTTGTATAGAGGGCCAGGAAGCCGAGGACTGAGCTGCTCTTTTTTGATGGCGCCAGAAGAAGGAGCTTCTCGAGGATTCCCGCCAGTTCGTCCATTCCCTGATAAGAGTTGAAGGTTTTTCCCCGGGGCCAGTCGCTGGTCAGCATCTGGGGAAGCTCTATGTGCTTCATCCAGCGGACGATCTTGCGCAGTTTCTCTCCGTTCAAAAACTCCCGGCCTTCATAGACGACTACTCCCCGCAGATTCCCCAGGTTGCTGCCGGAAAGGTCTCCCCGGTTGCGCTTTATGGCTTTTTTCAGGTCCTGGTAGGGGAGGAGGGCCAGTTTCTTTTTTCCCTTGGCCTGCTTCAGCATGAAGGTAAGCCCGGCAATCTGGACCTCCCATGTGGTGTCCCGCTGTTTTTCCCGGGTGCTCCGTTCCTCCTTGCCGCCCTTTCCCGGGGCAAGTCCCCTGGCCAGGAGGGGAGATATCCGGGCGAGCCACTCCTTCTTCAGGGGAGAGACGGAGCGGGCAAAGGTCCGGGAGGTTTTGACGATTTCTCCGGCGACGATGTATTGGGGATTCTCCCGGAACATCACCGATCCGGGATGAATCTGGATCTGCTCCGCCGTCAGGCTGTGGTAGACCCCCCGGCCGGAGCGGGCGCAGACAAACTGGATAAGCCCGGTGGAAACTGCGCAGAGGTAGTCCTCCATGCTGCCGCCGGAGGAGATGGGGACGCCCATGTCGCTGACGATCTGGGAGAGCTGCTGCTGGATATTGACGATCTCGTGGACGATCCGCTCGTCCAGGTAGTGGCGTTCACAGAAGCGTTTCCTGTTCTTTGAGGCTGTAAAGGCCCGGAAGAGCTTCAGGTAGGATACAAAGTCTCCCGCAGCGTCGGCGAACTGATGATGCGCCCTGCGGGCTTCCATTTCTTCTCCCTGGGGCAGCAGGAAGGGGGTGTTGGCGGAGAGAAAGGCCGCGGCGATCAGTATCTCCTCCAGGACATCGGGGTGGCGCATGATTCCTTCGACGATCATCCGGGAGTGCCGGGGGAGCAGGGGAAACTGGACCATCATTTCTCCCACCCGGGAAAGATGACGCTCGCCGTCCAGGGCCTCCAGGGTGTAGAGGGTCTCCACGGCGGAACGGATTCCCTGGATTCCCGGGGAGGAGATAAAATCGAACTCCTCGAAATCAGTTATCCCCAGTTCTGCCATTCGTAAGACTACCTCGGAGAGGTCGGTGCGGTATATCTCCTCCAGGGTAAAAAGGGGACGCTCCCGGAAGTCCTTTTTTGAGTAGAGGCGGAAGCAGGTTCCGGGCTGGGTTCGTCCGGCCCGTCCTTTTCGCTGGTTGCAGGAGGCCTGGGAAATCGGGTTTTCTACCAGGGAGGATGTAAAGGTCTTTGGATTGTAGTAGTTGATCTTGGCAAGCCCCGAATCGATTACCGTGGTTATCCCGTCGATGGTTACGCTGGTTTCGGCGATATTCGTCGCGACCACGACCTTGTACTTTCCTTCCGGGGTCTCGTCGAACACCCGCTCCTGCTCCTCCTTGCTCAGGCGCCCGTAGAGGGGCAGTACTTTCAGTTTCTGGGAAAAAGCGGAGCTCTCCAGGGCGTTGACGCACTCCTTGATGTTTCGCTCCCCCTGCAGAAAGATCAGCACGTCCCCCGGACTCTTCTGCTGGATCTTCTTGCGGACAATATCCACAATGGTTTGAACCAGGGTCTCTTCAGAGGAGCGTTCCGGCAAAGGTTCATAGATCTCCTTGATGGGATAGATCCGGGTGTCGATATGAATTATCGGGGCTCCACTGAAATATTCGGAAAAGACCACCGGGTTTATGGTTGCCGAGGAGACTACAACCTTGAAATCCTTTCTCGCTTCCAGCACCTGTTTGAGGAGGCCCAGGATAAAGTCGATGTTCAGGCTCCGTTCGTGGGCCTCGTCGACGATAATCGCCGAGTAGCGGCTCAAGTAACGGTCTGCCTTCATCTCCTGAAGCAGAATACCGTCGGTCATGATTTTTATGCGGGTCTCCGGCAGCGTCTGATCGTCAAAGCGCATCTTGTAGCCCACCTCGCCGGGAATCTCCGATCCAATCTGCTTGGCAATGTAGTCGCTCACCGACAGGGCCGCGATGCGCCGCGGCTGGGTTACCCCGATTGTTCCTCCGTTGGAGTATCCCGCCCGATGGAGGATCAGTGGCAGTTGGGTCGTCTTTCCCGATCCCGTGGGGCTCTCTACGATGATTACCTGGTTCTCCTTGAGGGCGTCCAGGATTTTCTCTTTCTGCTGGTAAACCGGCAGGTTTTCCGGGCGTATTCGCAAATCAGTTCCGTTCCTTTTTTGTCAGTTCTATGACCAGGCTAAGGGCTTCCTCCAACGAAAGACCCCCATGGTTTTTCCTGGCGGACAGGTCCTTTACCGTAACCGTTCCTGCTTTTCTCTCTTCCTCTCCCAGAAGCACCGCCGCCAGAGCTCCTTTCTTTTCGGCGAAACCGAACTGGGCCCCCAGCTTGCGGGCATCGGGATACACCTCGGCGCGGATGCCTGCGGCACGCAGTGTACGGGCAAAGGCGTGAAAGTCGCCGGTACCCTCTTCATCCATACAGAGCACCATGGCTTCCACCGGGGCCTCGTTCCGTCCGGAGGTTCCGATCTCCTCCAGGGCGGCCATCAGCCGGTCCAGTCCGATGGAGGCTCCCACTCCGGGCAGTTCCTGCTTTGTGTAGAGGGATGCCAGGTTGTTGTAGCGCCCGCCGGAGCAGACCGAGCCGATCTGGGGAAGCTCATCCAGAAAAGTCTCAAAGACCACCCCGGTATAGTAATCCAGGCCCCGGGTTATGGAGGGGTCGAGCACAAAGCTCTCCTGGATTCCGCATCTTTCCATTGCCTTCCGTAGTTCCTTCAGGCGGCGGGTGTCCTCGTCTTCGCCGCCCGCAAGGCCCTCCATCTTTTCCAGAACCTCCGAAAAATCCCCCTCCGCACCGATAAAATCCAGTACCGCCCGAGCATTCTCCTTTCCAGAGATCTCCTGCAGGAGTTCCAGCACCGCGTCGGCGCCGATCTTGGAGAGTTTGTCAACGGTCCTGAGAATCTCCGCCGAATCCTTCGCAATGCCCCGGTGGGCAAGAAAGCGGTTGAATATGCCCCGGTGGGAGAGCCGGATCGTGACCCCCGATACCCCCAGGGCGCGGAAGGAGTCGTGCATCATGGTCAGAATCTCAAAATCTGCCGAGGCTGTATCCGTTCCGACGATGTCAAAGTCGCACTGCATGAACTCCCGGTAGCGCCCCCGCTGGGTATTCTCTCCCCGGAAGACCTTGGCCATGTGGTAGCGTTTGAAGGGCAGGTAGAGTTCGTTGACGTGGGCGGCCATAAATCGGGCAAAGGGAACGGTAAGGTCGAAACGCATGGCCACATCCCGTCCGCCGTGGTCTTCAAAGCGGTAGACCTGCTTGTCCGTTTCTCCTCCTCCCTTGCCTAATAGAACCTCGGTGTATTCCAGTACGGGAGTATCGATGGGAACAAAGCCGAAAAGACGGAACTGCTCCTCAAGTATCTTTACAATACCCCGGCGCTGAATTTCTGTTTCCGGCAGAAAATCGCGGAAACCCTTCAGAACCCGGGGTTGGATTATGGACGCCATTGGAGTACCTCGCTTGAAGAAGTATAGTGCTGCTTCTACTATGAACTACTGGGCATTCATTTTCAAGCGTTCAAACAGTGCTTGAAATTACATAAAAAACACGTTATATCTAAGAGTTGTAAGCAAAAATCAACAATGCATTTTCGTAAGCAGGTACACCATTGCTGATCCGGTACGGTATTGACAAAGCAGGAAAGCGCTATGAACGCGCCCGCATTTACACAGTAGATGAACACGGAATTTCACGACACAAGATAGATAAAGAGGCCCTCATTATAACCGATCGTCTTCAGCGGGAGGGGTATCATGCCTATATAGTCGGCGGGGCGGTTCGGGATCTTCTGATCGGAAAAACCCCCAAGGATTTTGATATTACCACCGACGCCCAGCCGAAACGGGTACGCAGACTTTTCTGGAACTCCCGTATAATCGGCCGCCGTTTTCGGCTGGTGCATGTCCATTTCAAGGACGGAAAGATTATCGAGGTTTCCACTTTCCGTTCCAACGAACCCGGTGCGGACAATAACGACTTCGGCACCCTCGAAGAGGATGTGGAGCGCCGGGACTTTTCCATTAACGCCCTCTATTACGATCCTAAAAAAGAGTACGTCTACGATTTTGTCTCCGCCATGAAGGATGTACGCAGCAGGCGCATGCGTTCCCTTCTGCCCCTGGAGACGACTTTTCTGGACGATCCGGTCCGTATGATCCGTGCGGTCAAGTATGCTGCTGCCGGGCAGTTTTCCATTCCCTTCGGCTTAAGAAAAGCTATCAGGAAAAACGCCGGAGAGCTGGTAAACATATCCAGTTCCCGGATTACCGAAGAGGTCTTTAAAATCCTGGAAGGGGGATCCTCCGCGGCGGTTATCAGGATGGCGGAGCAGTATGGACTTCTTCCGTTCATGATTCCTTCTCTTATGGAGGAGGTCTGCGGAAACGGTGGTAAAAAGGGTTTCAGGGAGTTTCTTACTATCCTTGAAGAACTGGATAAGAAAATCAATGGGACCGAAAAGGATTTAAGCAGAGGAGAGGTTATTCAGCGGGTCTTTGGACCGTACCTGCGTCTGCCCGGAGACGAGGTGTATGATCAGTTGTTCAAAACGGCCTTCCGCGGGTTCAAGGGGCTTCTGTCGCCCTTGACTCCTCCGAATCTGGATGTTGAGAATGCCGTCAAGCTGCTTTTTGATGAACGTGGAATCGTCAAGGAAAAGAAGAAAAAAAAGAAGCGGCGTAGGCGGAGACGCACAAAAAAGGCCCCCTCCGAAGAGGGGACCAGATTACAGGAGGAGTCTGTTCAGGCTCCTGCATCGGGTTCTGGGTCTTCAGCTTCGGGATCATCGGGCTCCTCCGGGTCCTGAAGCGCTTTTTCACTTTCGGAAGCTGCTTCTTCAGGCTTATCCGTTTCCAGTCTGGTTAAGAGTTCCTGGGCTTTTGCGCCGTAGCCCTCCGGGTCTTCTTCAAGTACATAACTCAACAGCTGTTTGGCCTCTTCGTCCCTGCGGGCTGAGTAGGCGGTAATCCCTCTGGCGTAGTAAATAAGCCCCGGCGCCCCGCCCCTGTCCATGGCGAGTTGGTAGTATTTGTCGGAAGCGCTGTAATCCTGCCGGGCGTACTGAATGAGTCCCAGGTAGTAATAGGGAATGTAGTGGTCCTGTTTGAGCTCCAGGGAACGGTTGAACAGCTCTTCCGCTGTTTCAAAGTCCTGGCGATTGTAGGCGATGATTCCTTCCTGAACCAGCTCCGGAAAGGTCCTGATGTTTCGGACGTACTCCTCGAAGTCATCCAGAAAACGGTCTTTGTTCACCCAGCCGAAGCCCTTTTCGATAACGATGGTCTCGTTCTCCTGACGGCTTGCATCCTTTCTGAGGGAGGATAGAGTGTCCCAGATGATGCGGTTATACTCTTTATTATCGCTGTTCAGCAAGAAATGAATGAGCCCCCAGCTCTGGGCATAGAAGCTTTCTATTCGGCTGTTGGCAGCCGCAACGTCCATGGTAAGCAGAATCGAGACGGGTATTACTTCGCCCTCCAGGGCGATATAGGTCTTCAGGCTCCTGAGCCATGCCAGGTTTTCCCGGTATTCTGCTCGATCCTGTTCGGGTATGTAACGGGAGTTCTCAAGGTAGATGGCCATTCCCTTCTGGAGCCAGAGAGGAGGGTGGGGAACAAAACTCTTCAGGTATTGAATAAAGGAATGATGAACCAGTGATCTTTCGAAACCGGTCTCCGTTTCGTAGCCCACAAGCTCATTCAGTCCAGGATCACTGTACTGAAGATACACGAAGGAGTCCCTGGGTTCGCCGATGATATCCTCAAGATAGCCGGTATAGCTCTCCCGGTCGGAGAATATTCTCACTTTCAGCTTTTCCTTTAGTCCTGTACGTTCAAAATGGAGATACTCTTCGAAGAGCTCCCCGTAGGCGTTCAGCTGTCGTGCAATATCCTGGGCTCTGGATGCCGCACCGGTGTAATATACCCGGTAGTAATCGCTCCTGGCCTGGGAAAACTCCGGGGCCTGGGCGAGCAGAGATCCTGCTGTCAGCAGCAAAGTTATCATCAGAGCCGTTTTCACGACTTCGCTGTGTATGACCCGCTTCATCTGTCCTAATCCCTCCTTCCTGTTACTTCCCATATTATCTATCGACAGGCACCCCTATAATCTCAAATTCTCCTTGCGTCCCGGGAGCTGAAGTCCTCGATGATCACATTGACCTTCTGGATCATGATTCCGGCGTAGCGTTCCAGGTTGTCGATAAGGTACTCCTGAAAGCCGTGAAGATTTCCGGAGAGCTGCACTCCATAGGGAACGTGGATGTGCAGGGTCAGTATATAACCGTGGGAGTCGATGCGGGCATGGACCTTTTTCAGGGTGATGGTGGAATCGTACTCTTCTGCGCAGTGGAGCACCATCTGGGTAAGGGCGGCCTTGGAGATGGAGACCCGTCCCCGTTTTGAGAATTCCGGCCGTACCACGGTCTTTTCAAAGACCTGCTGCCTGCTGGAGGTAAGAAAGGGGAGCTTGTTTTTCAGGAATATCTTGACCGAATCATAGACGATGTGGGAGTAGTTCCGGGCTATCTCCACTGAAGGGACGGGTATTATATGCTTTCCTTCTATTTTTCGGGAGCGGATGGCAGTTTCAATCTCGTCGGTGGTAGCTATGTCCTCTATCTTGATCATTTTGGAGATTGACGGCAGACGCAGTCGTTTACATATCTTCTCCACCATCCGTTCGCTGGTGCCGATAAGGAGTATTCGTTTGAACTTTGTACCGTGCAGGGCAGACAGGACCTCGGCCCGGTGTTCATGGTCGTCAAACAGGGCTGTTTTTATTGCCCCCAGGTAGGCCTTTTCTTTTTTTGCCGATTTTCCGGCGACAATCTTCTGGTCATGGATCAGGAGTCCGTCGTCGATTATCAGCTCAATGCCGTACTTCTGGGCCACCAGTTTGGCCCTGAAGCTTTTTCCGGTACCGCTGCGTCCTACCAGAGCAAAAACCTTAACCCCTTTAAGGAGGAACTGGATGTGGTTGAATATGCGTTTCACAACCAAACTATACTCTTTTCGCCCTGCCTTGACAAATGGCGGGGAGGCGGGGAAAATACCTTCAGCATGATCGCCTGCGGGGTAAGTTAAGTGTATCGCTTTCTCAGTCATCCAGTTTTTTTATCGGCGATCTTCGGCTGGTTTATGGCTCAGTTCGTCAAGGCCGCCGTCGAATTGTTCAAACCCCGTTCCCTCAAATCCCGGGATGTAATCTACACCCTTCTGTGGCGGACCGGGGGAATGCCCTCGAGTCACTCCTCGGCGACTACTGCCCTGACCACCTCCCTCGGATTCGTCGAGGGAATTGATTCCCCCATATTTATCTCCATGCTCTTTTTTTCCATGCTGGTTATCCGTGATGCTCTTGGGGTGCGTCGTTCGGCGGGGCTGCAGGCCAGGGCTCTGAATGACCTGGGGGTTGAACTGCAGAAACGTTATAGAATCCCCTTTCATCCGGTAAAGGAGGTCCACGGACATACCCCGGCGGAGGTTTTTATCGGGGCTCTTCTCGGCTTCTTTATCGCTGTCGCGTTCTGCAGGCTGTAAGGGACGGTGCTTCCCATGAAGCTGGTTTTTCGTGCGGGATTATTTGTTCTCCTCTATCTGGCTGTCTGCATCATGCTGGCCGCGGGAAAACCCGCCGAGGAGCCCCTGAAAATCTGGCCCCACTGGTATACTCTTGTAGCCCGGGACGGAGCCGAGGTGGAGGAACAGCTTACCCCGGAGCTGGAGCTCCTCTCTCCCCGTACCCTTCTGGTGAACATTAATGGTTTTTCTTCAATGCTGAGAATTCCCCTGGACCAGGTGGAGACACGGTTTTCTTCCCGGGACCCGCGGATAGATCCCTTTATTCGCGTCCTGCCTTTCCTGTTCCATGCGCACTGGCAGGGAGAGGACGCAGACGTACTGTATTTTCCCCGTAGTGTCTCCCCCGGTGCAATGGAGCGTTTGCTCCGGGAAAAGGGAATTGGCCCTGAAGCGGCCTTAATCGTCGATACAAGCCGACCTTCGAATATTCCTCTTGTGCTGATCTTCCTTTTTGTCGCTGTTCCGGTACTCCTTCTGCAGCCTTCTCATCGTCTGCTTTCTGCCCTCATGCTGCTGCCCTGGGGCATCGGTATCATATTTTCCGGAAGAGACGCCGTCTTTCTGGCACTCATGGCCCTCTTTGTCATACCCCGTCTGATGGCACAGGTTCTTCCTTTTCTGTTGTGTCGGTATCACGATAAGGAGGCAGTCCTGGAATCGTCTTCCCGGTACGAAGCAGTTCTGCTCGCGCTGGGACTCTTTGCAGGAATGGCAATGTACGGGGCTTTTGTCTCTTTTGTTGATTTCCTGCGTTTTCCCTTTTCTGCTGCCCTGGCAGGTCTGGCTTTGCTGCGCTTCCGGTTGATGATGGAGGAGTATCGGCAGCAGCAGCTTCTACACCCCCTCTTTGTGCCGGTCTCTCTGGGCTATCGTCGGGAGGGGGGTGCGAGAATGTCCTTTCAGGCTGTTGCTGCGGCCTGCGGCATGCTGACAGTGCTTTTGCTTCCTGCGGGCCTTGAAGAGACGGACCTCAAACTACCCGTTCCTGTAGAACTTGCCCTTCCGGCTAAGGACCTGGACAGGAGTCTTGAGATTTTATCCGAGATGGGGCAGAAGCAGGGCGCCCCGTCGCTGCCCCTCTACCTGACTCACCGTTATTTCCAGGAGAATTACCTGTACCGTCCGGATTTTTCTCTTCCGAAATTGAACAGCGAGCTCTCCATAGAGAACTACCGGCGAGCGGATGGAAGGATCCTCTCGGAAAGAAATACTGTATGGCGGTTTACATATACTTGGTATACAGATATAATCAATAACGATACCGATCGAATAATAGATTTTTTCATTCACGAAGGCATACCGAAAGGTATTCTGCGCACTACGATTACCTTCGGCCGAACTCCTGTCTACGGCGTCTATACGGGCTTCGGACTCCTGTTCTCCTTTGCAGCCTTACGTCTGTTTCAAAGCACAAGGGGAAGAAGGCAATTAATCGTCGGCAGCATTAGAAGATTCGAATCAAGGAGAATGAGCCAAACTGCATGAAAACAATAAGCGAAAATACGGCCTCTTTTACATTTACCAAGGGGGGTATACATCCTCCGGATAACAAGCATTACAGCGAGGGAGTCCCGATTCAGGACGCTCCGGTCCCCGAGCTCTTCGTTGTTCCCTTGTCCCAGCACCTGGGAAGCCCCGCTGAGCCGGTGGTTGAAGCGGGGAATACCGTGGCCTTCGGCGATTTGCTGGCAAAATCCAGCGGGTTTATCTCCGCGAACATACACAGCCCCTGCGCGGGGGAGGTTAAGGAATTTACCGAGGTTTTTCTTCCCCACGGCGGGAGATCCAAAGCTGTAGTAATAGCTTCCGACGGTTCAGCTCCGCCGGATTTCCCCGAGACCGACGCTTGGAAGTCCATGGGTAAAGAAGACATCCTCAAGGCCATTGCGGACTACGGCATCGTCGGAATGGGTGGAGCGACCTTCCCGGCTCACGTTAAGTTTTCCCTTCCCAAGGGTTACAGCGCCGAGTACCTGGTAATCAACGGAACGGAGTGCGAACCCTACCTTACCTCGGACCATCGACTGATGCTGGAAAAGACGGAAGAGCTTTTCAAGGGCATGAAAATCCTCTATTCCGTACTGGAACCGAAGGAAGTTCGAATCGGTATTGAGAAGAACAAGCCGGATGCCATAGCGCGCATGCAGGAATTCGCTGCAAAAGCCGACTTTCCGGTCAGGGTGTTCCCCTTGAAGGTAAAATACCCCCAGGGGGATGAAAAGCAGCTGCTGAAGGCGACAATCAACAGGGAGGTCCCCTCCGGAGCCCTTCCCATCGAGGTCGGGGCCGTGGTTGCCAACGTTGGAACGGTAAACGCCGTCTACGAAGCGGTGGCCTGTAAAAAGGCCCTCTACGAAAGAGTCGTCACCGTATCCGGCGGCGGTATCAAAAAGCCGGTCAACCTGAAAGCCAGAGTGGGCACTCCGGTAAGGATGCTGATCGAAGAGGCCGGAGGAAGCCTGGACGGAACGGTCAAGCTTGTAGCCGGCGGACCCATGATGGGTTTTGCCTTCTTTGATCCCGAAACCCCGGTAACCAAGGGTACCTCGGGCATCCTGGCCCTGACGGAAAAGGAACTTCGCCGCAGCAGGCAGACCGCCTGTATCTCCTGCGGCCGCTGTGTTGCCGCCTGCCCTATGGGACTGAATCCCAGCCGGCTCTTCAAGTTTCTGGACCACCAGGAGTATGAAGAGGCGATGGCCATTGGTCTTCTGGACTGTAAGGAGTGCGGCTGCTGCGGCTTTTCCTGTCCTGCTCATATACCCCTCGTTCAGGGTATGAAGGGCGGTAAATACGAGCTGCGGCGACGCAAAGCGCGCAAGGATGCGGCGGCCAGGGCATGAGGCCCCCGGTTGATGCATAAACTCAATATAAATATGAGGTTAGGATGAATACCGATTCCCTTATAATCACGTCATCGCCCCACATTCATCACCGGGACACCACCGCATCGATCATGTGGCGTGTTTCCGCCGCCCTTGCTCCGGCGGCACTGTGGGGGGTATACCAGTTCGGGCTTTCGAGCCTGACTGTACTGCTGGTCTCCATTGCAAGTTCACTGCTTTTTGAATATCTCGCCGGACGCGCAAGCGGTCGCTTTACCCTGAACGACGGCAGCGCCTTCCTTACCGGGCTTCTGGTGGGGATGAACATGCCCGGGACCATTCCGCTCTATATCCCGGTCATCGCTTCGGCCTTTGCCATCCTGGTGGTCAAGTGGACCTTCGGCGGCCTGGGTCGCAACTGGATGAATCCGGCCCTGGCAGGGCGGGTTTTCGTCTTTTTCTCCTGGACAGGCGACATGACTACCTGGCCGGTACCCAGGGCCCTGAACCTGGATGCGGTGACCATGTCGACTCCCTTAAGCAGCATAAAGACAGGCCTCCTGGAGCTGACCGAGCCTGTCTCAGGTCCCATGGCTCTGCTGCGGGATCTCGGGTTTCCGGTGAGCGACATGGATATGAACCTGACGGCCTCTTTTCAGGGTATCTTTCCCGGTCTTGAAAACGGTTATTTTGACCTGTTTCTCGGGAATATTCCCGGCTGTATCGGCGAGGCCTCGGCTTTGCTGCTCCTTATCGGCGGGATCTACCTGATGCTGGTTAAAATCGTCAACTGGGAAATTGTCGCCTCCTATGCGGCAAGTTTTGTCCTGCTTATCTTTCTTTTTGCGGGGCTTCCCTTCGGTGCCGGCCTGTTTGCCGGAGACGTACTGTTTCACATCCTTTCCGGCGGATTCATGTTGGGGCTTCTCTTTATGGCCACCGACATGGTCTCTTCGCCCCTGACAAAGAAGGGCATGCTGATCTATGGCGCGGGTATCGGTTTTCTGACCTTCCTTATCCGCATTTTCGGCTCCTTCCCCGAAGGGGTATCCCTGGCGATTATCCTTATGAACATCTCTGTTCCCATGATTAACCGCTATACACAGCCGAAACTCTTCGGTGAAATCCGCGAGGAGGCCGCCAAATGAAGACTATTACTGTAATCGGCGGTAAGCTCGCCCTGATCTGCGCAGTTGCCGCCTTCAGCCTGGGGCTTGTCAACGCCGTAACCGCCCCGCGCATCGAGGAACTCAGACTCGCCCGTTTGCAGGCAGCCCTGGCGGCTGTTGTTCCCGAAGGATCCGCAGGGGAATACGAAGCTGTCGCTGAAAGCGGCGTTGTCCGCGGGTATTATCCGGTAAGCAGCGCCTCCGGCGAGAAGGTGGGTTATGTTCTGCGCCTGGTTGGCTCCGGCTACGGTGGTGACCTGAACATGATTGCCAGCTATCTCAAGGACGGCACGGTGCACTCCGCTGTTCTTATGGACAACCAGGAGACCCCCGGGCTGGGAAAAGAGGCGGAGAAACCTGAATATATGCGCATGTTCAAAGGAACCGGAGGCGAAAAAGATGTGCCGTACCGCAAGAGTCAGCTTCCTCAGGACCAGGCGGACGCCATCTCCGGTGCAACCATAACCTTCAGCGGCATTGGCAGGGCCCTCAATACAGGCAGTGATTTCGCCGCTGAACTGGGAGGAACAGAATGATACGCGAGTTTACCAAGGGACTCTTCAAGGAGAATCCCATATTTGTAGTCCTTCTCGGACTTTGCCCCGCCCTCGGAGTTTCCACAAAAGTCATAAACGCCCTGGGTATGGGAGCGGGCACTCTCTTTGTGCTCGTCGGGTCAAACATCTTCGTCTCCCTTCTTAAAGGCTTTATCCCCGAGAAGGTCCGCATCCCGGCCTACATCGTAATAATCGCATCCTTTGTTACCATCGTGGAGATGGTCATGCAGGCTTACGCTCCGGACCTGTACAACAGTCTCGGGGTTTTTGTTCCCCTTATCGTTGTCAACTGTATCATTCTCGGCCGTGCGGAGGCCTTCGCCAGCAAGAACAGGCTGCTGCCTTCAGTCCTGGATGCCCTGGGGATGGGGCTTGGATTTACCCTTGGCCTTTCGGCAATCTCCCTGGTGCGTGAGTTCTTCGGTAACGGGACGGTCACCATTTTTCCCATTGCACCCCTGGGATTCGACGGGATCATCAGGATTCCCCTGATTTACCAGTCTCCCGCCAGAATCATGACCCTCGCCGCCGGGGCCCTGCTGGTAATCGGCTATCTGAAAGCCCTTCTTAACTACTACGAGGCTAAGAAGAAGGACGCGCCGAAGAACGAAAAAGGTGTAAAGGAGGCCGCTTTAGCGGAATAGGCCATGATCTACATTGGAATATTTATAACCTTTGTTTTTATCAACAACTTCATTCTGACCCAGTTTCTGGGTATATGTCCCTTTATCGGTGTCTCGAAAAACGTAGAATCCGCCGTCGGAATGGGCTTTGCGGTTATCTTTGTCATGTCCATCGCCACTCTGGCAACCTGGATAATCTATCACTGGATTCTGGTTCCCCTGGATCTTACCTTTCTGAGGACCATCTCCTTTATCCTGGTGATCGCTTCTCTGGTGCAGCTGGTGGAGATGGTAATCCAGAAGGTCTCTCCAGCCCTCTACAAGGCTCTGGGAATCTATCTTCCCCTGATAACCACCAACTGTGCTGTAATGGGTATGGCGGTTATCGCGGTCCAGAACAACTATAATGCCCTGGAAAGCTTTATTGCCGGTTTTTCCGCAGGGGTAGGCTTTCTTCTTGCCATCGTACTGATGTCCACAATCCGTGAAAAGCTGGACACAGAATGGATCCCCAAACCCTTTCAGGGGGTATCCATCGCCTTTATTACCGGCGGACTGATGGCAATGGCTTTCATGGCCTTCGATAAGACCCTCCTGAATAACCTGTTCCCCGGACTATAGGAAGTTAGCATGAGTATTATTTCTGCACTGTATGCATTAGGTGTTGTCGGAGTTCTCGGTCTGCTTTTCGGCTCAGGGCTCGCCATAGCGTCAAGGGTATTGGCCGTGGAAAAGGACCGGCGGATCGAAGAGGTAGAAGCGGTGCTTCCCGGAATTAACTGTGGTGCCTGCGGTTTCGCCGGTTGCGCCGCCTACGCGGAAGGAATGGTCAAGCAGGATGCCGAAATCAGCCTCTGTTCTCCCGGAGGTCAGGAAGTAATGGTTGCTCTTGGCAGGATCCTCGGCAAAGAGGTGGACCTTAGCAAGGAAAAGATGGTGGCTCAGGTACACTGCCGGGGTAACCGGGAGCGGTCGGTATACAAGTTTGACTATAAGGGTGTGGAAGACTGTGTCAGCGCCCATATTCTCTTCGGCGGAGACAAGGTATGCCCCTATGGCTGTCTGGGACTCGGCAGCTGTATTAAGATCTGCCCTGTGGACGCGATCTCCTATGACGATGATAACTGTGTATGGGTGGACAAGGATATTTGCATCTCCTGCGGCAAATGCGTCGATATATGTCCCACCAATGTTATCCGCATGATTCCCTATTCGGCAGACAGGATTGTCGCCTGTAATTCCACCGACAAGGGGGGAGTTACAAAGAAATACTGTACAGTCGGGTGTATCGGGTGTAAGCTATGCGAGAAGAAGTCGCCTGAAGGGGGATTTCAGGTGGAGAATTTCCTGGCTACAATTGACTACTCCCACAAGGGTGAGCGTGAGGAAGCTGCCAAGGCATGCCCTCCTAAGTGCATTATAGCCGCGGATAAAAAATAAAAAAAGGAATAACTATTTCTGTAATGCCGATTCAAAAGTTGGTGCTTGGAATACGAAACAGTCTTCCTGTCGGAACGTCGGAGGAGGAGTTTGAAGAGAATTATCAGAAGGTTCTGAAACCCTTCATGACCCTCCTCTACAACCATCCGGGAGTGTATCTCTGGAATTACTTCTCAGGGAACCTCCTGGAGTGGCTTGAAGAGCGGCACCCAGAGTTCATAATGCTTTTGAACGACATGTCCAAGCGAAAGCAGATCGAGCTGTTGGGAGGTGTCCATTACGAAGCATTTCTCCCGCTGATCCCAAGCCCGGACCGTCTGGGGCAGATCGAATACCTGACTACTTTTATACGAAAACGCTTCGGCCGGCGTCCCAGGGGAGGGGTTCTCCCCGGAGACGTATGGGAACCATCCCTGGCAAGTACGCTTAAAAGCGCGGGTTTCGACTATATCCTGCTGCCGGACAGTTATTTTGCCAACGCCGGGTGCCGGGGAAAAGAGCTCTACATGCCCTGTTATACCGAGGACCTGGGAAAGAATCTGATTGTCTATCCCGTTTCCACCGGGCTTTCCGGTCGTATAGGCACGATAGACCCGGGTACCTTTATCGATGAGCTCTCCCTTATCTATCGCAATACCGGTACCGAGGTTATCTGTCTTTATCTGAATCCAATGGGGCTACAGGACTGGTACGACGAGTTTTTCAGGCTTCTGGAAGAGCGCAGTACTGAAATCTCCACTTTTCGGCCGGTACGGTGTACCCGGAATCTGGAGAACCTCGGTAAACGCTACTTTTCCAGCGTCACCTTTCAGAGCATGATGCGCTGGATCGAGCGCCGACCCGCAGGGGATGAGCAGGAGGATCTGGACGCCTCGGTTCTGCCCGCCGGGTCCTACCGCCATTTTCTTACCCGCTACCCCGAAGGAAATGCCCTCTACAGCAAGATGATGTATACCAGCCTGCTGGTAAACCAGATCCGTGGCGACCGCTCGCGGAAAAAAACTGCCCGGGAGGAGCTTTGGAAGGCTCAGTGTCACTCCGCCTACTGGCATGGAAGGGATGGAGGAATCTATCGTCGGGCTTTTCGGCAGGCTGCCTACTACTCCCTCCTGGAATCGGAAAAGGTTACCAAGGAACGGGGTATCTTCAAGCCCTCGATATTTACCACCGATTTTGATATGGACGGCAACCAGGAATACCTGTACCGGGGAACGAATATCAACGCCTATGTCCACCGCTTCGGGGGAGGGCTCATCGAGCTGGACTATTTTCCCGCCTCCTGGAACTACTGTGCCACCATGGCCCGTCACGAAGAGCTGTATCTTAACGATGAGCTGCCCACCGACAGCGTTCCCAGGTACTCCTTTCTGGATCACATAAGTGACAGGCCACTGACCGAGGAGGATCTGAAGCAGGGGCTTGTCCCGGATATCTCCGATCTCAGTACAAAGGTTTTTGATCAGGAGGCTTTTCACCGGGAAACCCGGGAGGTCCGGCTGAAAGTTGAAGGCAGCTTGAAGACGGCAGAGGGTGATCTGCCCGTTGTACTCAATAAGCAGTACAGCTTCAAAAAGAACATCTTCCTGGTCGGCTACAGCTTATCCGCCGGTGTACCCAACGGCAGGGAGTTCAATTTTAACACTGAATTGAATTTTGCCTTCAGTTCCCCGGAGAACCTCCGTATCCAGGTAAATGATGATGCCTCCGATGGAATGACGCTGTTGCTGGAAGACCGGGGCATCAACAGTCGAATAAGCCTGAGCAGTCGGACTCCCTTTACCTGGTACAGCCTTCCCATGAATATTCCCTACCTCACGGAGGGCGGAATTGTGGAAGAGTATCAACAGCATATGCTGGTCTTGAGCTGGAAGATACTTACGGATGGAGATATCCCCTGGACTGCGGAGGTTCAGGTAAAGCTGGATAAAATGTAGCTACTGTCCCGAACCGTGAGGATATTTTATGCCCATGCGTAAGCCGGAAGGTATTCCGCCCTCTGCTTTAAGGGAGTGCTGATCTCCTTAAGCCAGATCAACCTGTCACTGATCGAGAGCCACCCAGTCCTTGAGAAAAAGCGTCGCTGGGTAAATACTGTCCTCATCTCCGCTGCAATGCAACGAGACGGAATACCGGCCCGTTCAGCATGGGTTATGGCACTGTCCGCTCTCTTTCCTATTCGGTATGGCTTAGTGTAATTATGATACATCCGATAGACTGCAAGCCGTTCCATACAGTTGCACACATTCCGGGCAAACTGTACGGTTTCCCGGGTGTGATCAGAATTGTCCTTGCGAATTTCCCGGTCAAGATAGTTAACACTGAACAGATCGTTCCGCACTGTTCGAGGGAGTTCTGAGCTGATCTTCAGATGCCGAATGCGTTTTTTTTCGTTGCTTGAAAGATCGTGCATCACCCTTGCGTACTGGGGATGTTCATCGGTAAAGAGTGTTATTGCTGAGTGCTTGCTCTTCTCTTGAAGTTCCAGGCTAAGGTGTACTAAATCTTTAAATGAACGATAGATACTTCGTCTGTGTCCGAAGAACCCGGCTTGTAGCTCACGGTTTTTCTTTTTTTGATATGCAGTCATACGTCCCTTTCTCCGCAAATGGGCATAGTCTGAGCTAAACCAGAACTGGGACTCTTTTCCTGCCAGGATGTTGATGTTATTGGGAAAGTACTGGGAGCAAACAAAGCTCTCGAAGCCGTCTGCAACCAGGTCCTCGTTCAGAGAGAGCTCTGATGATAAGGAGGTGTGTACAGCGAGAGCCTGTCTGGCCATACGGCTGATACGGTTATTAATCGTATTGGGTGATACCTTGAGAAGGCGGGCTATATCCCGTATTCCTGAGGAGGTAATGAGGTGGGAGAATATCTGCCGATAGGGAAGTTTTTTTTGTACAAAAATATCGAGGCTGAAGGTCCGGGATGAGAAACCTGTCCCACAGTGAAGGCACTGGAACCGTTGGATTTTGTTGGAAAGGAGGGAGGAATAGCTGCCGTTTTTTACATACCAGGTATCAGTTTTTGAGGATAGATGATGGTTCCGGCACTCCCTGTTGGGACAGAAGGGGGGATGAAACATGATAGAAACTCCTTTTTCTAACTGATCTACCGGTAAATACCAGCAGAACAAGGAGTTTGCTTCAGCTCATCCCCACGGTTCGGGACACTATCTAAATATTCGTTAAGGGGAGGCCGCAAGGCGTGGATATATTCTGTCTATCCAGGGCTGGGATTCCGCGTAGTAATCCTGTTCCGCCGTCAGGAACTGAAACAGGGCCTTGCGGTAATCTCCGATAAAATAGTAGGCCTGTCCAAGATAGAAGCGGGCGGCGCGATCAACGGAATCTTCCCGTCTGATGGAAAGGAACTCTTCAAGAGAAGCCGCTGTTTCCTCGTATTCCCTTTGTATAAAACGTTCCTTCAGAATAAGCGAAAGGGTATAGGCGGCTCCATTGAAATTTCCATGTAGATGGGCAGGCAGGATTTCGGCTTGTGCCGGTTCCTCCCGGAACTCGGGCAGACTCGTAAGCAGCCTGTCCACAGCAGCCCTGGTTGCTGGGCCCATGGGGCGCGTGGTCGGACTTATCTGGTTCAGAGAGGGTGCCAGCTGGTCTCCTGATACCACGCTGCGCTGGAGAATCAGCTTCGGAAGGGGCGGGGAGCGCAGGCTTGTGTCCGGTGCCGCCAGACCGGTTCGCTGTGCTTCCTCTCCTATTTTAACCGGCCGTACGCTGATATTCTCACCGGGACGGAAAACAAAAGTGCCGGTCTGGATCAGTTTGGTGTCAAAAACTCCGTAATAGTAGGGAATCCCCGGAATCGGATAATCCGTATAGGTGCTTTGATCGCTTTCGATCATACCGATGCTGCTGGCCCCCAGGAGCTCGTCCACGTTGGCAATGGGGTTGGTATGGCGGTAGATTGTAAGGCTGCGGTCTTTTTTATCCGCTGCAAAACGCAGCTGGATCCCTTCTCCCCGGACTTCGGCTGACAGGCCCGTGACTGATGCAGCGAGTTCTTTTTCGGACACTGCAGGTCGGGCCGATACGGGGTATATGGTTTTATTCCGAAAGGGAATAAAAAGTTCGAAAAGTCCGCCGCCCGGGGCTTCCAGGATTACAGCGTAGTAGTAGTCCTGTCTGTCGTCGGGATAATCAACAAAGGTGGAAATTCCCGGAGGAACGGTGCCGATCTTTTCTGCCTCGCTGAAGTTCTCCTCGTCTATCTCGGCATTGTGGCGGAAAATATGATAGCTTCCCAGAACATCCGGCGAATCCCGCCAGGTAAGGCGGATTCCTTCTCCTGTTTCCGCCGCACGCAGACTTGAGGGAAAAGGGGAGAAGATGGTACCGGCCTGCGAGTGCAGCGGCAGGCTGCAAATCAGGAGGGCCATAACTGTAATTGTAAGGGGAACCCGAACACCTTTCATATACCTACCAGTATTATCGGAAAACACCGAGATAATCCATAGTCCTTTCCTGCTTGAGCGTTTTACGCATGCTATATCTGCTTGCCCAGAAAGGCTTTTTCCCTGTACACTTACTCCGATGTTTGTTGCCGTCGCCTGTGATTTTGCCAATGACGATCATGCTCAGGAAGTAATCAAGCTGCTCGGCTGGTACGGGTTCGAAAAGGTTCAGGAAGGGGTATGGGAGACCGCGTCAATTCCCGAAAACACCTTGGCGCGTTTAAAGCGCGATATCGATCGTAACTGCGATTCTTTCGATTCCATCCGCTTTTACCAGTTCCCCATGGAAGAGACCATGGTCATTACCACGTTAAAGGGAAAACGCTGGCGGCGTATCGTACTTGAATAACAATTCAAAAGGAGATTCTTACACATGCTGAGTGAACTTGACGACGCAATACAGTCCCTGAACGCCGAAATCCTCGAAATCTGGAGGGGTCTTTGACCCGGAACGGATAGAACACCAGATTCGCGAAAAAGAGGCGGTAACGGCGGAACCCGATTTCTGGAATGATCGGGAAAGGGCGGAGAAGCTCATGTCCGAAATCACCGCCCTGAAGCGCTCTTACGAGCCCTGGAAGGATCTCAAGCAGAAGATCGAAGACCTTTCGGAACTGTATACCCTGGCACTTGAGGAGGAGGATACCTCCGTTGAAGCTGAGCTGAAGTCGGGAATTGATGAATTCAGCGCTGAGCTTCATCAGCTGCGGCTCATGGACATGCTCTCCGACGAGTTCGACCGGAACCCTGTCTTTTTGACCATCCACTCCGGGGCGGGCGGTACGGAAGCCTGCGATTGGGTCAGCATGCTCTACCGGATGTACAGCCGCTGGATAGAGCGGCGGGGATTCAAGTCGGAGATTCTGGATCTGCAGGAGGCCGAAGGGGGGATAAAATCGGTGACCCTTCAGGTAAAGGGAGATTACGCCCACGGTTACCTGAAGTGCGAAACCGGCATTCACCGGCTGGTCCGAATTTCTCCCTTCGACTCTTCCAGCCGCAGGCATACATCTTTTGCCTCGGTCTATGTTTCCCCGGTTATCGAGGACGACATTGAAGTTGACATCAGGCCAGAAGACCTCAGGGTAGATACCTACCGCGCTCAGGGGGCCGGTGGTCAGCATGTAAACAAGACCGATTCGGCGGTGCGAATGACCCACCTGGCAACCGGAATTGTCGTGCAGTGCCAGAACGAACGGAGCCAGCACAAGAACCGTGACATGGCGATGAAAATGCTGAAATCCCGGCTGTATGAATACTACAAAGCTGAGAAAGAGGCGGAACAGGAGAAGAGTGCCCAGGAAAAAAAAGACATCTCCTGGGGCAATCAAATCCGTTCCTATGTTTTTCATCCCTATAACATGGTCAAGGACCACAGAACGAAGCATGAAACAGGGAATGTCCAGGCCGTAATGGACGGAGATCTGGACCCCTTCATAGAAAGCTATCTTAATCATATGTGGAAACAGAAGAAAGAATGAACGGGGTCCTCATCGTCGACGATCTGGAGTTTATGCGAAGCGCTCTGCGGGAGATTCTCGATACAGCAGGAATTCCTGTAGTCGGCGAGGCTTGTAACGGTGTCGAGGGAGTGGAGCTCTACTCCCGTCTGGACCCCGGTGTTGTCCTGCTTGATATAACCATGCCGGAGATGGACGGTCTGACCGCCCTCAGGCGGATACGAAGGGACGACCCTTCCGCCAGAATCATCATGTGTTCCGCCCTGGGGCAGGAGGCAACCATACTCAAGGCGATCCGCTACGGGGCCCGTGATTTTGTTGTCAAACCCTTTAAACCTGAGCGGATCGTCTCCGCCGTCAGAAAGGCGCTGCCCGGTTAAAAATGAAACAAAAAGCACTGTCCGGAGGGATGTTCCCGGTACTGCTTATTCTCATCCTCCTGATTCCGCAGTATACAGGCGCCGCCGAAGATCCCCGGAAGGAGTACAGAGTCGCCCTGACCGCTTTTACTGCCCTCGGTCTGCCACGGGAACACGCCTATCTTGCCCAGGCCCTTCCGCGCCTTATGCTGCACACCCTTGCTGGCCTGGAAACCCGGTATATCAACGATGAAGAGAAGTCTGCTTATATCAGGAGAATCGAGACGGATACCCTGAGAGAAAACGCCCTGAAGTCGGCAAAAACCAGGGGGGATAGATCCTTTGACGCGATAAAGAGCGGCAGTCTTGAAAGCCGCCCGGACGCGCAGGGCACAGAATCAACGGATAAAAAGCTTTTTCCCGGGGATATTGAAGAGTATAAACCAATAGAACTCTTTAATGCTCCGGGGGTGATCCTGGAGCGTCCGGTGGATCCGGCGCACTACTGCAGGGAAAAGAAGCTGGATATGCTGATATCCGGTCGGATTGAATCCATCGGCGAACTGGTCTACTTTTCCCTTGAAGCTTATACCTTTGCAGACGCCAGCTGGGAGGAGTTCTTTTTTTCCGCCTCGGGATTCACCACCCTGGAGGATGCCCTTCTTCAGGCCCGGGGGGCCCTCAGACAGAAGGTTCTGGGAAGACCCTGGAGTTCCCTTTCCATTACAACCCGTCGGGATGCCTGGATTTATCTGAACGGCAAACTCAGCGGTGTCGGGGGGCTGAATGATCTGATCCTTTCTCCGGGTGCGCACAGGCTGCGTATCGAGGCGGAGGCTGCTGAAACCCTGGAAGAAACAGTGCTCCTTGAAGCCGGGGAGGAACACTTCCTGGAATTCAGCCTGACCGAATCTCCGGTGCCGGAGATCGAGGTCGCAAGTGATCCCGATGGAGCTCAGGTGTATCTTTCTTCCCTGTGGGCGGGAACGACGCCTCTGCTTCTTCCGGAAACAGGTCGGGACGGGACTCTCAGACTTGTGCTGAAGGGCTACAAGGATGTTCTTGTCCCCGTTTCGGAGCTTGAATCCGGGAAAAACAACTTTATTCTGGAACGGCAATTCTATGATCCGGAGCTTCGGCTCCGGGCAAAGCGTGACCGCCTGTATACGGCGGTGGGACTTTTTACTCTCTCTTTACCGGTGACCATTTTCAGTTACTCCCTTTATAGGGATTACTGGAACCAGGCGGCCCTCTACAATAACAGCGGTTTTTCCGACCGTTCCTTTTTGTACAACGGTGCGTTTTATGGTAGTCTTTTCGGGTCTTCCATGCTGTTCGTACATATGGTACGGTCCCTGATCGATTACCGGCTCGCCGGTGCGGAGACGTTCTAAACACACAATTATGAGGAAAGAAACAGGATGCGGGGAATAGGCGCGCGGCTCAAGAGTATTTTTTCCGGAAACCGGATAGACGATGAGACTTTTGAGGATATAGAAGATCTGCTGGTGGAAGCCGATATCGGCGCAGCAGCGGCCATGGAGACCGTGGACCAGCTGCGGAAGGAGAGGGGAGTAAAAAACCGGGAGGAACTTGTACTCCTTCTGCGGAATATACTGAAAGATTATCTTTTGGAAGGGGAGCTTGCTCTGGAACCGGATAAACTTAACGTGGTGCTGGTCCTCGGGGTGAACGGTGTGGGCAAGACTACCAGCATTGCCAAGCTGGCATCCCTCTTGCATCAACAGGAGGGTATCGAACCTGTACTGGCGGCGGGGGATACCTTCCGGGCCGCAGCTATCGACCAGCTGATGCTTCATGGTGAACGTCTCGGCTTCAGGGTTGTACACCAGCACCCGGGGGCGGACCCCGGCGCGGTAGTCTGGGATGCCATCGAGAGCGCCCAGGCGAAGGGCTGTTCCCTGGTCCTGGCGGACACCGCCGGACGGATGCATAACAAGCAGAACCTGGTAAACGAGTTGAAAAAGATCGATGGAATCGTGCGGAAGCGAAATGTTGACGGGGCTTATCGGAAGGTGCTGGTTATTGACGCTACAACCGGACAGAACGGGCTAAGGCAGGCGGAGATTTTTCACGAGGCCGTTGGTCTGGACGGGGTCATCCTGACAAAGTTCGATTCCGCCGCCAAGGGAGGAATAATCCTGTCGGTCTGCAGGAACCTGAAAGTGCCCTTCCTTTACCTCTGCGACGGAGAGTCCTATGACAGCATACGGGCCTTCAAGACGGATGATTTCCTGGATTCCCTTTTGGCGGAGAATTGATGCGTCTGCATATCCTGCTGATATGTTTTTTTGTCCTGTTTCTTACGGATCTCACGGCCGACTGGTATCGTTCCGATGCCCTGGGAAGGCCTGGGGGCTTACTGGCAGCCGGAACCGATCCGAATGAGATACTGAAGGAAAAAGAGGAGTACCTGCTGTACCGGGAGGAAAGCCCGGAGTCCCTGACCGAGGAGCTGTACAGCTACGGCGGCCTTGTCAGAAAAAGAAGCGTCCGCCAGCTTTCCGGCGGCAGAAGGGAAGAGATCGTACTGGAGGGGCCTGAACGCCGGGTTACTCTCTACGATGCCGCCCTTCCCTTACGAGAGGAGATTTACCAGGGTGAGGCCCTTCAGCGAATTATGGTCTATGGCTGGGAAGGAAGCCGCCTGGATTATATTGAAGTAAGCAGCGGGGAGGAGCTTCTCTACCGCCAGGAATATATTCTGGATCCCCTGGGCCGTCTGCGTACCATTGTGCGTTATATGGTTGCAGACCGAGACACGGAGGGGAGTAGCGTCAAGGTTATCCAATATGGCTACCGGGAGGGTAGTCTCGCCGAGACCTGGGTCGGGGATTATAACGACGGGGTCCGTACCCGTTTTGACGGGATGCAGGCTCTGGAGGAGACCAGGATGTCCGGTACCTCCGTCGTCGGCCGGATAGAACGGGAAACTTTTGGCGATACACAGGTGGAGCGCAGTTACGATGTGGACGGTGAACTGGTATCGACAACAATCAGGGGATCCGAGGGACGGACCCTGCGGGAAATTCTGCACCTTGACGGCGGGCGTGTCCGGGAAAAGGAGTACCGATACCGGGAATCCCTTCTGATCGAGATGGTAATTCGCGAACCCGAAAGGCTCGAACGCCGGGTGTACAGCTACCAGGACAATACACTCCGGAAGGAGGAGATCTTCGTAAATCGCAGACTGGTTAAGGTTTCCAGTTTTGAGGGAGACCAGAAGCTGGAGGAGTTTTACCGCCGAGGCGAGGTCATTACCCGCCGCCGGTATGAAAAGGATATCCTGATTTCCGAGGAGAGGTATGAATAGGATCGGCTGGGTGTTTTTTGTGGCCCGGCGCTATCGCAGGGAGCGCCGATCTGGCAAGGCCTCGGCGGCAGGTTTTCTCTCCACCGCCGGTATTGCCCTGGGGGTCATAACCCTGGTGGTAGTCATGGGGGTCATGAACGGTTTTCAGCTGGGTTTCATTGAAGACATTCTGGAGATCCGCTCCTACGATCTTCAGGTATCGTCTCTGAATATGGAAACCGCCCTCAAGGCCGCTGATTACGCCAGGTCTGTACCCTCGGTAAAAGCGGCGCTTCCTTTTCTGGAGACCCAGACCCTCGTGCAGGGACGTTTCAGCGATTTTGAAGCCGTTGCTCTGCGGGGAATCCCTCCCAATGCTGAGGAGCTGGATCCCGGACTTGTATCCCAGCTTTCCGTGGATAGGGGAAAATTTGATCTTGCCGGAGGACTCGTTCTCGGCGGAGAGCTCGCCCGTGCCTTGGGGGTTCGCGTCGGGGATACCCTTACCCTGGCCGCTCTTACCGGAGAGGGCTTCGCCGGGCTGGTACCTGCCTCCCACGAACTCCCGGTAACGGGGATTTTCAGAAGCGGGTTTTACGAATATGATCGGGGTCTCATTTTTACCTCCCTTGAACTGATACAGGAATTTGCCTCTGTGAACGACAAGCCTGCCCTCGGGATCAAGCTCAGGAACAGATACCGGATAGACAAGCCCCGTGCTGCTCTCAAGGAAGAGTTTTCCTCTCTTTCCGGGTTTCAGGACGGGAGTACCGGAATTGTCTCCTGGAGGGAGAGCAACCGCGCCTTCTTCGGCGCTCTCCGCATGGAAAAGCTCATCATGTCCCTGCTGATCGGAGTCATGTTTCTTGTGACTGCGGGTAATATCTATCACTCCCTGCGCAGGGGGGTGCAGGAAAAGCGAACAGCCATTGCAGTACTCCGGGCCCTGGGCGGCGGGCAGAGGGAAATCCAGCTGGTTTTCATTCTGGAAGGGGGAATCATGGGATTTCTGGGGACTTTCTGGGGACTCTCCCTGGGACTTCTTCTGGTGAATCACATAAACCGCCTGTTTTCTTTGCTGGAACTCCTTTCCGGCTGGGCGGCCGGTTTTCTGAATACCCTTTTCGGTGTCCAGGCCCTGGGGGGACTCGCGATAACCCCGGCGGCTTTCTATCTTTCCGAGGTTCCGGTGCGGATACTTCCTTTGGAGATTTTTCTGATCGCCTTTTTTGCGATCTCCGTCTCCCTTCTGTCTGCCTGGGGGGCTTCAAGGGACGTTGCCGGAATGAACCCAAGTACAATACTGAGGTATGAATAATGGAATTGCTGCGTTTGGAGGGACTTACAAAGCGTTATATTTCCGGAACCGAGGTCCTGACGATTCTGGACAAGGTGGATCTTTCCGTGCCCGCCGGCAGTGTTACCATTTTTACCGGTGAAAGCGGCTCCGGAAAAAGTACCCTCCTTAATATCATCGGGGCCCTGGACAATCCGGATTCAGGCGAAATACGGGTGGACGGTATCCGGGTCGACCAGCTTGCCGAGGGAGAAACCGACAGATACCGTTCAGAGACCGTTGGCTTCGTCTTCCAGTTTCACTATCTCCTTGAGGGTTTCAGTGCTCTGGAGAACGCCATGCTCCCCGCCTACATGCGGGGACTTCCTTTGGCCGAAGCCAGAGAAAGGGCCCGGGAACTGCTGTCCCGGGTGGGACTTGAAAAACGTCTGGACCATACCCCTGCAATGCTCTCCGGAGGTGAACGCCAGCGAGTTGCCCTTGCCCGGGCCCTGATAAACGATCCCAAACTTCTGTTGGCTGATGAGCCCACGGGCAACCTGGACGAAGGAAACACCCTGCGGGTAAAGGAGCTGCTCTTTTCTCTCGTGAGGGATACGGGAAAAACCCTGCTGCTTGTTACCCATGAGAGCGCCTTTATTCCCGAGGGAGACCGGGCTTACCGGCTCCACGCCGGCGGACTGGAGAGGCTGTAATGTTCTCAGCGCCTTTCATGATAGCCCGGCGACTCGTATTCCGGCGGGAACGGCGTATAAGTTCCCACCTCAAGGGAACCGTTCTGGGGATCTCCCTTTCCCTGATTCCCCTGGTATTGGTAATGCTTGTCTCTTCGGGAATGATCAAGGGAATTACCGCCCGCTTTCTTGAACTGGGAACCTTCCATCTGCAGGCGCGTAATTACAATCAGGAGGTTCCCTGGCAGGAGGCTGCAGACAGCCTGGTTCAGCATCCCGAAATAGTAGGTGCTTTTCCCGTTGTCCAGGGACTGGGCATGCTCTATTCCCCCGAGGGAAGGGTGGGGGTTACCCTCAAGGCCTTTACCCCGGATATGTGGGAGAATGATACAGGTTTCCGGGATTTTATGATTATAGAGGCCGGGGATTTCGATCTTTCAGATCCCGACGGTATTGTCGTAACCGCCGGGGTAGCAGAATCCCTGGGGGTAGAGGTGGGAGAGCGGGTAAAGCTGCTGACCTCCCGGACATCCTCCTCGGGGACGCTTTTCCTGCGGCCAAGCTTTTTTATCCTGAAGGGAATATGTTCCACCGGCTATTACGAGCTGGATGCGCTGACCGCCTATATCCCCTATTCCCGGGGAGATTCGATTTTGAGGGGGCAGGGGACCAGCTATATCGGGATGAAGATTCAGGACCCCTTTTCCGGAATTCAGGAGCTCAAGGGGCGGTTGGCCCGCGAGCTCGGCACGGACTGGTATCTGCTGGACTGGCAGGAACTGCAGCGGCCCATGTACAGCTCCTTTGAGACCTCCCGCAATCTTATCCTGCTTATCATGGCCCTCATTGTTCTGGTGGCCACCCTGAACATATCCGCCACCCTGGGCATGCTGGTACTGGAAAACCAGGAGCAGATTGCCATTTTAAAGGCCACGGGAAGTTCCGGTTTTCAGATCGGTCTCGTGTTCATAATTGCCGGGCTCCTTACGGGACTTGCCGGAGTGCTTCCCGGGCTTGCCTTCGGACTTCTGTTGTCGGTGAACATTAATGGCATTATTCGTGCTCTTGAAAACAGTCTGAATTTCACCGCCATGGTAATAAACCGCCTGTCCCCCCTTGAGAACGCGCCGGTTTCGCTGGACCTTTTCGATTCCAGTTATTATCTTGAGACGATACCGGTAGAGCTTGATCCTGTTTCCCTGTGGCTGGCAGTCCTCTTTACCCTCGCCGTTGCCTGCGCTGCTGCGATAATTCCCGCTCTGCGGGCAGCATCGGTACAGCCAATGGAGATTCTCCGTCGGCGCTGAAGGGGCTCTTCTGAAAACCGAAATACTGTAGAAATAATGAGAAAAATCGCTATACTGTTAATAGATGCATTAAACGGGAGGGTGACGGTATGAAATGCGAGTTGTGCAATGAAAACGAAGCTGTTATCCATATACAGCAGATTGTCGGCAATGAAGCCAAGGAGATACACCTGTGCGAGAAATGCGCCCACGAGAACGGTATCTCATCCAACAGCGACAAGATTGAACTCTCCCTGAACGAACTTCTGAATGGTCTTATCGACTTCTCCGCCCGGCCTAAGAGGCAGGATACCTGTCCGACCTGCGGAGGACGGCTGAAGGACTTCAGAAAAAGCGGGATGGTGGGCTGTTCCGACTGTTATACCACCTTTCGGGACGAGATCATCAGCTATCTGGAAGAGTCCGTTGGAACCGTCAAGCATGCGGGAAAATACCCGAAAAAACTCCAGGCCTACAAGGCACTGCTGGTTGATAAGGAGATCCTCAAAAAACGGCTGGAAGAGGCCGTAGCAGGAGAAGATTACGAAACCGCAGCCTCTATCCGGGACCGGATACAGTCCATCGAGGCTGTGGAAGGAGGGGAAGATTGATCTCTTTTGACAGTAGCGTGGATTCTCCCGGCTGGTTTTCTCAGCCGGGTTCTGACAACGACGTGGTTGTATCTACCCGTCTTCGTCTTTCCCGGAATCTTTCAGGGCACCAGTTTGCCTCAAATCTGGATGCCGGGGAGAATGAAGCTGTACAGTCGGACATACGGAACGCCTTTTCCGGACTGGGAGAGGAGTACCACTACTGCCCCATGGCAGATCTCGCCCCTGTTGAGCGGAGAATGCTTCTGGAACGGAACCTGATCTCCCAGGATTTCAGTCTGCAGACTGCAAAGGCCGCTGTGCTGCGGGAAGACTTCAAGTTCTGCGCCATGGTGAACGAGATCGATCACCTGCGAATGGGGCTTATATATTCCGGGTCCGCTTTTTCCGACCTTTGGCAGGAGTTGAACAGAATCGACAGCCGGCTCGAGGATTCCCTGGATTACGCTGTTTCCCTTGAGTGGGGCTACCTGACCGCGGATGTGAGCAATGTCGGGACAGGACTGAAGGCCTCGGCCATGGTTCATCTGCCGGCCCTGGTGGAGACCGGAATGATCGACAAAGCCCTCAAGGCCGTGGTACAGCTTGGCTATTCGGTTAAAGGCTTCTTTTCCGATACTGAAAACAGCCTGGGGTACCTGTACCAGATAGCGAATCCTGTATCCATTGGTGAAAACGAAGAGGATTTACTGGGAAAACTTGATGGTGTGGTCAATCAATTGGTACATTATGAAAGGACGGCACGAGAAGAGCTGCTGAAAAAGGGTCGCCTGGGTATGGAAGATAAGATTTACAGGGCCCTGGGAACGCTGCTTCACTGCCGGATTATTGAGTCCAAGGAGGCTATCGATGCCTTGAACCTCGTTCGGTTCGGCATTGAATGCGGTATGATTTCTTTACCAATACCTGTGGTAACTTCACTGCTTTTCCTCAGTCAGAAATCCCATATTCAGGGTTTGATGGAGAGGGAAAGGATTCAGAATACTCCCGTGGACGCCTATCGCGCCAGAATGATACGGGAGACTCTCAGCAGCAGAATGGCAGGAGGATGGAATGTTTAAAGGCTTGACCCAGAGGGCCCAGCGTTTATTGACAATCTTCGCCCAGGAAGAGGCAAAACGGTTTCATTCCGACAAGCTTCTGCCGGAACATATCATTCTTGCCCTTCTGAAGGATGGTGAAGGGGTCGGTTATAAGGCCCTGAAAGAGCTGAAGGTAGACCCGGTGGAACTGCAGCTTGAGATTGAAAAGAGTATTCCCAAGCGGCATACGGGTTTTATTCTCGGGGATGTTCCCCCGTCTAAGCGGGGTAAAAAGATGCTGGAAGACAGTGCCGAAGAGGCCCGGAATCTGGGCCATGAGTATATCGGTACCGAGCATCTTTTGCTTGCTGCGGCCAGAGAGACAGGCAGTGTCGTAGCCCGGACGCTTGCCAAGTATAACGTTAATGTCGAGGCTCTTCGCTCGGCGATAACCGATCTTTCCGGTTCCAGTGCCGCCCAGCAGGCCCAGACGCGCAAGAGCGCTGCTTCTGCGGGCCAGCAGAAACGGACCCAGCAGCATCCCAAGAAGGCGACTCCTACTCTGGATGAGTTCTCCAGGGACCTGACGGATTATGCGGTGCAGAAAAAGCTGGACCCCGTTATCGGTCGGGAGGACGAGATTGAGCGGGTCATTCAGATTCTCGCCCGGCGTACCAAGAACAATCCGGTGCTCATTGGAGAACCGGGCGTTGGCAAAACCGCCATAGTCGAGGGCCTGGCCCAGCGGATAACCGACGGAACGGCTCCGGAAGTGCTGATCGACAAGCGTGTAGTCACCCTGGATCTTGCCTCGCTGATTGCAGGTACAAAGTATCGGGGTGAATTCGAAGACCGCCTGAAACGGGTTATGAAGGAAATCCTCAGTGCAGGAAACGTGGTCCTCTTTATTGACGAGCTTCATACCATAATCGGAGCAGGCGGGGCGGAGGGCGCAATCGATGCATCAAATATGCTCAAGCCGGCCCTCTCCCGGGGAGAGCTTCAGTGTATCGGTGCCACTACCCTGAACGAATACAAGAAATATATAGAAAAGGACGCGGCTCTGGAGCGACGTTTCCAGAGCATCTACGTCAAGGAGCCCTCGGTAGACGAAACCATAGAAATCCTGAGGGGTATAAAGCGGCAGTACGAGGATCATCATAACGTAATCTACACCGACAAGGCTATTGAAGCTGCCGTCAGTCTGTCCCACCGTTACATAATCGAGCGTTTTCTCCCTGACAAGGCTATCGACCTGCTGGACGAAGCCGGAAGCCACAAGCGCATCCGGAACAGCGTACGACCCTCGGAACTTTCGGAACTGGAAATGGAGATCGAAAGTCTTACCCAGGAAAAGATCAGTCTGGTGAACAATCAGGACTACGAACGGGCTGCCGCGCTGCGGGATACGGTACGACAGCTGAAGGGCCAGGTGGAGGACCTTAAAAAGGGCTGGAAGGACAGCCTGCGGTCCGAGCGCAATATTGTCGATGCCGAGGATATTCACGCCATTATCGCCCGTATTACGGGGATTCCCGTTTCCCGGCTGGCCCAGAGTGAATCGGAGAAGCTGCTTGATATTGAAGCGGAACTCCACAAAACCGTCATTGGACAGGACGACGCCATCAGTGTCATTGCTTCGGCCATACGGCGTTCCAGAACGGGCTTGAGCTCGCCGAAACGTCCCCTGGGTTCCTTCGTCTTTCTCGGTCCTACAGGGGTGGGGAAATCCCTGCTGGCTAAAACCCTGGCTGTTTTTCTTTTCGGGGACGAGAACTCCCTGATCCGCATAGATATGTCGGATTTTATGGAGAAGCACAATGTTTCCAGACTCGTGGGAGCTCCTCCGGGTTATGTGGGCTACGAAGAGGGCGGAATTCTTACTGAGAAGATCAGGCGCCGCCCCTACAGTGTCATTCTGCTGGATGAGATAGAGAAGGCCCATCCAGATGTTTTCAATATTTTGCTTCAGGTGCTGGAGGAGGGGGAGCTGCAGGATAACCTGGGTCACAAGGTATCCTTCCGCAACACGGTTCTGATCATGACCTCTAACGCTGGGGCCAGGGAGATTACCCGGGACTCGAGCCTCGGGTTCCGGGCGGACGACGGAATACTGGACCACTCGGAAATCAAGGCATCCGCCATGAACGAGCTGAAGCGCTTTTTCCGTCCCGAGTTTATAAACCGGGTGGACGAAATTGTTGTATTCCACAGTCTGAGCCGCGATCAGGTTTCAACCATCTTCGATATTCTGGTGGATGAGGTACGGCTGAGACTGCTGGAGATGAATATTTTCCTGGAGATCAGTAAAAAGGCGAAAGACCTGCTGCTTGACAAGGGCTATGATGTCAAGTTCGGGGCCCGTCCGATGCGCAGGATCATTCAGAAAGAGCTGGAGGACCCCCTCTCCATGGAGATTTTAAAGGGGAAATGCGCATCCGGCAACGTTATTCAGGTAAGTGTACGAAATGGCAGGATATCCTTCCGGGTAAAAACCCAGAAAAAGCTTCCTGCTCCGGCGGAAGTGGTCAATTGATTGTCACTGTTCTGAACCTGGAGTAGCTGCTGATGGAAGGTTTCCTTGATTTCTACAGACCCAGCCAGGAGGAGCTTCCTTACGG
The DNA here is from genome assembly GCA_964554875.1 of uncultured Spirochaetaceae bacterium. GTDB lineage: Bacteria > Spirochaetota > Spirochaetia > JC444 > Marispirochaetaceae > Marispirochaeta. The sequence continues at coordinate 54,990 of CAZKQJ010000014.1, read as the reverse complement.
GGAGGCTCTTTTCTGTGCCATCGACTTTGAAACCACGGGGCTCTACCCCGGTTCCGACTCGATTGTCGAAGTCGGCGCCGTTTTATCCCAGGGCGGGCGTGAGATTGATTCCTTTGCATCCTTTGTCCGTCCTCCGGGGGGAATCCCGTCCGCAGCGACGGCGGTTCATGGAATAGACGAAGGGATGGTGGCGGATGCTCCGGAACTGGAGGAGATTTTTCCATCTCTTCTTGCATTTCTGGAGGGAGCGATCCTTGTGGGCCACAATATAAACTTTGACCTTGCCTTTCTCGATGCCGGATGCCGTAAATGCGGTACGGCCATGCCCGCAGTCCCGGGAATTGATACCTGCAGTTTCGCCCGCGCCGTACTCAAAGGCGAGGCCAGCTACAGCCTGGAAAACCTGAGCCGACGCTACGGGCTGGGGAACGGAAAGTATCATCGTGCCCTTGATGATGCCCGGTGTTCCGTGAAGCTGTTGAATCTTATTGTCTCACGCATTAGCGACGGCGCTGAATTGAAAGCCCGCGATATCATACGTCGATCCCGAACCCGTCCCTATCCTCGCCGCTGAATTTTGTATGTCTCTTCTCACTGGCTCCCTTTTATGGTAGGTTCATGCCTGCTATGAATCTTGAAGCCTTTGTACTCGGAAGCGGCGGGATGATGCCCCTGCCTTCCCGCCATTTAACATCTGTATTGTTGCGAAAAGACGGCGATCTGTTCCTCTTCGACTGCGGCGAGGGAACACAGGTCTCCCTGCGCAAACTGAACCTGCGCTGGAAAAAGATCTCCGCCATATTCATCTCTCATACCCACGCTGACCATGTTACCGGACTGCCGGGGATCCTGATGCTGTCGTCCCAGGTTGACAGGGACGAACCTTTGTATATATACGGTCCCCCAAAAATCCGGGATTATGTGGAGGCAAACCGGCGTGTTCTTGATATGTATATAAACTATGAAATCCGGGTTATCGAGTTCACCGAAGGGGCCACGGTGTTCGAGGGTAAGGATTTCAGCATATCCAGTTTTCCCCTTGAGCACACGAAGCCATGTTTCGGGTATACCCTGGTGGAAAACCCGAGGCCCGGCGTTTTTTACCCGGAAAAGGCCCGGGAGCTCGATGTTCCGGTGGGACCCCTGTGGGCCGCTCTCCAGGAGGGAAATCCGGTGCGAAACGCACAGGGAGAGCTGGTTGAGCCATCCCAGGTAATGGGACAGCCCCGGAAGGGGAGAAAATTCAGTTATGTTACCGATACAGTCTATCGCGATGACATCGCCCCACGGGTCAGCGGTTCTGATCTGCTGATCTGTGAGGGGATGTTCGCATCCGATCTTGAAGAGAGCGCCCGGGAAAAGAAACACCTGACCGCCAGGCAGGCCGCAACCATTGCCAGGGATGCAGGAGGTGTAAAGCGTCTGGGACTAATCCACTACAGCCCCCGGTACGGCAAACGGGAGCTCAAAAAACTGAAGGAAGAGGCACGGGAAACATTCCCGGATACTTTTTTGACCAGGGACCAGCAGGTTCTGGAAATACCCAACGAGGATTAGGCTGCAAACAGGACTCAGCCTGTTTCAGCCAGAAGCGCCCGGTACTTTTCGGGATCTGCCCTGAATCCGAAGACGGACCGGTCTGAATCCTGTCGGGACTTCCGAAGGGCTGATTCTGCTTCGGTGAGAAGAAGGTCCGGGTCGATAAGACGCCCGCTTCGCGAACTCAGGCCTCCCCAGGAAATGATATGAGGATATATCCTTTCCAGCTGTTTGCGGAAATCACGGACTGTCCGAATTCCGTCATCGAGATCCGTATTCGGCAGGAGCAGGCAGACCTCGTCGGACCCGTATTCAAAACAGAGGTCCCGAAAAACAAAGAACTGCCGTATCTCCGGAGAAACATCTTTCAATTTCAGAACCGGATCGAGGCCCTCGAAGACGATCATGGCAACTGTAAGGTCCTGGTCGAAGGAGGCCGCCCGTTTCAATTCCGATTCAAGTCGCATGGAAAGATGCTCACTTGACATAAGTCCCGACTCATGATCGGGCTCAGAACCGACGGGAGCAGAAAGGGCCTGAACCTCCACCTTTTCTTCCGGCCTCGAACGGGGAGAAAAGGCCAGAATCAGTCCGGAGAGCAGTACCGCAGCGCTTGCAGTATACAGGAGAATCCGGAACCGGGGGAGAAGTTCTTCCCGGTCTATAAGCGAACTCCGGATTCTAAGCAATGCAGCGGGACGGCTGCTGTTTAAGGAATACTCGTAGGTTCCGTTGACAAGGGAAAGAAGGGAGGAAGAGAGGGCCCTTGAACGGTACAGCACACGTTCATTTTCTCCCTCTACAATATCGATACGTAAAATATCCTGCAGCTCCGCGCTTCCTGGAGTTCCGCCGCTGCGAATGAGCATTGCCAGTTCCGTAATATCTTCACGCTTATACTCGTAATTTCGGCGGGAAAGACGGGTAAGGTCATACAGGACATAGCTTGATGCCGAGAGCAGGACAAGAATAATTAATGCGGCATAGGTTTGCACAACAACCTTATTCATAGGCCTATTATACGGTAAATACCGGAAAAGTGAATCGATTTATTCTGGTTTTTTCTCTTTTGTCATGTCACAATACAAGGAATGAAAGAGGGAATCCATAATCCGGGGCTTCCTGCCGGCTGGTATCCCAGAAGCAGGAGCCAGATACGTTCCTTTCTTGAAAAGCTGGACGGGGCAGCATACAGTCCAGGGGGATGCGCCTGCATTGTTCCCCACGCGGGCTGGAGTTTCTCCGGGAAAACCGCCGCCAGGGCAATTTCTGCCATGGCGTCCTGCGATGTCCTTGTCCTCGTGGGAGGTCATCTTGGTCCGGGCGACACGATCTGGCTTTTACCCTACAGTGCGTATAATACTCCCGCCGGATTCATCGAGACTCACCGTGCGCTGGCTGATTCCATCGAGTCCCGTTTCGACATTCGTCATTCCAGCGAAACAGACAATACAACGGAAGTCCAGCTGCCCCTGATTGCCTACTATCATCCGGATACACCCATTGTTGTGCTTCGCGCTCCTCCTTCCGGACTTGCCTCCGAATTGGGCTGTATGCTCGCTGAGTATGAGCGGGAGGAGAGTGTCAAGATAGGTATGATCGGTTCGACGGATTTGACCCATTACGGTCCCGGCTACGGCTTTACTCCCATGGGTACTGCGGCAGAAGCATATGCCTGGATACGTGATGTCAATGACCATCGCTTTATTCAGGCTGCGATGAAGGGAGATGTGCAGCAGATTCTGCGCCTCGGGCTCGCGGAACACTCGGCGTGTTCTCCCGGTGCTGCGGCAAGCGCAGTATCCTTTGCCTTTTCCTCGGGCTGCAGACGAAGCGAGCTCCTTGAGTACAGCACCAGCTATGATATGATGCCCTCGGAAAACCTGGTGGGGTATGCTGCGCTGCTCTATTCTCCTGCATAGAGAGAAACGAGATCCAGAAAAAGGCCGCGGGCTTCTTCGATGATTTCGTCCGGGTCTGTTCCTCCTGATCTCTCCCGGTTTCTCAGGTAGGAGATGAGAGGATACAAAAGCTGTACTGTTCCGGGCGCGCCGTTTCTGATCTCTCCAGAGATCTCCCGCAGGAACTCGGAAGGTCTCGGGGAGTCCTCCGGAACCCTGAGCTGAAAAGACTCTATACGGGGCACCGGGGTTCTCCTGACTGCCGACAGCAGGGAGGCAGCGACTCCGTGAATTTTCAGCCTGCTGGAAGAGCGCTGCAGGTACGTCTCCATATTCTCCCTGTATCGGTCAAGACGTCTGCAGGGATAGAGGGGATCGTATTCACGGATATCCTGTTCCAGTCGTCCCTTGAAGGTAAACCCGAGGGACTGCCCGAGGTACGGAGTTGTTCGGGTCTCCCTGATGCGAAACCACTGATCCACGTAGGTTCCCGGAGCGTAGGGAATGCCCCCGGGCTGGGCATAGTCGGCGCCAAAGAGAGTGATATCTTCCATTCCCATGGAAAGGACCAGCGAGAGGGCAGCCTGAAGAACGTTCCCTCCCCGGGTATCCATGCGGGGAATCCCCGTTTTTCGGGCAAAGGACAGCTCCATGGGGATGCCCCCGGCGAATATAAAGGGTCTTCCAAGGCTGCGGAACAGTGCCGGAGGAGCGGAGAGGGTGAGGACCCAGGGGATGTCCAGACTTCCCGGCTTCAGGGCGTGAAGCAGGGTATAATACTGGCTGTCCATGCTTACAACAAGGTCCGGTTTCAGGTCCAGTTGCTGAAGAAAGGGGAGGGCTGTGTCCACGCCGACAAGCAGTGAATCAGCAGCCATCTGCAGTATCAAATCCCGGTCTTCCCGCAGACTGGGTCCGGCTCCGACCAGGATGGCCCTGTTTTTTTGTAGTTCAGTGAGGAGAGGAGCATACGCCGAGGCGGCTGTAAAATCCTTTAGGTACGCCAGATTGGCAATACAATTGCGACTCCACAGAAGACCGAAGTGGGCCTGGACTGAAAAATCGTTTCTGATCTGGTTCAGGGCAAGATCGGCGGCATGCCTGAGCTGCTCATAGCGTTCCCGCCTGCGGGTAGAGAGGGCAGGCAAACAGCTGAAACTGAAGCCCCCGTGGAGCCCGGGCAGATAGCTGTTACGCAGGTGCTCCGCCAAGTCCTCCGGACCGGGGTCAAGGAGAATTCTGAGGCGGGGATGCTCCAGAAGTTCCCGATAGTCTCTGGCGCTGATAAAGCTCCTGAGGCGTCCCGGTCCGTCAATGATAACAAGGACCTCCCTGTTTTTACATTTCAGCAATCCTTCCAGGTGCCAGGCGGCTCCAAGGCCGTATACAACTGAAAATCCTGAGTCTCCTGCCGCCTGAAGAAGACGCTGGGCCTCCCGGGAAGGGTCGACCGTTGAATGCAGCGGATACTCTCGATTCCCGAAAAGCTCGTAGACTATCTGCAGGCCGTTTTTCGATGTGGAAAAGAGGATATCCTGCGCCGGTTCTGCAGCGGCGACCCTGCGGGCAATATCCGGAAAGCGGCGGCGGAGGATGTCCAGATTAGCGTCAAAGAGGTTCACGGAGCCTCCATGCACGCAGCGATCTCCTGTAACCTCAGGATCTCCCCTGCAGTGTATTTATCCGGGTTCTCGTCGACTCCCGGGGGGCATAGTTTAACGCGGAGTTCCCGAAACAGAGGAGAAGAGGGGTTCCGTGAAGCGTCATTGTAAATGTTTTCCAGGAGTCTTAGCAGCCGTTCCCGTCTGACCCTGAAGGCAGGTACCGAGAGCTCGAGAAAGGAGAGCGATCCCCGGGGCTCCCGATTTCCGTTCATCTCACGAGTGTGAACGGATGGAATGGGGAGGTGAATCCTTGATGGATTGAGTCTGCGCAGCCGGACTGTTAAATCTTTGCTGAGACCGGAAAACCAGTCGCTGTAGGTTTTGAGGGCCGGAGACTGCCCCTGCTCCAGCGCCGTGTCCCGGGTGTAGCGGTATCTCCGGGAATAGAGGGGACGGGTACGGCAGGTCCCTTCTGCAAAAACTGGGTCGAAACTGTGGGGACGCACATGAGGATGAATATCATCATAGCACAGGTCGAGTCCGGCAACGATTACAGGATCCCGGCTCAGGCCGAGGGAGAAGAGGATGGCGCTGGCGGCAACGGTTCCCATGGCAGGAATGCGTACGGGCTCTATCCCGAGGAGGGCCCAGAGCGCCTCCTCAAAGGCTTCACCGCAGCTTAAGGGCAGCACCGGTCCGGAGTGTCGCCGAATGCAGGAATCAGTGAACAGGGGAGCGGCCACCGGTACCTTCATCTCCTGAGCTTCCGCCAGATGCAGAGAGGCATAATATCCGGGATCGGTTTGAAGAATGATATCCGGAGGACGTCCCAGGTCCCTGAGAAAACAGAGAGTGGAAGGCAGGGCAAGCAGCGCCGCCCGGCTCCTTTGAATATACTCCCTGCCCTCATTCAGGCTCGGTCCCGACGCTGCAATCAGAAATGGTCCCCGGGCTTCGGCTATACGGCAAAACTTCCGGGTGAAAAGGAAGTTGGATATACTGTTCCGGATCCAGCGGAAACCGAAGGCCTTAATAGTTGTTATATTACCATTCAGTATTCGTATGCGGCGCTGGATTTTCTCCAGGACCTCTGTGGCGGTATCGGAAAATGCGTCTATCGACGGCTGCCATTCCAGGATGCAAAAGCCCCGATAAAGCAGGGTCTCCTCGTCAAGACTGTTCGTGAGCAGGGCTTCCAATGGTCCTGAAGCCGGGGACCAGCATATATCCTTCTCTCCTGGGGGCTGAACTTCCGGCATGAGATCCTGATGCAGCGACAAGCTGATTATTCTGATCTCCGGATGCTCCCTGCGGGCGGCCCTGGCAAAGTATCCAAGCAGTTCTCCGACGATAAGCAGCGTACCGGAGGCTTGAAAGGTATCCTTGATACTCGATCGGATAAAACGTTCTGCTTCCCGGGGAGGATTGAAGCGGGATATCAGGGCTCTGCCGTCCATGACGGGGATGATATCTCCTGTACGGCCTGTTTCAAAGCTCAGCATTGGCTAAGGCTGCTTCTCCGACGGATACTGGGCTGTAAGATCCTCCAGGGAATCAAACGAGGTGGGGGGAGGGACCAGGTGAAAATCAATCCCGGCTTCGTTGTCGGAAAAGAAGTTCTGCAGGGCAAGGCGGACCTGGTGTTCCAGCAGCTTCGGATTCGGGCGCTGACGGGTTCCAAGGAGGAGGAGATAGTCGTCATCCTTCAGAGGGATTGTTCGGGAACTTCCTTCAAAGAGGGTCTCTATGATTCGCAGGCTGTCTTTCCGGGCCCGGAAAAGATCAACATCCGCGGACAGGGCGGAAAGATGAATCAGCAGTCTGTTCAGGGAAAAGCGGATGGCCGTAAGCTCCTTTCCCTGGGATTCCATTTTCCGAAGGAACTCCTTCAGCTCAGATGTGCTGCCTGATACATCGGCGACGGAACCGCCCAGGCGCAGCAGTTTGTTTTTTCGAAGGTAATTTCCCAGGGAGTTTTGAAGGGCTTCTATCTGGTCTTCCGGCAGTAAAATGTGGTCCAGCTCGTCCGGTTCTTCTCCAAAAAGAAGGATCATTCCTGTCGGCTCGTCATCTGCATAAATTGCCAGCATACGAAGGTCCTCCAGGAGCTCATACTCCCTTGAAGAGAGAAAAGGCTTGAGAAAGGAGTAATCGTCAAAGGATTCCCATATTCCTTTGCCGGAGGATTTGAAGAAAGCGGCTGGAAATCGAAGCCGGTTCCGGCTCGTGACATCAAGCCCGGTTTGTGCCCGGGGCAGAAAGAAACTCTCGTCCCTGTTCCTTGTAAGAAAAGCCCCTTTTTCAATAGAGAAAAGCTGCTTAAACTCTTCGAAAAGCTCAGCGATCCCTTCCAGCGATGGTGACAGGCTGTCGATTTTATCGCAGAGTTCCCTCAGTCCGGAGGGTTCAGCGGCCAGGTTTTTTTTTTTCGCCGGATGTTTACCCGATTCGATACTCTTGTCTTCAGCCGGCAGGCGGCTGTTGTTTTTATATTCCTCAGCCCTGGCCCGCAATCCGCTTTTTGACAGATTACGACGGGCCGAGGCCTTTTCAAGCAATCCCATTAGGACGATATCCCCAGTTCATCAAAAAGTTTCTGATACACCTTGAAGTGTTCAGACCGTGCAAACTCTTCAATTTTATCTTCCGGAAGAGCCTCAAGAAGCTGATCCATATAGGAAAGAACAGACTTTATCTCGCTCTGGAGCTCGGGATTAAGATCCAGGGTGTCCGCGGAGCCTGCCGATTTTGTTTCAGCCTCTTCGGAATCCGGAAAAACTTCAGCCTCTTCCGCGGAAAACTCGTCGACTTCGATTTCTTCGAAGGTATCCCCGGAGTCCTCAGTTTCCAGCCCGATCTCCTCTTCGCTGAGGTCGAGGATTTCGTTTTCGGGGAATTCTGCCTCTTCCTCCGAGGTCTCGACAATTTCGTCCATCTCCCGGGAATCCTCGGGAGATATGTCAAGTTCCGTCTCTTCTTCCAGGTCTTCCAGTTCGTTACCGGTATCCTCGCTCTCTGCTTCCTCTTCCGCTTCGAGGTTCAGCTCCTCTTCCGCTTCCGATTCTTCTGTTCCAAGTTCCAGGTCTTCCAGATCGAGGTCAGCGAAGTCGGGCTCTTCGGGTTCTTCTTCAGTATCTTCCTCGGAGATGAGCAACTCCTCGTCAGCGCCGCTTTCCGCTTTTTCGATGCTTTCTTCCGCCGGATAAAGCTCTTCGTCATGGATGTCGAGAATATCTTCGCCGTCCAGAAGGTCATCGGGTTCAAGATGATCCTCAGGATTGTCCAGGAGTTCCAGCTCGTCCTCGTCAAGGGTTTCAGCTTCTTCCTGGGTTTCGTTCAGATCTTCAAAATCCTCCATGGCGCTTATGTCAAGCTCGTCCGTCGTCTCGGATTCCGAGATATCGAAATCTTCTTCGTATGTCTCCGTTTCGGGGAGGCTCATCTCTTCTTCAGCATCTTCCTCTTCGGGAATTCCCAGATCCGAGAGATCAAGCTCCTCCTCGGTGTCCAGGTCGGAAAGCTCCAGTTCCTCCTCTCCGGTCTCAGGTTCCGACAGGTCTATCTCGTCTTCAGCTTCCTCTTCCGGCTCCTCCGGTCCTGAGAGATCAAACTCCTCTGTTTCTGGCTCTTCAGTACTTTCTTCCCCAGGGGAGAGGTCCAGGGCCTCGGAGAGGCTGCTGTCCATGCTGGAGAGATCGATTTCCTCTTCGGGACCTTCGGACGCTTTTCCCGCTTCTTCGGTTACATCCGCAGTATTCAGGATGTTATCGAGTTCGTCACCCGTCAAGGCAATAGTTTCGTCCTCATCTTCCTCGAAAAAGCCGGTCAGACGCTCTTCGTCATCTTCCTGATCCTGATACTCTTCTTCCTGCCCGGTTGCCGGGGACGAAAGCTTCAGACTGCTGAGTTCATTCTTCAAAGCGGCAAGTTCATCGCGGATTGAATGCAGTTCATCCTCTATTTTTCTCAGAACTTCGGATTTTTCCTCTATCTCCGTATCCAGGTCCGAGGAGACGATGTTCTCTTCAACAAGTTCCTCCACAGAGAGTTCCGGAAGCTCCTCTTCTTCATCCTGCTCCAGATCGTCCAGACTTATCTCCTCGGGTTCCTCGGAGAAAACCGCTTCGCTGGTGTCGGAGATCCCGGATGCTTCGGAATCCTCATCCAGTGACATGGCTTCAAACTCCTCCTCGTCAAAGGAGGGGAGTGCTTCCTGTTCCTGTCCGGTTCCCCCGCTTTCCTCTTCCAGGCTGTCCAGATCTAAATCGAAAAAATCCTCTTCCTCGGTTTCAGGGCTTTCTGTTCCAACTTCTTCTTCAGTATCCGGTGCTTCTTTTTCTGGTTCAAACAACTCGTCTTCCTCGCTCTGAGAGGTCTCCCCTTCCGTTTCCGTATCGGGAAAAGAGTCCTCCGGGGTGTCGATGGTAAAAATGTCTTCGTCAAGGGAGAGTTCATCTTCAAAAGGACTTTCTTCCGCTTCGGCGTCATCCTCTTCGATGGAGTCAAAATCACTCATATCGTCCAGATCTTCCAGGCTGAAATCTTCCTCTATTGAATCTTCTTCGCCGAATTCAGTCATCTCCGGGCTTTTGTCCGAGACCTCAGCATCAGAATTGTCTTCTTCTTCGAAAGTACTCGTTTCCAGGTCTCCCAGAAGAGATTCCTCTTCCTCGGTCAGGAATGATGTAGCCCCTTCGATTTCTGGCAGATTCTCCAACGAAAATGAGTCGCTGTCCGCTGATTCGTCAATGTCTTCAGGGCCGGATTTTACCCAGACTCCGTACTCCTCAAGGGTCCCCCCTGTTGAATCGAGTTGTTCTGATGTATCCAGCGTATCAAAATCCTTTTCAACACCCATGGCCGTCTCCCGGATTATAGTTCACAGTACTCAATATATCGGCAAGAATCAATCATCCATTGAACAGAAATCTGATGACCTCTGTATGCTGGAAATTATATGCAGAAGGCCCGGTATATACAGGAACTATTCAATATAAAGTTTAACCCTAGTTGGCCGTTATTTAAAGTATGAAGATTGGTGCCCGTCTGCTTTTCTCTTTATATATTGGCTTTATCGCTGCTTCGCTGGTCTATTACCTGTACAGCCCTAGCGGATTGTTTGCTTTCAGGCAGCTGCAGACTGAGCTGGTGCGTCTCGAAAAGAACCTTCAGGAGCTGAAGGATCTGCACCGGGAACTTTCCGGGGAATTCGAGTCTCTGCGACGTTCTTCCGAGACGGTGATTCTCAGGGCACGGGACCTGGGTTATGCTCAAAAAGACGAGACCTTTCTGATGCTCGAGAACCTCAAGCCCCGGCCCGGGAACTACTATTCCGTCGGACGTATTATAGCGCCCGGAGGGGAACGACCGGCCCGCAATGCGCTCTCGCTTCTGGCGGGCATTGCCACAATGGCTGTGGTATTTCTGATTATCGCGATCTTCTCTAATCCCAGGGCAAGGACAGAGCGTTCCGCTCATAATTAACGATGAAGACTCCCGAAGGAATCCTGCTGAATCTCCAGCCCTTTCCCCCCCGGGGAGAGATAATGCGGGAGCTGCTTCTTGCGGTTAAGGAGCGGGGTATACATACTCTCTACATAGATCCGGACAGACAGTTCTGCTGGAGTTTCGATTCCGCCCTGAAGGACCCGGCCGCCTACCCGGAGGAGTTTTTCCGGGGACTGCTGACTATCGGCGAATCCCTTGAACTGACATTGATCCCTGTTCTGTCATTCCGTCGTATTTTTGAGTTTATTGGTGCCCATCCCGCTACAGGCAGCTCCGTGCTGCCGGAGAATGGACCTCCGCAGATCAGCATTATTCAGCATCTTGTTGAAGACATTGTGGAGGACCTGCTCTCCGTTTTTGCCATGTCTCCCTGTGTGGCTGTCACTGATTGTGGTCCCCTGGAATATGAAGGTTCAGGAACCAGGATACGGGGGGGGGCTGAAATTATGGAAGGAGTCTCGAAAACCTTTGAAAAGACACTTGTATCGATCAAGCCTGCAGAGTGCTCATATGCCGAGGCAGTGAAGATAGGCCCCGGATTTCCCGGAATTGTTATACCCCGCTCCAGCCGTTTTTCCGGGTTTTCCCTGCCGGCTCCACCCGCATGGCTCGATCTGTTGCCGGAAAGCCTGTCCTCACAGGTCAAGGACTTTACGGACTCCTACGCCGAAGTTGATGAACTGTTCGACGAAGCCTGGCACCTTCTTCGTTTGAGATGGGAGCGACGGATCGAAGATTTCGGCTCTTTCATGGTCAGCCTGCGGGAAATCCGGAACCGTGCCCCCGTTTTACGGAAGCTGGGTAAAAAGCTTTTTCATCCGGAATGGTTTGAAGATGAACAAAGACGATGGCATTACGCCCTTTATGAGGCCGCTCTCCACCAGTTTGCAGTCCGACCGGGTTCAGATGAGGAGCTCTCCGCTGTTCGCGCTCTCCTGGATCCGGTGTCTGGAATTACGAGGTAGCTATGAGTTCAATACCGGTTATTTCGACGGCGAAAAACATTAACTCCCGCATCAAAGCCTACGTTTCCCAGCAGTTTTCCGGGGATGAAGCGATCTTTCTGACCAAAAAGGAGGATGTCCTCTCGTATCTTAAATATGAGCTGCCCGAACTGGTGATTTACAACCTCAGCGACAGGCAGGTCAATATCCGGGGCGTACTGGACGAGGTTTTGAAGGATCCATGGATCCTCTACGGGGGAATAATCGGAATTTACCGGGACAGGCTGGAGCCGGAATTCGAGGAGTACCTCAAGCAGTTCAACTGCATTTCCCTCATTCCCGTGTATGATCTCGATTTCAGCTTTCCCAGGGCTTTGAGGATAATTCGGCAGAACCGGAATATTTTGTTTCACCGTGACCTGTACAATAAACTTTTCGACTCTATAAACGGTGCCTTTATCATCGATAACGATCCCTTCGATATCAAAACCTACGCCAATCTTTTAACCAACTATCTGTTCAATTCGGATTTTATCAATAAGGATGCCCGTGACAGGCTTCAGGTCTCCCTGATGGAACTGCTTATGAACGCCATCGAACACGGGAATTGTCGTATTTCCTACGACGAAAAGAGCAGCTGGCTCAAGGAGCACAATGATATCTTTGAACTTATCCGGGAGAAGAACAGAAATCCCGAAGTAGCCCGGCGCAAGGTCCGGTTCACGTATCATATAACAACCGATCACAGCAGTTTCTCCATTTGTGATGAGGGTGAGGGCTTTGACTGGCAATCAGTAATTTCCAGCAGGGAAAACAAGGTAAATCTGGAAAAGCATGGACATGGAATACGAATGTCCAACTATTACATGGGAGGCCTCGAGTATAACAAGGCCGGCAATTGCGTCTCCTTCAAGATCATGCATCAGAAGAACGAGGTCAACATTGTACCCGGGATTTTACGGGGGCAGAAGGAACGGATTTTCAATGACGGAGATGTGGTTTTTACCGAAAACGAGGACTCGAATTACCTCTACTATATTGTCAGCGGAACCTTTGATGTTACATCCAAGGGCAGACACCTCTCTACCCTGACGACAGCGGACATGTTTCTTGGCGAAATGTCCTTTTTGATTAATAACCGGCGTTCGGCTACCGTTACCTCCCGCGGACGGTCCAGTCTTCTCAAGATCTCGAAGGTCGATTTCGTAAATCTGATCCGCCGGAATCCCCATTACGGCCTCTTCCTGGCCCGGCTTCTGGCTCAGAGGCTGTCCAGGTTAAACGAATATATAGCTAAAATGTAGCTTTCCTGTTCCTTTACTGAAAATCCCCGGCGGGGTACTCCTTTCTATTGCAGATTATTCCGATTTACTGATACATTAAACGGAAACGACTGGCGCTGCTTTTAAGGCGGAATCGACCGCCGGGAAGTCATCTGCCGTTGTCCCGCGCGCCTGGGGACGCGACGCAGCTTTAGGAGGATTTATGAACATCACCAAGGAGTTTCTCTCCGCTAATCCTAATCCCGATGCCGGCGCACTGGCCTATGTCGCCTCGCTGGAAGCGGTGCACGCCGTTGCTCCGGAAATCGCAGACAAGATTGTGCAGGAACTCGCGGACCAGCGGACAAATCTCAAACTTATAGCCAGTGAAAACTACTGCTCCCTGCCGACCCAGCTGGCAATGGGGAACCTTCTGACGGACAAGTATTCCGAAGGATTTCCCTATCATCGTTTTTACGCGGGCTGTGACAACGTGGACGCCGTCGAGAGCCGGGCGGCGAAGATCGCCTGTGAAATTTTCGGGGCCGATTACGCCTATGTTCAGCCCCATTCGGGCGCCGACGCCAATCTGATTGCCTACTGGGCTATTCTGAACCAGCGCATAGAACTTCCGGGGCTCGAAGAGCTGGGAGAACCGAATCCCTCCAATCTTTCCAGGGAGGACTGGGACAAACTGCGGGAACGACTCGGAAACCAGAGGCTGCTGGGCCTTGATTACTACTCCGGCGGACACCTGACCCACGGTTACCGGCATAACGTCTCCGCCCAGATGTTCGATTCCTACACCTATACTGTGGACCGGGAGACAGGGTTTCTCGACTATGACGCCATCGAGGCCCAGGCCGGGGAAATCAGGCCCCTCATCCTGCTGGCCGGTTACAGTGCCTATCCCCGGAAGATCGATTTCAAGCGCATGCGTCAAATCGCCGACAAGGTCGGGGCGGTGCTCATGGTGGACATGGCCCACTTTGCCGGGCTGGTCGCCGGGGGTGTTTTCAGCGGAGACTACGATCCTGTGGCCCATGCCCACGTGGTTACCACTACGACCCATAAAACCCTCCGGGGACCCCGGGGGGGTATGATTCTCTGCAAGGAGGAGTTCGCCGAAGCTGTCAACAAGGGCTGTCCCATGGTAATCGGCGGACCGCTGCCCCACGTAATGGCCGCCAAAGCGGTAGCCTTCGCGGAAGCGGCGAAACCGGAGTTCAGGGAGTATGCCTCCCGGATAGTCAAGAACTGCCAGGCCCTGGCGGCGGATGTTCAGGCCGAGGGAATGACCGTTGCCACCGGAGGAACGGATAACCACCTCTTTCTTATCGATGTCCGGGGCTTCGGGCTGACCGGCAGGCAGGCGGAGAGTGTTCTCAGGGAGTGCGGCATAACCTTGAACCGGAATTCCCTGCCCTTTGATCCAAACGGCGCCTGGTATACCTCCGGGCTGCGTGTGGGTACCGCCGCTGTTACTAGCCTGGGGATGGGAACAGCGGAAATGAAGGAGATCGCTTCAATCATCAACACGGTTCTCAGTAACACTCGTCCTGCCACTGTTACCAAGGGCAGGAATGCCGGAAAACCCAGCAAAGCCAAGTATGAGATATCGGAAGATGTGGCCCTGGCGGCCAAGCAGCGCGTAAAGGAGCTGCTGGAAAAGTTCCCCGTATACCCGGAACTGGATCTTGATTTTATGCAGAAAAATTTTCAGGAATAATTCGAGGAGGAATCCTATGTCTAATACATCAAAACCTGCGCGGACACTGCGCAGTACGACCACGACCTTCGGCCGCAGAATGGCGGGAGCAAGAAGCCTGTGGCGGGCCAACGGAATGAAGGAGGAGCAGTTCGGTAAACCGATTATCGGAATTGCCAACTCCTTTACCCAGTTTGTTCCCGGGCATGTCCACCTGCACAGTATCGGGCAGCAGGTCAAGGAATGGATCGAGGAGCAGGGCTGCTTTGCCGCCGAGTTCAACACCATCGCCATCGATGACGGTATTGCCATGGGGCACGACGGCATGCTCTACAGTCTGCCCTCCCGGGATCTTATTGCCGACAGCGTTGAGTATATGGTCAATGCTCACAAGGTGGATGCCCTGGTATGCATATCCAACTGCGACAAGATTACACCGGGCATGCTGATCGCCGCCATGCGTCTGAACATTCCCACCATCTTTGTATCCGGCGGTCCCATGGAGGCCGGCCGGGTAGGGGAGAACAGCTACGACCTTATCGACGCCATGATAATGGCCGCCGACTCCAAGGTAGACGATGAGACCTTGACCCAGGTCGAACAGAATGCCTGTCCTACCTGCGGTTCCTGTTCCGGTATGTTTACCGCCAACTCCATGAACTGTCTTGCCGAGGCAATCGGTCTTGCATTGCCGGGAAACGGTACCATCGTCGCGACCAACGAAAAGCGTATCGATCTCTTCCGGGCCGCCGCGAAACGCATTGTCGAGATGGCCGAAGCTCACTACTTCAAGAGCGATGATTCTGTGCTGCCCCGCTCCGTGGCGACCCGGGAGGCCTTCCTGAACGCCATGAGCCTCGATATAGCAATGGGCGGTTCGACCAATACAATTCTGCACCTGCTTGCCATCGCCAGGGCAGGAGAGATCGATTTTACCATAGACGATATCGACAAACTATCTCGCAGGGTTCCCTGCCTCTGCAAAGTGGCTCCCAGCTCTTCCTACCATGTGGAAGACGTAAACCGGGCGGGGGGGATTCTTGGCATTATGGCCGAGCTCGACAGGGCGCAGCTCCTGGATACCTCCGTGGGGCGGGTTGACGGCCTCAGCCTGAAGGATGCCCTGGCCCTTTACGATGTAAAGGCTGTCAAGATCAGCGAAGAGGCGGATTCGGTTTTTCGTGCCGCTCCCGGAGGAGGCCGTAACCTGGTCATGGGAAGCCAGCGGGCCCGCTTCAGAGAACTGGACCTCGACCGGGAAAAGGGCTGCATTCGGGACGCATCCCATGCCTACTATGACGACGGTGGTCTCGCGGTTCTCTACGGAAACATCTGTTCCCGTGGGGGTATCGTTAAAACCGCCGGGGTGGACCCTTCGATTTTCCATTTCGAAGGCAGGGCAAGGGTTTTCTACTCCCAGGACCAGGCGGTCGACGGCATCCTTGAGGGGAAAGTCGAGCCCGGCGATGTGGTGGTAATCCTCTACGAAGGACCCAAGGGCGGACCGGGAATGCAGGAGATGCTCTATCCGACCTCCTACCTGAAATCCATGGGCCTGGGTAAGAGCTGTGCCCTTATTACCGACGGCCGTTTTTCCGGCGGTTCCTCCGGGCTCTCCATCGGACACGTTTCTCCCGAAGCTGCCGCCGGCGGCGAGATCGCCCTGGTCCGGGAAGGGGACACAATCCTTATCGATATTCCCGCTCGCAAACTGGAGCTCGTAATCAGTGATGAGGAAATGAACAACAGAAAGGCCGAAATGGAGGCCAAAGGCCCGGATGCCTATAAACCGGTGGGCCGGGAACGGGAGGTCTCGACCGCGTTGAAGGTATATTCCATATTCGCCTCTTCCGCGGACACCGGTGCGGTCCGGATTCTCCCGGAATAAGGAAATACAGAGTGAATTGATCAGGCGCGGTCCCTGTTCGGGACCGCGTTTCGTTTTGCAGGCTCGAGAATCCTGCACCTGTCGTGAAAGCTGGTGACAGTCAGCCCTGGAGGGACATCAGAATTACGTATCCTGCAAAAGAGAGGATCGTATAATAAATCAGGAGTTCGCTGAAGAAGGAAACCTCTTCAGGTTGGTCCTCCCTGATAAAGAGGGGCAGTATAAAGGGCGGGGGCAGCAGGATAAAGGCATAAAAAGCCAGCCGAAAGAAATTATCAACCCCCGGAAGCCCCTCCATGAGATGTGCGAGACCGATACCGATAGCCAGAACTGCAATCCACCGGCTGGCCAGAAGCACGAGGGATTTTACGAGAGGTATTTTTCTGAAGCTGATGGAATACCCGATGATAAAGAGAATCAGCGGTGCTATAAGTCCGCTGATCATCTCGAGGCTTTTCAGGAACGCTCTGCCCGCGATTACGCCGGAAATTTCCGGATAGATGTGAAGCACATTAATTACGAAGCCCAGAATAATCGAGATGCTTGTAGGGGTCTTGAAAAAATCTTTCAGTATCCGGGTTATTCGTATCCTCCCGGTTTTTCTGGAGGCAAGGATCGGTACATAGACAAACCAGATAAAGATCTCGTGACCGAAGGCGATCATGGCAATGGTGGGCAGCTTTTCCATACCCCAGATAGCCGTGAAAAGGCCGATTCCAATCATTCCGAATTCGAATCCGGTAAAATAGCCGTTTGTGTACTCATCCGGAAAAAGTCCGGGCAGGGTTCTATGGAGAATGCCGCCTAGTAAATAGAGAACAGCACAAAAAAGAAAAACCATCAAAAAGATCCAGGTCTTTTCTATTCTCATGTCTGCCTGAGCAAAAGCAAGAAACAGTGCGCTTGGAAGGGCTATCTTTATGATAATTGTCTTGAGTCCGTCAACAGCCTCTCCGCTGAGAATGGAAAAACGGCGAATAAGTATACCAGTTCCAAGGAGAATAAAAACAGGAAGAAGACTGACGATCATTTGATTCATGCTGCCTGGTCCTTATGCAGTACAATACTGAAGATGATGTTATAGTTTCCCGTAGCCGACGGGATGTACTCGTAGCTCCCGCCGATCTGGAAGCAGAGGTTCCGTATCAGGACGACCCCGAGCTGTCTTTCAAGGACATTTTTTGTCGATTCCGCGATGCCGGGTCCCGTATCAAAAACCCGGATTGTGTACCTGCCTGCAGCAGAAGAACCCGGTTGCGAATCAGGTACAAGCTCAATATTCACCTCGCCGGGGCTGTCGGAAAAGGAGTGGGTATAAAGGAGGGAGATTACTTCGTTTACAGCCAGGGCAAGAGGTGTTGCCATATCTACTCCGCAATAGACGCGATCCGCTTTTATTGCATAGTTGGTGATAACCCGGTTTCTTTTAAAAAAGTTATACGCATCTGTTCCGATATAGCGCAGCAGTTCGCAGATATCGATTTTAGCGAGCATTCCGGAGTGGAGCATTCGTTCGTATACCTGGGCCATTAACTGGATCCGTCGGCTTGTTTCGGAAAAGCTGGCTGCCTCCGAGGGAAGCAGGGCTGCATTACGGCCCAGGTTAAGAAGACTCGTTATAATCTGGAAGTTGTTTTTTACCCGGTGATGCACCTCTTCCAGAAGGACGGTTTTTTCTTCCACCAGCTTTTCCAGCTCTTTTTCCCGCTCCTCCAGGGTATGGACCGTCTCGATGAGTTTTGCCCGTTCCTCCCGCAGCTCCCGGATATTCTCAAGCAGTTGAGGATAATAGCTCTTTCTTGCCGAGCCTTCACCCAGGCCGATTATTTTGTCCCTGATACTCTTTTTATGGGTACTCATACTGTTTTTATGGGTGGAGAATTTTTTCATAGATTTCAATGAGATCGTCCGTATCCGCGTCTTTCGGGTTTGTTACCGTACATGGATCGCTCAGGGCCCGGTAAGCCAGTTTGTTCACCGTTTTCTTATCAACTGGTCCGGCATCGAGAGAGCTCCCCAGGCATAACAGCTCACGCAGGTCCTGCAGGGTTTCCTTCAGAACCAGGGGAATCTTGTCCTCTGCTATATCATCAGGTTCCCTGCGGGAAAGGACTGCAGCAACCCGGCGGTACCTTTCGGCTGCAACGTTAAAGTTAAAGAGGGATACATGCTCCAGCAGCAGGGCATTGCAGAGCCCGTGGGGCAGATCCAGGAGCCCGCCCAGGGCATGGGCCATGGAGTGGACAAGGCCGAGGCTCGCGTTGGAGAAGGCGAGTCCGGCAAGAAGGCTGCCCATCATGATTCCCGATCGTACCACATTGTCCAGGGGTTCATGGATAACCCGGGGCAGATAGAGGGCGAGGTACTCCATGGCCCGGAGGGCGTGCATGTCCGTAACCGGGCTGGAGGCATTGGATACAAACGCTTCCACCGCGTGGGTCAGTGCGTCCATTCCGGTCTCCGCGCTGAGGGCCATGTCCATGGTTTTCGTTGTGGCCGGATCGATAAGACTGATATCGGGAACAACCCCTTTACTGACGATGGCTATCTTGTTCGAATTTCTGCTGTCCAGAATGATCGCGAACTGGGAGACATCCGCCGAGGTTCCTGCGGTAGTGGGAATACAGATAAGGGGCGGCATGGGGACGGGAACATTATCAACCCCTTCGAAGGAGAGGATATTTCTGTCATTGGAAACGACTATCCCGATTCCCTTGGCGCAGTCCATCGGACTTCCCCCGCCGACAACCAGAATCATGCTGCAGTCGTTCTGCAGATAGAATTCTGCACCCTGCATGACCTCGGTATCCCGCGGATTGGGACTGACAGAATCATACAGAACATAGGGAATCCGGTTTTGCCGGAGGAGCTCCTCAATCTCTCCGGTCCAGCCTGCCTTTTCTACGCCCGGGTCTGAAACAAGCAGGACTTTGCCGCCGCCGAAGGCACGAACATAATCGGGACACCTTTTTCGGGCATCAATCCCGAAAATGAACTCCGGGGCTACAAATTTTCTCATTTCCGTGAGACTGTAATCCATCCCTATCAGAATACGGCATTATTTCATTGTTAGCAATAAAATGCGGACCCTTCTCATTTATAACCTCACGGGTCCTTGAAGCGGCCGGCTATCGACATTATTTCGTCAAAATTCCGGAGAAAAAGTTCCACCAGTTTCGGATCAAACTGCCGCCCCCTGTTGCTTCTGATATAGTCCATTGCTTCGTCTATTTCCCAGGCCTTCTTGTAGACTCGTTCCGATGTAAGGGCATCGAAGACGTCCGCAACGGATACAATTCTGCCGCTCAGAGGAATGGATTCTCCCGCTAGGCCCTGTGGGTACCCGCTTCCGTCCCACCACTCATGGTGAGAGAGGGCTATTTCACGGGCCCTGTCCAGAAGTTCGGAATCGTCGCCCTCCAGAATCCGACCGCCGATAAGGGTGTGTGTTTTCATCTGTTCCCACTCCCGGACATTCAGCTTTCCCGGCTTCAGGAGTATGGAATCGGGAATGCCGATCTTGCCGATGTCGTGCATGGGAGTTGCATGAAGCAGGGTTTCCTGCTCAGTTTCCGACCAGCCAAGCTCCCGTGCCAGCAGTACGGTGGTATGGCTGACCCGCAGGATGTGCCTGCCGGTTTCGTTGTCCCGGTATTCAGCCGCCCGGCCGAGCTTTCTGACTATCTGGAGCCTGGTCTGCATCAGTTCCATTGTCCGTTCCCTGACCAGATTGTCCAGGACCTTTTTTTCATCGTGGATCAGCAGATGGGCGGCGTGAACCTCCAGCAGGTTTCTCACCCTGGCTGCAAGTTCGAACATGTCGAAGGGTTTGGTTATGTAGTCCCGGACCCCATTGTCAAAGGCCTTCAAGAGGTATTCCTGCCCTATCTGGGCGGTTAAAATAAGGACCGGCGGGGATAGGGGATCTTCTAACCGCTTCAGCTCGTTCAGCACCGCGTATCCGTCCATAAACGGCATGTTGAGGTCCAGAAGGATCAGGCATGGGGGGGATTGTCTGTATCTCGGGATTACCTCCCGGGGATCGGATATAAGCTCGATATTGCTATAGCCGTAGTTGGTCAGGATCTTGTGAACGAGCTTCAGATTGGTCAACTCATCATCGACAACCATTATTCGGGAAGATGTATAGCGCTCCTGGTGGCAATTCATGGTCTTTCCTCTGTCTCCTGGCTTCAGATTTCATTGCTCTTTTTGTTCTGCCTGTCATTCCGGGAGGATAAAAGATCGTTTATTACCTTTAGAGTATTTGAAATATCGAGGGGTTTTGTCAGATAGAACGTAAAGCCGGCGGACAGGCCCTTTTGAATGTCCTGGGGCATCGCGTTGGCGGATACCGCGACCACGGGGACATCCGTTCCCCAAGGGCTTTTCCGAATATGCTGCAGTACCGCGTAGCCATCCATCTCCGGCAGGTTAAGGTCGACCAGAAAGAGATCGGGTTCATGGGTCTCCGCCAGTTTCAGTCCCTCGGAGGGTATCTGGCTGGTGAGGAGTGTAACCTGATCCAGACGGCGGACAATATGTTCCATAAGCCGAAGATTCGACGGATTATCCTCGATATAGAGAACGGTATGCCGCTGTCTGATTTCCCTCAGGGGCGCTGCCTGTTCGGATTTATCGGTTTCAACGGGACCACTATGGTCCGGTTTTTCCGCGCCTGTAAGATCGATCCAGAATGTACTTCCCATGCTTACGACGCTTTCAACTCCGATTGTCCCGCCCATCAGTTCCACCAGGCGCTTGCTTATGGTAAGACCGATTCCCGTCCCTTCAATCTCCCTGCGGTCGGCCCCAAGACGGTTGAAGGGTTCGAAGAGACCCTTGAGCTTGTGCTCGGGAATACCCTCGCCGGTATCGGATATGGACAAGCGTACCGCCCCCGAATGGCGGGTAATCTTTGCAGTTATTTTTCCGCCGACCCTGTTATATTTTACGGCATTGGAAAAAAGATTGACCAGCACCTGCTTGAGTCTTGTCAGGTCAGCACTTACGAAAATATCCTCCCGGTTTTCCAGCTCGATGCTTATCTCCTTCTTTTTCGCCATTGGACGGATCAGCTTCATCACGTCATCCAGAATGTTCTTGTAGTTTAGCGCCTCGAGGGACAGATCGACCCTTCCAAGTTCAATCTTCGAGAGGTCCAGGACTTCATTTATCAGTTCCAGCAGGTGATTTCCGGCTTTGAGTATCTCGTGAATATTGTCCCGCTGATCATCGTTCAGGGAGGTATCCATTTCCAGGAGCTGGCTGAATCCGATTATGGCGTTCATGGGAGTTCTGAGTTCATGGCTCATGGAGGAAAGAAATTCCGATTTGGCCCTGTTCGCCCGGTAGGCTTCCTCCCGGGACATCATCAGCTCCTTTTCTGCGGTTTTACGTCCTGTTATATCCTGAACGACACCGAGCATCCTCACCGGTTTGTCCGATTCGTCCCGGAACACGTTTCCGTCCGCTTGAAGCCAGTGGATGGAGGCATCCGGCCAGACGCAGCGGTATTCCGACCTGAAAGCCGTGTGGTCCTCCATGCATTTCTGTATTTCCTCGTTCAGGTGCTGCCGGTCATCGGGGTGGACAAGTTCGAGAAAGGCATTAAAGTCCATGCTCAACTGGTCCTGCCGGATACCGAAGAGGGGGGGGACCCCTTCGGACCAGTGAAGCACACCCCCGGGAATATCGTAATCCCAGGTACCTATTTTGGCAAAGCTGTGGCTCATGCGCAGCCGTTCCTCGCTATCCATGAGTTCCTTCTGTATACGCTGGAACTCTGTAACATCATTGGATATGCCCACGTAATGGGTAAGTTCTCCCTTTTCGTTCCTCATGGGTGTAATGGTAAGTTCATTCCAGAAGAGGCTGCCGTCTTTGCGGTAGTTGCGGATCAGACAGTCCGCCGCCTGTTCTTCCCGGATTGCCCTGCGCAGGGTGTTCAGGCCCTCCTGGCGATTGTCGTCTCCATGAAGAAAGCGCAGGTTCCGTCCCAGGACTTCCCCGCTGCTGTAGCCGGTACGTTTCTCGAAGGCCCTGTTGACGTAGATGACCGGAAGTTCGTAATGCTCAGCGTTCACGATTGTAATGATGCTTGTGGATTCATCCATGGCCTTTGACTGAAGCAGGATCTGCTCCGCCATGGTTTTCTGGCGCGTTATGTCCTCCTTGAGGGCGATATAGTTCTGGATTTCTTTCTTTTCGTTGAAAACCGGGCTTATTACCGCCGATTCCAAGTAGAAACTTCCGTCCTTTCTTCTGTTGTGGAACTCTCCCTTCCAGGTTTTCCCCGAGCTCAGCTCATTCCACATGGGCAGGTAGTCGGAAGAGGGCTTCTCCGGATCTTTGAGAATCCGTGGATTCTCTCCCAGGACCTCGTCGACGGAGTAGCCTGTGGTCTGACTGAATTTGGCGTTTACATATTCTATGTTCCCGTCGGGGTCGGTAATGACGATGGAGATGGGGCTCTGTTCTATGGCATGAAAAAAAGCGCGCAGACTCTGGGCGTTTTCCTGTTTTTCCGTAATGTCAAAGCAGTATTCGATAACCAGGGAGACCTCTCCGTCTGCATCGAAAATGGGATGCGTATGCACCTCCACAATCTGACGTCCCCCGTCGGGGGCCGTATGGATGTGTTCGTGCACAACGGATTCCTTCTTTTCACAGGACTCCCGTATTCCGCAGATATGCTCGCTGCTGCTGCACGGCTGATCGAGATCATGCAGGACCTCGTAACAGGGGCGGCCGAGCTTTTCAATATGCTGCGGGTTGTTGGTCTGGATAATCTCATAGGTTCCGGTATCGATGATATAGATCGGGACGGAGAGCTGATCGACAATCTTCTGTAAATACTCCGTCGTTATGATATTCCCTGATCTTTCTGCGAATTCATTCTGTTTCACTGTCCCCTGCTGCCTTCCTCAGAATATAGCCTTCCGCTACCGGAACGGTCGTCCGTATATAATAGTATGAACCGTGGTCGGCCTTTGCAACAGGATGCAGCTCTTTATCCAATAAAATAAAACCGGTATCCTGCAGAAAGGCTGTGTCGGGACCGATGAACTCTATTTTGTCGTTCGCCAGGATCTGGTTCTTGACGTCCAGTTCATATACATCAGTCCGTTCCGGGTGCTGTTTGCCCAGGCTCCCGAGATACAGGTAGCGCCGCTGGTAGCTTGTCCGGGTGGGCTCCTCTATATCCGTTTTACTGAAGTAGAAACCTGTGGAGTACTCCCGGTGGCTTACGTTGAAAAGCTCTTCCCTGTAGGCGGAAAGCTCCGGGTCGGGTTCTCCCTCCAGGCTGTCCAGGGCTTTCCGGTAGGCCCTGGTTACCACGGCGGTGTAGTAGATGGATTTCATTCTGCCTTCGATCTTGAAGGAATCCACCCCCGCGTCCTTCAGCTCCTTCAGATGGTCGATCATGCAGAGGTCCTTGGATGAGAGGATCGTGGTAAATCCTTCACCGGTCTCCACGGGATAGTACTCTCCGGGGCGCTTGGATTCCTCCAGTACCCGGTAGTCCCAGCGACAGGAGTGGGAGCAGTTCCCCTCGTTGGCGCTTCTGCCCGCCATATAGGCGCTCAAAAAGCATCGTCCCGAGTAGGCCAGGCACATGGCTCCATGGACGAAGGCTTCCAGCTCGATATCCGGAACAGCCCGGCGAATCTCCTCAATGTCGGCCAGAGAGGTCTCCCGTCCCAGGATGATGCGACGGAAGCCCAGGTCCCGGTAGACCTTGACGGCCTCACCGTTTATGCAGTTCGCCTGGGTCGACAGATGGAGCGGCGTATCGGGAAAGCGCTGTCCCAGGAGCCGGGCTGCCCCCAGGTCGGAGACGATAAAGGCATCCAGGGGGTACTCCCCGAGATAGTCCAGGTTTTCCTTCAGGGAGCGGATATCCGAGGGGTGAAAGTAGATATTCAAGGCGGCGTAGAGCTTACGATCGCCCTTGATTCCGCGGATTGTTTCAAACTCTTCGTCGTGGAAATTCTCCGCTCTGGCACGGAGGGAGAAGGCCTTGATACCGATATAGGCCGCGTCGGCTCCGTAGTTGTAGGCATAGCGAAGTTTTTCCAGGTTCCCCGCGGGAGCAAGCAGTTCACTCTTCACGGCAGATGCCGCTTCTGGAAGAAACCGCGGTGGGCATCGAGAAAATAAAGGAAATTATGCTGAATTCCACCAAAAAAGAGCTCCGTCATACGTGCCGCCGGCCGCCCGATATAGCGGTAGTGCCAGCTTTCCCAGGCGTATCCGGTCAAATCCTCATAGCCCTTCGGATAGGAGAGAGAAAAACCGAAACGCCACGCGTTTTCTTTGAGCCAGCGGCCTTCAGGGGTTTCGGCAAAAGCGTCGGTAATGGAACCGAAGTCCACGGTGGTTCCCAGCTGATGCTGACTGGTCCCCGGTCGGGCGGAGACCCTGTCCGCCGCTTCCTGTCCCATCTGGTCAACGTGGCGCTGATAGACCTGCTTCTGGTAGTCGTAGGAACGATAACTTGAGGAGTAGACAAGAACACGGCCTTCATTTCTGGCGGCCTGGTCCATGGCAAGAAGGTCCGGTATTATCAGCGCCCGGAGGCTCAGGTCCTTCCGGTTAAGAGTCAGGGGAAACTCCGTCAGGGCAACAAGGTCCTCCGGTTCGTAATCCTCCGGGAGGGCACGCTTTTTGTCGGCGATCAGAAAAAGCTCCTCCGGTTCCTTCAGGATTTCCCGCATCAGGAGCAGAAATTCCGCGGACCGGGCCATGATGGCCTTACCCGTTTCTGGATCCGCGTTGTCCGCGGCGAAGCGGGCGAGTTCGTCCCGGGACAGGCTAAAGTCCGGAATGAGGGGCGGCTGATCCGCCGCCGCTGTTTCAACATCATCCTTTACCGCCTCAATCGGATCTTCTCCGATTCCCTGCGCGCACGAAGCCAGCGTTAAAAGCAGGGCAAGCTTTATAAAGAGCCTCATGCTTTACCTTTCTTGTTTCCATCGGTACCGACTCCGGGAAGCAGCAGATCAAGGACCTCTTCCATCCGCTCCACCGGATAGAAGTTAAGCCCCTTGCGGACTTTTTCCGGAATCTCGTCCAGGTCCCTCTCGTTGGGTTTGGGGATTATAATCTTCTTGAGTCTGTTTCGCCGGGCGGCGATTACCTTCTCCTTGAGGCCTCCGATGGGAAGCACGTTTCCTACCAGGGAGAGTTCCCCGGTCATGGCGAAGTCGGCCTTGAGCTTTTTCCCGGTCGCCAGGGACATGAGGGCCGCGGTCATGGTAATCCCGGCGGAGGGTCCGTCCTTGGGGGTCGCGCCGGCGGGGATGTGAAGATGAATCTGGTTCTTTTCAAAAAAGGACTGTTCCACCTTGTAGCGGCCGGCTATGTGCCGGGCGTAGGTGTAGGCAATTCCCGCGGATTCCTGCATCACGCTGCCCATCTGTCCGGTTATTCTGAAGCCCTCTTTCCCCGGGTTCGAGACCGCCTCGATGACCAGAATATCTCCGCCGAAGTTGGTCCATGCCAGGCCGACAGCAGTTCCCGGCACGGCGGCCTGCTTTTTTACATCCTCCCGGAATATGGGCTTGCTGAGGTACTCCTCCAGATCAGGGGCGTCGATCTTGACCGGCGGTTCCACCTTCTTCAGCACCAGCCTGGTCGCGATTTTACGGTGTATCTTGTCCACCGCCTTCTCGTAGTTCCGCATTCCCGCCTCCCTGGCGTAGTTGACGGCAACACCTGAGAGGGCCGCCTTGGTAAAGCGGACCTGGCTCTTTTTGAGACCGTGCCTGGAGAGGGATTTGGGAATGATGTACTTGCTGGCGATGGCGATCTTCTCCTGCTCTATGTATCCCGAAAGGCGGATAACCTCCATCCGGTCAAGAAGAGGCCGGGGAATCGTATCCAGGGTATTGGCGGTTACGATAAAGAGCACCGTGGAAATGTCGAAAGGAAGGTCCAGGTAGTTGTCCCGGAAGGATACGTTCTGTTCCGGGTCCAGCACCTCCAGCAGGGCGGAGGAGGGATCTCCCTGGAAGCTGGCTCCCATCTTGTCGATCTCGTCGATCATGAATACCGGGTTCCGGGATTTTACGATCTTGAGGCCCTGGATTATCTTGCCCGGCATGGCACCGACGTAGGTTCGGCGGTGTCCCTTGATCTCCGCCTCGTCCCGCATTCCCCCCACGGAAAAGCGGAAAAACTGCTTGTTCAGCGCCCTGGCTATGGATTTACCCACCGAGGTCTTGCCCACCCCCGGGGCCCCCACCAGGCAGATAATCGATCCCTTGGTGTCTTTTTTCAGTTTCCGCACCGCCAGGAACTCGATGATCCGTTCCTTGACCTCCTCCAGACCGTAGTGGTCGGCGTCGAGGATTTCCCTGGCCTTTTCCAGTTCAAAATCCTCCGGCTTCGGCTCTTCCCAGGGGAGGGACACAATGGTATCAAGATAGTTGCGGGTAACGATGAACTCCGAGGCGTTGGGGTCCATAAGGGAGAACTTTTCGAGTTCCCGTTCCACCGGCTCCCGGACCTCCTCCGGCAGGGGAAGGGTATCGATGAGCTCCTTGAAACGCTGGTATTCACCGCTCTTGGCGTCCACCGGCATGCCGAGCTCTTTTTTTATAGCCTTGAGTTCCTCTTTAAGAAAATACTCCCGCTGGCTCTTCTCGATCTTTTCGTTTATCTGCTGCTGGATCTTTTTCTGGATGCTCAGGAGCTCCTGTTCCTTTTTGATGAAAACCAGCACCTGCTCCATCCGCTGCTGAACATCCAGTGTTTCCAGAATTCCCTGCTGGTCCTCCCGCTTGATGTTCAGGATGGAGGTAATAAAGTCGGCTATCTTGCCGGGATGATCGATGTTGATCATGTTGAGGCGTACCTCTTCGGAAAAAATCGGATTATTCTCCGAAAGCTGCTTCATCTCCATCAGAAGCGCCCGGGAGAGGGCTTTTACCTCGTCGGACTGGTCGTTGATGTCGTCCAGATAGTCAACCGCCGCCGAAATCGGCTGCTCCTGGGTTATAAACTTCTTGATTTTGAAGCGTTTGAGGGTAGAAATGAATATGTTCATGCCTCCGTCGGGGAGATTTATACGCTTTACTATCTTTGCAACCGTTCCCACAGAGTGCAGCTCGCTTCCCACAGGGGTTTCCGTTTCCGGGTCCTTGAGCAGTGCCAGGCCGATGAGTCCGTTGGACTCCATGGATTTATTGACAACCTCCATGTCTTCCTGGCCGGAGATCATCAGGGGGGTAAAGATTCCGGGAAAAATAGGGCGCCCGTTCAACGGAATGATGAACAGTTTATTGGGAAGAATCTGGTCCGCCGGTATTATGTGCTTTTCTGCCATGAGAACCTCGTCTGAAGTATATTGTTCGCGGGTCTATAAGGTACAAAGATTTATTGAAATCATCAATAGAAAGATGTATTATGACCGGAAATGAGCCGCGCCAGTGTAACAGAAGCCCTGATCCTGCGGGCATCCCGGGTTGGAGAGTATCACAAGCAGCTTCTGCTGCTGACCCCCGACGCGGGGCTGGTAAAGGCCCTCGCCTTCGGTGCTTTCAAGGGAAAAAGCCGTCTGGTCAGCGCCAGCGATCCCTACTCCCATGCCAGGGTCCACCTGTACCGGAACCCGGTACGGGACCTTTTCAAGATCAGCGATATCGAAGTGATCCATACCTATGAAGGCCTGAGGAGCGATCTGGAACGCAGTTACGCGGCAGCTCTTCTGGCCGAGCTTGTCGCAGTCAGCTACGGAGGCGGGGGGCCGGATTACCGCTATCCCTTCGGTTTGCTGCGACGCTGTCTCATGGTTTTGGAGAAGGGGGACAGCAGAGAGGTTCGCCGTACGGTGTTCCAGTTTTTGCTTCGCTTTCTGCTGCACGCCGGCTTTCTGGGGTCCCCCGGGGAGTGCGGTCGCTGCGGAGAGAGCTTTCACCCATCGGAGGAGGTATTCTTCGACAGCCGGGACGGGGAACTCTTGTGCGCATCCTGCGCAGTGGAAGGCTCCCCTGCCGTCTCTCCAGGGGTACGGCGCTACATGGAAGGGGCGTCAAAATTTCCTCTTTCCCGGGCCCTGGAGATCAGAATAGATGCTTCCCTGGAGCAGGGACTGGTCCGCATGCTGCGGGATCTTCTGCAGTTTACACTGAATCTGCAGCTCAAGTCCTTTGAAGTCTATTTCGGGTTACCCGTCGTATGATGAAACTGAGGCTGTTTACCGCCCTGCTGCCGAAACCGGAGCTCCTAAAGGGTATAATCAGCCTGCAGAAGGCCTGTCGGCGAAGCGGTATGAAAAATCTGCGGTTTATAGAAGCTGAGAACCTGCATATAACGGTGAATTTTCTGGGGGATACCGGGCCGGAGGATCTTTCCACCCTGCATGAAATCCTGACCGGGGGAGTTTCTTCATTGAAGGCCCCTGCTTTCAGAGCCGAAGCTCTGGGGCTTTTTCCTTCTCCCCGGAGGGCAAGGAGCCTCAACCTGCTGCTGGAGGACCCCGAAGGCAGTATGGAGGCCATGTTTCGGCATCTGGACGGACTCTTGCGGGCTGCAGGTTTTCCGGGTGAGGATCGGAGGTTCCGCCCCCACATATGCTTCGGCCGATTCCGGACCCGCCGGGGAGAGGTCGTCGAAGCGGATGCGCTGCCCGCTGTTCCCTCCGGCATGAGGGGAATTGTTCGCGGCAGCGAGCTGCTCCTGCTTCGTTCCGAACTGGGACCGGGGGGAGCGCGCTACTATTCCGAAGGGCGATACCCTTTCGGGACAGAAAAAACGATGGGAGATTGATTAAGCATGGTTTGGCAGAAATACCCGATAGAGAGCGATACGGTACGGAAGGTTTCAGAGGAGTTCGGAATCGATCTTCTTCTGGCCTCCATCCTGGTACGCAGAAACCTGCATCGCAGGGAGGACATCAAGTTCGTCCTTGAAGATGACCTTCTTTTTACCCATAACCCCTTTCTTTTTGTCGAGATGGAAGACGCAGTGGACCGCATTCACCAGGCCCTGGAGGAGGGGGAAAAGATCCTCATCTTCGGAGACCGGGATGTAGACGGCATTACCTCAACGGTTCTTCTAACCCAGGCTATCCGGGATCTCGGCGGGGATGTCCGCTGGCAGGTCCCCATGGGGGACGACCCCTACGGGCTCAATATGGAGGCTGTGGAAAGGTTCGCCGCGGATGACGGCACCCTGATTATTACCGTGGACTGCGGGATTTCGAACAAGCAGGAGATAGAACGGGCTCTGGAACTGGGTATCGAAACCCTGGTAGTGGATCATCACAACCCGCCCGAGGAGCTCCCCCCGGCGGTGGCAATCATCAATCCCAAGGTGGAGGACTGCGGCTATCCCTTCCGGGACCTTGCGGGCTGCGGGGTCGCATCCAAGCTGGTCTGGGCACTGCTTTTTTCCCGCTCTCCTTTTTACAACCAGAGCGTCTGCCTTCTGAATGTACGTCCCGGTAACGACAGCTATTTTATTGAGGCTGTCAAGCTGATCAACCTGGTGGAGACCGACCGGGTTGTAGAGACCCTGAATCCGGGGATGGTGGGTCTTGCGGAAACCAGGCTCTACCGTTTTCTCGAGGGAGAGGAGATCCTGGTTTACGATGCCGACCCCCAGGAGAAGATGCTCCGGAAGATCTTCGGTCCCGATACGCTCATCGCTCTCATCGACCTGAAGCCGGAGATCGAGCAGGTCTTTCCCGCCCTGCGGGGCAGGGGGACGAGCCTGCTGGCCCTGCGGGAGAAGAGCAGAATCGGCAGATATGAAAGCTCCAGGCTGGAAGAGATCGATGTGCTGGCGAATCTGTTTCGCAGTTTCGTCCACCGCAAGGTCCCGGCCCTGAACGAGGATTTTCCCCGCTGCCTGGACCTGGTTGCCCTGGGGACCCTGGCGGATCTCATGCCCCTGGTGGACGAAAACCGTATCCTGGTACGCCAGGGCCTCAAGGTGCTGAATGCCACGGGCAGAAAGGGCCTGAGGGAGCTGCTTTTTCAGAAGAACCTGCTGGGAAAACGGATCGGAACCACCGATATAGCCTGGCAGCTGAGTCCCTCGATAAATGCCACCGGCCGACTGGGCAGGCCGGATACGGCGGTGAATCTTCTTTTAAGCGAGGATGAAAAGCAGCTCAAGGAGCTCGCCGAAGAGGTCGACTCCCTGAACAGAGAACGGAAGAAGCTGGGAGAAACGGTATGGTCGCGGATCCTGCCGAAGACAAAAAAGAACCTTGACGAGATGAGCGGCAACATGGTGTTTATCTCCGATTCCTCCATCCACCGCGGTATCACCGGAATTATCGCCTCCCGGCTCTCCAATACCATGAAGGTTCCGGCGGTGGTTGTCGCCCACTTTGACGGCAAGGCCGTGGGATCGGTGCGCTGCGATCCCCCCTTTAACGTACGCAGTTTTCTCTCCAACTTCGAGGATCTCTTTTTTGACTACGGCGGGCACGACTGTGCCGGCGGCTTTTCCATGCCGGAGGAGCATTTCGACACCTTTACGCACCGGGTCCGCACCTTTGCAAAAGGAATCGAACCGGTGGAGACTGTGGAGGAGCGTCTCTCCATTGATGCGGAGCTTCCGCCGGCTTATATGAAGCCGGAACTTATCACCGTTCAGGAAAGCTTCGAACCCTACGGTGAGGCCAATCCGCCCCTGATCTTTCTTGCCCGGGGGATGAAAATCCTGCAGGCCGACCTGATGGGCCGCAAAGAGGTGGTACATTTGAAACTGCTTCTGGAGGGCGGGGTCCATAAATGGCCGGCGGTATACTGGAACGCCGCTCCCCGGCTGGGTCGGGATTTCCAGGTCGGGGACTGCGTGGATGTGGCCTTCCGCCTGGGAAGGAACTACTACAACAATAATGAAACCCTGCAGCTGACGGTGCTGGACCTGCACCGGCCGGAGGATGTGCAGCTTGTGGAAGAGAGCGTAGCCGAATGAGGCTGACACGACTCTTGCTCCTTCCTGCATTGTTGCTGTTTCCTGCGGCTATTTTATCCGCCTGGGATGCGGACCTCTCTCTGGCGGTTCCCGGGGGGATAGTAAGCGTTGTCTCCGATAATCCGGAGGAACTCGCCGGAGGAGCAGAACTCCGCTATCAGGATCGGACCATAAGTACCGCAGAAGCCTTCAGGGGTGATGGATTCTACGCTATACTGCTCCCTGTCCCCTGCGATCTTTCTGCCCCAAATATCGAGCTTGCTGTCAGAGACGCTGACCGGACCCTCTCTTTCATGGAGATTCCCGTAAAGACCAGAGATTTTGTGTATGAGGAGATTCCCCTGAATACAGCCATGTCCGACCTGCGGCAGAGCGACGATCCCCGGAAGATTGCAGAATCCCGCCGCATGTGGGAGCTTCTGGGGAGCTTCGACGAGACGGCCCCTCTGGCAACAGAGAGTCTTGTTCTTCCTGTCGGTGAGGCCCGGCAAAGCAGCCGCTTCGGAGACCGGAGGCTATTTGTGTACAGCGACGGAGGCAGAAGCAGGTCCCTGCATTTTGGTATCGACTACGCTGTCCCGGTGGGCACCGGAGTATCAGCTCCGGCGGCCGGTACAGTTGTGCTGGCGACTGATCGAATGCTCACGGGGCTTTCGATCGTGCTGGAACATGGGCCGGGCATATTTTCCATCTATTATCATCTTGATTCTCTCCATGTGGAGGAGGGCGACCGGGTACAACAGGGGGATTCCCTGGGGACCAGCGGGATGACAGGGCTCGCAACGGGGCCGCATCTGCACTGGGAGTTACGAATAGGACGGGTTCCCGTTGATCCTCTGCTTTTTATAACCCGACCTTTTGTTCAGGCGGAACCGGTATTATCCCGGAACAGTGCTACAGATCCGTGAGCTTGACACTCGAAAGGTAATGCTATTTAATGAACCAGACGTATGTATTCTTACTGCGAAAGGGGGTGATTTTCTATCGCTAACATTCGAATAGACGAAGGCGAACCCTTGGAAAAGGCGATCAAACGTTTTAAGCGGATGGTTGAAAAAGAGGGCATTATCCGGGAATGGAAGAAACGGGAATATTATGAAAAGCCTTCCACCATTAAGAACCGCAAAAAGAAGGCCATGGAGCGCAAACAGATGAAGAAGCTCCGGAAGATTCAGGCCTCAAAGAATTACTAAACCTATATAAACGCTGTACAGCGTTAACAGGAGGCCTCCCTTTGCGGGGCCTCTTTCTTTTCCCGCCGGGAGTCCCGCTATGCTTTCTGCAGTATGCGGGTGACGGCAGGCGATTTTCTTGACTCGGGAGGAATTAGATGATAGATCTGTCGACAAACTACTTGGGTATTAATCTGCGTAATCCGATCATCGTTGCGAGTTCAGGGATGACCTCCTCGGCGGAGAAAATCGCCGAATGCGAGAAAGCCGGTGCCGGCGCGGTGGTTATAAAAAGCCTTTTTGAAGAACAGATTAACCTGGAAACCGCAGAAATGATGAAGAGCATGGACTATACGGCCCATACCGATGCCTTCGACTATTTTACCGGAACAAGCAAGCACCAGCACATCGATGAATACGTCGAACTTATCGAAGCTGCAAAGTCGCGGGTTTCCATTCCCGTAATCGGGAGCGTCAATTGTGTAAGCCCCGGAAGCTGGATCGAATATGCCGGACGACTCGAAAAGGCGGGAATCGATGCCCTGGAGGTCAATGTCTTTATCATGCCCGCAGATGCCGAACAGGACAGCCGCAGCATCGAGGACCGTTACATAGCAATACTTCGTGAGATCAAGCGACATGTCTCGGTCCCTGTCTCCCTCAAGATCGGGCCCCATTTTTCCGGACTCGCCAATGTGATAAAACGTTTTGAAAACAACGGTGCCAACGGGGTGGTTCTCTTCAACCGCTTCTATCGTCCCGATGTGGATATAGAGAACATGAAGATCATTCCCGCCAAGGTATACAGCGTACAGCAGGAGATCTCCCTTTCCCTGCAGTGGATCGCCCTGCTCTCCGGAGAACTGGACATCCATTTCGCAGCTGCAACGGGAATTCACGACGGTAAAGGCGTTATCAAGCAGCTCCTGGCAGGAGCTCGGGCTACCCAGCTCTGTTCCACCCTGTACCGGAACGGTATAAGCCACATTCAGCGAATCCTTGTGGAGGTTGAGGAGTGGATGAACCGTCACAATTTCAAGAAGATTGACGATTTCCGGGGAAAGCTGAGCCGGGAGAACGTAAAGAACCCGGAAATATACGAACGATCCCAGTACATCAAGGCCCTCGTAGGTATCAGTTGAGGGTAGGGGTATGGAAGAGGAGGAAGTCCTCGATCTCGTAGACGAGAACGACCGGGTCGTCGGCCAGGCCCGGCGCAGCCTTTGTCACGGGAACCCGGTCTATCTGCACAGGGCCGTCCATCTGATTGTTATGAACCCGGAAAGGGAAATATATCTCCAGCGCCGGAATCCGGATAAAGAGGTCCAGCCGGACAAGTGGGATACCTCTGTCGGCGGGCATATTCCTTCCGGGGAAGATTATGTGGACGCGGTGTTCCGTGAAGCCGGTGAAGAGCTCGGCTTGAGGGATTTTATTCCCTGTTTCATGTATCGTTACATAATGCATAATGATTTTGAATCGGAATACGTGGGGTCCTTCGTATGTGTATACGACAGGGATCCGCGTCCCAATCCCGATGAAATTTGTGACGGGCGGTTCTGGAAGGAATCTGAAATCAGGGAGTCCCTGGGCAGCAGGATATTCACACCGAACTTTGAGGATGAATACCAGCGTTTCAGTGTGTGGCGTCAAAACAATCCACGACGATACCGTGCCCTGTTTTCCCTGGACAGGACACCCTGCAAGGAGATATTGTAATGGAGCAGGCAGATGAGTTTAAGGATATCAGACCCTATCGGGATGACGAAATCAGGGATGTTCTGTTACGGATAGCCCGGCATCCCTGGATCGCCGAACTGGTACGGCGTTACCGTTTTCCCTATATAAATAAAAGACTTTTCCCCATTGTTCGTCCGTTGGTAAGCTGGGGAATCGCGTCAAAGGTAAAGAAGGTCAGATCGGTGGACCAGTTTCAGCGTGAGTTTATTGTCAAGCTGGTTCTGGATACCATCCGCAGAAAATCTACCGACGGGATCAGTGCCGAAGGCCTCGATTCACTCAACCGGGATTCCGCTTATCTGTTCATCAGTAATCATCGGGATATAACCCTTGATCCGGCCTATATAAACTACTTCCTGGCTCTTCACGGCCTGAATATTACCGAAATAGCCTTTGGCGACAATCTGATGATTAACGATCTGGTGGCGGACCTGATCCGGGTCAACCGCTCCTTTATTGTGCACCGGGGTCTTTCTCCCCGGGAACAGCTGGCTTCGTCCATCCGGCTTTCCCGCTACATCGATTCCAGGATTCAGGAGGGGCAGTCAATCTGGATAGCCCAGCGGGAGGGCAGGGCCAAGGACGGAGACGACCGCACGAACCCTGCGGTTATCAAGATGCTCTATCTGGCCCACCGCAAGAGCGATGTGGATTATACCGAAATGGTTCGCCGTTACCGTATAGTACCGGTGGCGGTCTCCTACGAATTTGATCCCTGTGACCGGATGAAAGCCTGGGAAATGTATCGCAAGGAGAACAGGGGCACCCACTCAAAGGGAAAATTCGAGGATCTGGCCAGTATGTATGCCGGCATCCAGGGGTATAAAGGACGAATCCATTATCAGTACTGTGAGCCCCTGACAGGCGAGTACTCCTCCGAAAAAGAGATATCCGAAGCCATCGACAGATCGATACACCGGGGCTACCGGCTCTGGCCGAATAATTATATCGGATATGATCTTCTTAACGGCGGTTCAAAGTATCTGGACATGTACAGCCAGGGGGAGCTTGAAACCTTTAACGCCCGCTTTCGCCGTCTCCCGCCGCAGGTGCGGGTGAAAGCCTGGGCTGCCTACGCAAAGCCGGTGGAAAACCGGGAAGCCCTTGATACGGAATGATGCAGGACTCTCTTGTTCTAAAATACCTGGAACATGCAGATTCCCGGCAGGGCCGGGAGATTATCCTGAGCTTTACCACCCCCTTCTCAGAAGAGCTGTGCAGAGAATGGATTCATCTGCCCTCGTTACACAGGGTACGTCTTAAACCCGTAAAGGGAAGTGATGCCGGTGTATCAAAGGCCCGGATTAAAGGCCTTGGCAAGGATGCCTTGAGCAGGGGCGATCGCTTCGTTGCCCTGAATGCTCCCAGGGTCTCCTCTCAGCGATTTTTTGGATATCTTGACGACCGACCCCGCCTTCCCGTATCAGGAGAGCTGGAGCGGCGAGGACAGAAACTTCAGTTCCGGATCAGTGCCGCTCCGGAGAAGGGCGCAGGAATCGTCCTTCTGGATCTGAATCGTCCACTGGACCTCGTTGCGGGCAAGTCCGTGAAACTCGGGGAGATGAGTTTTACACCCCTTACTGTTCACTGTTACCGCAAAATCAGCCGGGATACGATACCCTTCAAAGCCCAGGGATGGATGCCGAAGGACGGGGTCCGGGGAACTGAAGGAAGCCTGAAGAGTGCAGCGACCTTTGGCTGTTTCCTCTTCTTTCCCCCCTGGCTGGACTGGGTACGCGGCGAACTGCAGGAAGCATCCCGAAAAGAGGGAGGTCTGGAAACGGGACGGCTCAGTTCCCTCCTGGGTATTCCTCCTTACCTTGTCCCTGATTTATTGTTATTCCTTTCACAGAAAAAATGGTTTTACTCCCGAAAGGGTACACTTCTCGATGCCGGTTGGGACTATTCATCTTCCCTTTCTCCCATGTCCCGGGGGATTCTCGAGGAGCTGCGGAAAGAGGGAGTTCTGCTCGAGAAAATTGCGGGATCTCCCCGGCACCGAACCCTGGAATTGCTGGTAAGAACGGGTCTCGCAGTCGAGATGGAAGAGGGACTCTTTATGGAGGTGAATTACCAGAACGGGGTGTACCAGCAGGTCGCGGAATTACGAAAAAATGATCCGGATATAGGTTTATCCGAACTCGCCCGCCGCACAGGCTTGAAAAAACGCTTTCTTATCCCCCTTCTGCGCTATGGAGATGAAATGGAGTGAAGCTTCGGCAGCTCTACCGCCTTAGTCTCCCAGGACTGATTCTCATGATCCTCGCAGGGTGTACAGCCGCCGCGCCGCGGATTGAAGCTGTATCCTGGGAACTTTTCCGCATACAGTCGCCCCGTTCCGGCAGCGTCCGTGAGGAGCTTTCCCTCTTTGTCCGGGCTGAGGACGCCGACGGAAGTTCGGACCTGGAGGAACTCTACCTGGTGCATCCGGAGAGCCGTCTGTATTGGCGTATCTTTTCCGATACCTGGGAAGAACGCAGGAGAAACAATGTATCCTGGATAGGTTCCTCGGTCTTTACCGGGACCGACGGTGTACCCCGGGGGGAATACCTGCTTGTACTGCTGGACCGGGCGGGAGAAAGGGCGGAGGAACGGATTTACGTCGATCTTTCCCTCCCTTCCACCTCTGCTTCTGAGGATGCTTTTCCGAAACTGGTTCAACAGGGAGGTGTTTTCCTGATCGATTCCTCGGCAGAAGGGCCTTTTTATATTATGGGGCAGGATGCGGAAGGAGAGGTTCTGGTATCCGCGGAAACAGGGCCGGGAAGTTTTACTCCCGGAGATTATATGCAGGACATCCCGGGAGGGAACCTCGACTGGTACATTTTTGTGTACGATAAGCGCGGATGGTACGCCGGCAGCGGACCTTACTGATTTCCGCGGCGGAAAAGAAAATTAATGATCTTTTTTCTCCAGGAGACTCCAAAGGTTTCCGCATAATTCTGGGCCGCCTTTTCCATGGATAGATCCTCTCCGTATTTTTCCTTGAGCTCGTGCCAGTGCTTGATAATCCACATATAGAGGTCCGATGCGGTCCGTCCGGGAAAACGTTTGTGGAGTTTTTCCCTCTTGATTATCTGGATAATCGGCTTGTAGAGGTTCCGGTACCAGGATCGTCCGGCCTCTACAAAGGGTATCTCCTCTTTTTTATCCAGGTTCATGAAATACTTATGTCCCTGAATATGGCGCAGGAGTTCGTAAATCCGACCGGTCTCTGTAAAGGAGAGTTCGTGGGGACTTATGATCCTGGCAAGTTCGCTGTTAGCAAAGACATCCTGCTTTTCATAATCGATGACGGCCTGTTTGAGGTCCTGGATCGTCATCCGCGGATTAAGGTTAATTTCCGTGGTAAGACTTGTAACTTCGGCATCTATAGCATAAACGCCCTGGTGCCTGGCCACCGAAACCCGATGATTGCCGTCCCGGACAAAATAGACACCCCCTATTTCGTAAAGCTTTATGGGTGGCAGGATTATGTCGCTTATATGGGCCTGGTCTATACTCTGCCACCTTTTGCGAATATGTTCGTGTCGGGGCAGAAAGGCCTTGTTGAAATCCTTGTAACGCCCCTCGCTGCCTATTATCCTGTCCAGGGGGACGGTTTTCATTCCCCGGTAGGATTCTCCCTTCGGACGCAGCAGGTTACGTACGTCCTGCAGCGAGAGCAGCTCCTGGCGTTCCGGACTCAGATAGTTGAGAATCATGCCCAGGGTTGCCTTTCCCCGGGCCTTGTTGAAATCTTCCTCTGCCTTTTGCGCTATGTAGTGCTTCACTTTAATTCCTCTATATCCAGCAGCACGTGATCGTAGGCGTTGATAACGCGCGTTTTGTTGTACATGGTCTCACGCCGGGCATTGATATCATAGAGATGAACATGCCCGTGAATCAGATACCTGGGTTTAAATATATCCATGAAGAGACGAAAAAACCGGAAACCCCGGTGGCAGGGGTCCTCTTTATCGTGAATATGCCTGGGAGGAGCGTGGGTAAGCAGGATATCCAGGTATCTGCCGTAGCGCAGCCGGTTCCAGAGAAGTCTGGGAAGAAGACGGAGAGCAAAGAGGAACATTCCGACCTCGGTAAACTGGTTGTCTCCCCGGTTGTAGCGCATGCTGCCCCCCAGCCCGGCGATCAGCAGCCCCTTTATCTTTACCGTTTTTCCTCCCACATAGGTGGCACCGTAGGAATGGTAATGATGAAAGGCTTCAGGATTAAGGCTGTAAAGGTTACGGAACTCCCGGCGATAGTCCTTGATTCTTTCCAGGTTATGGTTTCCAAAGACAAAACAGAGGGGAACATTCAGGGAAGAGACGATAAAACCGTAGTATTCAAGATGGAGATCCCCCGCCGCCAGAACAAACTGAACATCAGAGAAGCGATCTTTTATACTGTTGGAATAAACCAGCGGGTCCACATGGTCGGCAATGCAGAGGACCTTCATGAAAGTTTTACCGCTTTACCGTTGCGCCGGGCATTTCGATACCCTTGAGCAGCTCCTGGAGCTTGTCCTTGTCGACAAGATCAATCGGACGGGATTCGACAAAATCCATGGCAACCCTGGAGAAGTTGGAGCTTGATACCATGATCCCGCGCTGAACGGAATACTTTTTCATTAACTCGTGAAAATTCCTGACTGTGGATTCGGGAATCATCTCCGGTATCCGCAGGAAATGGAGCAGCCTCGGCAGTTTCCTGGTATTTCTCCAGCGGGTATCGTCATCCACTGCAATAATCTGGCAACCGTTGGGAATATCCGAAAGATCCCGAACGCGCAGCCCCATCTGTCCGCAGGCAGCCTTGCACATCTCCTGGAACTCCTGAGGGCCGGCGGTGAGATAATCCTTCAGTCGGTCATCGGTCCTCAGATCCTGATACTGGCTCAGTTTTTCCGCAACGTCCCGGAACTGGGGCTTTTTCGAGTAGATCTTTTCCCATTGATCCACCGCCAGATCAATCTCCCGCATCTTTTCGTAGCAGAGGGCCAGAAAGTAGCGTCCGTAGATGGTCTCCATAGCGGATTCATCCCTGGAGAGCTTGATTCCCCTTTCGAGCTCGGTTACCGCTTTTTCAAAGTTGTTCATGCTCATGTAGCAGCCTCCCCGCTCGATGAGGGCCTTGACCTTCATGTCAGGTTCGCGCTGGGCACGTTCAAAAGCGTGAAGGGCGGAGACATAATCGTGATTATCCTTGAGGAGGCGTCCCAGGTAGAAATAGGCTGTGTAATTGTCGGGTTTGAATTTTATCGCCGTCTCAAGTTCCACCTTGGCTTCAACGGGCTTCTTGTTGCGGTAGAGAAGATAGCCCAGTCGGTAATGGGCGTTGGAGTGCCGGGGGGAAACCTCTATGGTCTTGCGGTAGAAACCGATGGCTTTGTCGGTCTTGTTCCGCTCCTCAAAGAGCAGCGCCGACTGATAATAGTAGTCCGCCTCCATAGGTTCAAGACGCATCAGGAGCAGATACTCCTTAAGGGCTTCCTCAATCTGAGCGTAACGGGCGTACAGCTTTGCGATATTCTTGCGAAATTCTACTTCGGGGCAGGCCCCGCCGAACTTCCCGATCTGGTTGACGGTTTTAAGCTCCATAAGGGCCAGTTCCGGTTTGTTGTCTCCCATATAACTCAGCCCCAGAAGGTAGTGGGCTTCACTATTCCGGGGCTCTTTTGCTATAATTTGTCGCGCCATGCGGATTGCGGCTGCATACTTACCCTGCCGGTGGTATTCCACCAGAGTGGCCACTCTTTTGGGGGCAATGACGGTTTTGATGAGAAAAAAGGTAATAACCCCTATAGCTGTTCCGAAAATGATGATAAGTGCGATTATTGCCGGCATGTAAGGCTACTCCAATAAGGTGAAGAGTAATCGGTTTTTGCCCGCATGTCAAACCGAAGGAGGTGCTGTTATCAGCCTTCAGAAATTGAAACCAGCTGTACTGCTGTTTTTTATTCTCAGCGTAAGTCTCTCAGGTCAGGAGAGCCGGGGGCTTCGTACCCGTGCGGATGAGCTTTTGCGGGAAAACAAACCTGCCGAAGCCCTGCCTCTCTATATTTCTGCAAAGGAACAGAATCCCAGGGACCCGGATATCTACCGCAACCTGGGATATGTTTATGAGCTGCTGGGGGACTACGAGAATGCGGTAAAAACCTACCAGCAGGGGTCAACAGTGGCAAGCCTGGACAAGGATATCTTCTATAATGCCATGGGACGCTGCCTGTTCAGGCTGGAACGTTTCAGCGAGGCGGAGGTGCAGTACGACAAGGCCCTGGATTATAATCCATCCAATTATGCTGTGTATGTAAACAGGGCAAACGTCAGGGTGGAACTGCGGGAGTACCAGAAAGCCATAAACGACTACTCCAGCTATCTTTCTCTCGAACGATCACCGCAGCAGGAGACGGAAATCCGCAAGATGCTGGGGCTTCTGCAGGGAATCCTGGAGGAGGAGAAAGCCCGGATTGCTGCGGAAGAGGCACAGCGAAGGGAAGAAGAGGCACGACAAAAGGCTTTGCTGGATTCGGTACTGAGTTCACTGGATGATGTCGGAAAGGAGACCCAGTCACTGAGTGCGGGAGCCGAGGCCATAGAAGAACCGGATATAATTATTGATCTTGTTGATTGATCAGGTGTGAGGAAAGCATGAATCGAAAATATCTTGCCGCCGGAGGCGCGGTTGTTCTGTTGTTACTGTTGCTGGGCGGTCTCTTCGTATGGGCTCCCTGGAAAAGCGGAAAAGGAGAGGAGATTTCCGTAACATCCCGTGAAACCGATATACGGGCAAATACCCTGCGTCTTGCTTCGGAGTACTTCCAGCAGGGAGAATACCAGCGGGCTCTGGACCTGGTGGATCAGCTCCTGCTTCAAAATCCGGACGATGATGAGGCCCGGACATTGAGGGATTCGGTACTGCAGGCCCGCCGGGAGGCAGAGACCAGAAAAAAGCAGGAGGATCTGGCCTCTCAGCAGGACCTGTCCGAATCTCTGTCCAACCTTTCCGCCAGTTTGCGGGAGGATAAGTCCCGTCCTGCGGCTCAGCCGGTACCCCAGATGCAGCCCCGGGACGATGAAGCCGAGAAGGCTGCGGCCCGGAGCGAAGCGGAACGGAAAAAACGGGAAGAAATTAACCGTCTTATCCAGGAGGGGGTTGCCGCCATGGAGCGATCTTCCTACGGTGAAGCCAGGGACAAGTTCGATCAGGCCCTGGGGATCGATCCGGATGTGGCATATGCCTACGCCATGAAGGGCGAGTCCTTTTTCCGGGAGGACTCCGAAAACCAGAGTTCCCTTAACCAGGCTGTTTCCAATGCCAACAGGGCCATCCAGAAAGACTCAAGCCTCTGGATTCCCCACAATACCCTGGGGAATATATATGTAAAGACCAGGCGCTGGGACGACGCAATCCGGCATTTCAAGGAAGCTGCGAGATTGAACCCCGAGAACGCGGATATCCTGTTCGAGTTGGGCAAGGTTCAGTACAGGACCGGCCGTTTTCGGGACGCGAAGGACTCCTTTGAAGGAGCAATACACCTGGTTCCCAATTTTGACCGGGCATACTTCAATCTCGGGCTTACGGAAACCCAGCTTGGAAATACGGACCGGGCAGTTTCCGCTTTTTCCAACACCATACACTATGATCCGGAACTTACTCCCGCCTATTTCGCCCTGGCAAATGCCTACCGCAGCAAGGGAGACCTGGGCAAGGCCGCAGAGAACTACAAGACCGCCGTTACCCGGGACCCGGAGAATGTAAACTATAACCTGTACTATGGAATCAATCTTTACGATCAGGAAAAATACGAGCAGGCCGAAGCCTATTTTAACAATGCCGTTGATCTGGACGAGTCCCGGGCTGACGTTTACTATAATCTGGCCCAGGCGCGTATCAAGCTCAACAAGGCTAACGCAGCCCTGGAGGCCGCAGCCCAGGCGGTAAAGCTGAAGGGGGATTCTCCCCTGTATGTTTATACCCTGGGACAGTCAGCGGAACTGACGGGCAACATTGATTACGCCGTGCAGGCCTATGAAAAGGCCATAGCCCTGGATCCATCCTACATAAAACCCCGAATCAATCTTGGTATTCTTTATGACCGCCGGGGAGAGTACGACCGGGCCCTGAAACATCTGTTGGCGGCCTACAAGGTGGACTCCTCATCCATCGAGGTAAATAACAATTTGGGTAATGTGTATCTTCACGCGGAACTTTACCGGGACGCCATAACCCACTATAAAAAAGCCGTCGCCGCCCAGCCAAATGCAACCCTTATGCGCTACAACCTGGCAATTGCCTACATCGAGACAGACCAGAAAGCCCTGGCCAAGGAGTCACTCTCCGAGCTGATCAAGATCGACCCCGCGTTCTGGGACGCCTACTACCGGCTTGGCATGCTGCTCTATTCCGAGGGTGAGACCGAAGGGGCTCAGGCGATTTTCAAGCGTCTTCTGGAACGACAGCCGAACTACTCTCGAAGGGCGGAAATAGAGAAGCTGCTATAGCCGCCCCGGGTCAGCTGCGGCCCACAAGGGCAAAGAGCTCCTGTCGGCTCAGCCGGAACCAGACGGGACGTCCGTGGGGGCAGCGGGGATCCGGCAGGGCCAGGGCCTCCCGGGCAAGTTCCCGGGCGGATACGTCATCAAGGGTTTCTCCGTCCCTGATCGCCGCCTTGCAGGCCATGTCGGCATACAGGGCGGTGAGCAGGTTTCTGACCGAACCTCCGGCGTCACCGAGAAAGGCTTCCAGCTCCTTTTCAACTCCCCGGTAGGAGGCGGGGATGGCGTTTATAGTCAGCTGTCTCTTCTCCAGTTTTCCCCGGAATCCCAACTCCACCAGTTCAGAAAGGAGTTCTTCGTAGAACTCCCCGTTTTCCCGCTCATCCATTTCGATTTCTATCGGGACAATAAGACCCTGGGATTCCTGCCCGGGAGCGGAAAAACGGTTGTAGAGGATCCTTTCGTGGGCTGCGTGCTGATCGATCAGGTAGAGTTCTTCCCCCGCCTGGCAGATCAGAAACAGGTCAAAGGCCTGGCCGAGATATCGGATCCCGGCGGTTTCCGTACCTGGGCCGATATTTTCCGGAGTAAGCCGCGGCGACGGGGCTATTCCCTTCCAGGAATCGATGTTGCCGACCCGGGAAAGGGGACTGTCTTCCCTCGGGGATGGGATGCTCCGGGAGGCTCTGTTCGGGGAAGGGGTAAAAGCTCCGGTTTCGGACCTTTCGGCCGCCGATTCCTGA
Source organism: uncultured Spirochaetaceae bacterium (assembly GCA_964554875.1). Lineage (GTDB taxonomy): Bacteria > Spirochaetota > Spirochaetia > JC444 > Marispirochaetaceae > Marispirochaeta. Next base: position 11,564 of record CAZKQJ010000014.1, on the reverse strand, counting down.
AAATTCCGAGTGTCGAAACCGGAAAGATCCTGATGGACACTTTTCAGCGGAGAAGGGCTGCCCGGGAAGGGAGACCTTCGTGTGGCTGTCTCAAGGGTCTCCTGAATGCCGCTGCTGACGGCGTGATGCACCTCTCTGATGTTTCGTATTCGTGCCTCCCGCTTGGCGGGATGGATATTGAAGTCCACCAGCTCGGGATCTATTTCCAGAAAAAGCAGGGCCACCGGAAAACTCCCCCCCGGCAGCACGGAGGAGAAGCCGTATTCCACCGCCTGCACAAGGGAATATTCCTGGATTCGACGTCTGTTTACGTATACATGAATATAGCGCCGATCCCTGCGATAGACCGCCGGAGATGCATGAACAAGGGTGAAGGAAAAGTCCCGGAAGCTTTCGCCGAAGGATTTGGTTAGGGCGGGAGTAAAAACCGATGCATAAGCCGTGGAGGCCCGCTCGGTAAGCTCCGCTTCCGGAAGAGTGAGCCGTACCTCGCCGTCGTTCAGAAGCTGGAAGGAGATTTTCGGAAAGGCCGCAGCCTTTTCAAGAAAAACAGCCCTGCAGAGTCCTCCCTCCGCTTTGGCGCTTTTCAGAAAGCGGCGTCTTCCGGGCAGATTATAGAAGATGTCCGCCGCCTCAACGGTGGTGCCCCGGGGGCTCCGGTGGGGCTCCAGGGAGAGCATCTCTCCGTTCTCCACACGAAGGCGACGTCCCTCTTCGCCGGTACTGCTGATTATGGAGAGCTTCGCGCAGGCGCCGATACTCCCCAGGGCTTCACCCCGGAAACCGAGACTCCTTGTATGGTAAAGGTCTTCGACGCTTTCGATCTTGCTTGTAGCATGGGCCTTATAGCAGAGGGAAAGGTCATCGGCGCTCATACCGCTTCCGTTATCGCTTACCCGGATCGATCCGATTCCCCCGTTCCTGATATCCACCTTGATGGAGCTGGCGCCGGCGTCGATGGCGTTGTCCATAAGTTCCCGTACAATGGAAAACGGCCGGTCGATTACCTCGCCGGCCGCGATCTTTCTGGCCACATCGTCCCGCAGAAGTCTGATTCTGCAGGACGAATCCTTTTCAGTCATATGCTGTCCCTGTTGTCAGAAGCTTACCCTCGTTTCAATTGAAACCGCAAAGTCCGCTTTCTTGTTTCCCGCTTCATCCTCGCTTACGAAGTTGGTCAGCACCGCGGCGAGCTTCAGGTTCGGAGCAAAGGAGTATACCAGTTCTCCGAAGAGGGATGTTCTTTCGTCAAAGAGGCTGTTGTTTCCGATTCCGTCTGCAAAGCCCACAGTGTCCATGCCCAGGGAGGCGCTTACAGGCATAAAGGGTATCCGGGGAATGGTGACCATTAGGTGGAACAGGTCCGCCGTATCGTCGAAACCCTCGTCGTTCCAGGCCCAGCGATAACCCGCTTCAAGCATAAGCAGGTTTTCCAGCTCGAATCCCGCCTGTCCATAAATCCCCCGGGTGACCTCCTGAAGGGATGATGAGAGGGGGATCGCATCACCCAGGTACTGGGCGCGCTGTTCCCGCTGCCGCTCATAGGTGGGGCCGTAGAAGCCGTGGGTAAAAAGCCCCTTGTTGTACTGATACTCCAGGCGGTAATTCAGTATCGACAGGTTGCCGAAGATACCCGCGGCCCAGCCGTAGTTCTGCAGGCGGTCGATGAGATTATCCTCGGACTCGTCATAGATGAAATCGGACTGCCATCCCGCGGAAACGTTTCCATAATCCTCACGGTAATAGGGGATCATGGTGCCGATGTCGGCGAAACCCACCAGGGAGAAGGCGTCCCGCTCCATGAGGGGGAACTCCGTATCCAGGGCGGTATGCAGAAAGATGGGGTCCCCCGCCTTGTCGTCCAGATCGGCTGCAGGAGAAGTGTCCGTCACCGAAGAGATGCCGAAGCCCAGGGGAATGGTACGTCCCAGGGGGCGGTAGCCGATGCGGCCGCCCATGATCTCCGGTTCCGCCAGATCGTTGAAGACTGATTCGATTGTCCACTTGTCTGCGTTGAAGCCGGTATTCAATCCGACCCTGCGGACCGCCGGGAAGTCGGTATCGTTGGCAAAGCGGTTCATGATAATGCCGTGGCCGAGGGTCACATTGTTGACGTTGCCGGCCTTCAGAAAGAAGGGATCCCGGTTGTCGCCGTATTCAATGTAGCGGATTTTCAGTACCAGGTCCCTGAGGGCGTCCCGGGCGGCGTCGGCGGTATTGTTCTGATCGGTACCGAAGGACCATTCGTAGTTATCTTCCGGTTTGTACCAGTCATCGGGATCGAAAAGATTGGTATTGTAGATGATGGGCAGGTACAGACCGATGTTAAAATCTCCGATGCTGAAAGCCGGCTGCAGGATGAACTTCGAGAAGGTAAGTCCGTCGATGGTAACAGTACCGATCTCCATTCCCAGGTGTTCAGAGAGGTAGCGCATAAAGGCGCTCTCTTTTGCGGGTTCACTGACAGCGGGTTCAGCTTCGACCTCCGGGGCGGGCTCGGCATCGGCGCCGGTGTCGATTTCCGGCGGCTGATAGCCCGGCACATCCGCAGGGACGAGGGCTTCGAACTGCAGATCACGATAGAGGGCCGCAAAGTTCTCGGTGCTCAAGGCGACCGCTTCGAAGGCCGGCGCCAGGGCATCGGCAAACTGGCCCGCCCTGAGTCTGAGGGATTCGCCCCTTGTCAGGCTGGTGTATTCAATCTCACCTTCGAAGACAAAGGCGCTGTCCATAGCGGAGGAAACAACCTCGAGACCGAAGTCGGTGCCCCGGATACCTGCGACCGCCGAAGGGGTCTGGATAGAGTAGTTGTTGTGCTTGAAAAAGCCGAGCTTGGCGGCGATGGCTCGCAGTTTCCCGCCGAAAAGGGTAAATTCGTTGGCGGACTGTTCGTCTTTCTGCAGGCTTTCGATTACGAATTCGGTATTGTTTGAAAGGCGTATGATCGATCCGTTGGGATCGAGCCGGATTTCCGCTGCGGTCCGGCCGGTCTTTATCCGGTCTCCGGACATAAGGTCCATGCCGTAGAAGATCTCCTCGATCCGGTTTCCGTCAATATCGTAAACCTGGATCTCGTACTCATCGCCGAAATATTCAAGTACCGCAGTAGGTTCTGCAGTCTCCTGGGGAAACATGACAAAAGGCACGAGGAGTATTATTGATACAGCAAGCAGCAGATTTTTCATACCGTCCTCCTTAGAACGAAAAGTCCACCGAGGTGGTCAGGGTCGCGGTGGTAATCCAGGGGTCTTCTCCGGCTGCGGCGGAAAGGGGGTTGTGACGGAGGGTGTATCCCAGGGTAATGAGGGCATTTCCAGTTTTATAGTTCAGGTCCGCCCCAAGCACGGTATTCTCCGGACGGGTAAAGTCGTCCAGACCCTTGATGTAGCGTTTATTGTAGCTCAGGTCGAAGTAGATTCCCGGCAGCAGGCCCTCGCCTATGGAGAGGCTGGCATTGACCTGGGGGTACTCGATATCCTCTTCGGGTTCGCCGAATCCGCCCTCCACACTGGTAAGAAAGACCACCGTATCCTGCAAAAAGGAGAAGCCGAGACTTCCGTACCAGCCGGCGTAGGCGGGAATATCGATGTCGCCGTTGTACACTGCGTATTTTTCTTCCCGGTACAGATCATACTGCCCGTCAAAGTAGACGGGGACAAAGTTCTCGCCCAGGAAACGGAGCTGGGCGCCGTACAGGATGTACTGAACCAGCCGTCCGCCGGCACCGACCATGCCGCCGTAGGTCTCGTCCTGAAATACAAGATCTCCGAAAGCCGCCAGGCTGACTGACGGTTTATTCAGGATCGGCTGCCGCAGGTCCACCCCGAACATCTGCACCATCTCCGGTTCGCCGGTGGTAAAATCGTACCGGGCATCGGGGATCCTGTCCACCGCGAAGGTCGTACCCAGCTGGAGTTCGGGAAGCAGAGGCAGGGAGGTACCCGCCAAAGGACGGGTATATATCCTGGCGCCGATTACGTCCGCCAGGGCAAGGTTCCCGACGAAGGTTTCAAGTCCCACATAGGGAAACCCGATCAGCCCTCCGTCCAGATCCAGGCTCAGCCCGATAATCCGGGTATCGGGCAGGAAATGGGTATTCGCATATCCCCCCATGATAAAACCGTTACCAAGGGTCCCGTCTTCGATGGAACCCAGTTTGGCGTAGAAATCGTCTCCTTTTTTACCGTAACGGACATAGCTGAAAATGGGCAGGTACTTTTCCAGGACATTCTCATCATCATCGAGGACCCAGTCCTCATCCCGGAAATCGCCGCCGCTGTCGGTGAAGCGGAAGTGGAGAGGAATCCAGAGTCCCAGTCCCAGCTTGCCGTAGGAGAAATCAGGTTTCAGCACCAGGCGCTGATACGCCACTGCTTCGCCGTCCTCCTGAAAACTCACCGCTCCCAGATCAATACCGAGACCGAAATTAAAAGAGGGTTCCGAACCTGGACTCTCCGTCTCCTGGGCTGCGAGAAATGTTCCGACTGTGCACAGTATGGTGACGGCAATAGTTCGTTTCAATCCACTGGTAATCATCATTCCTGCCCTCCTTTAATCCGACTATCTTTGTCCGGATACTCCAGTGTCTATTATACTTCACTTTTGTAAAAGTACAATTCCTCCCAAAGCGTTTCCGGACTCTCCTTCTGCAGTGGACCGGCGGAATCCGGGAATCAGAAGCGGAATTCTCCTACAATCCCCGTCTCCAGGGCATAGTAGGTCAGGTCGTCGTCGCTTCCGCTCAAGGGGGTATGTTTGAATCCGAAGGCCAGGTAGACCTCAATGCTCCCCTGTCCGCCGAAAGTGATTCCCGTAGCGTGTTTAATGCTCATATTTCTGGACCAGGTTTCTCCTTCAACGGGCCGGATCTCCCAGTTGAGGGTTTCGCGGTGACGCAGATGCCTGTCCGCAGGAGGCAGATTGAAGCCGCCGAGGGGAAGAGAAAAGTCAAAGGCTATCGCCTGAAACCAGCTTGCCTTGATGCTTCCGCTCCAGGCCGGCCGTTCATCCTCACTGGAGAAGCTGAGATTGTTGTTGAGGGCATATTCGCTTAATCCCGGTCCGAAAAGCAGGATTTCATTCCGATAGCGCCATGAAAAATCAAGATCATCTTCATACCGTGTGGAAAGCTGGAAGCTGCTGGAAAGCTGGTCGGATTCATACCAGCCGAAAAGGGGGTAAGCCCCTAGGCTTCCAAAAAGATTGACCGCCGTCATACGGGCGGTCGTCTCTGTTCCAAGAGAACTTGTTACGGCGTCATACTCGCGTTTGTAGCTGCGGTCAATATTAAAGGCCAGGTAGGAGGGGATAACAAGATCGACCAGGCGGGAAGAAAAACGTCGCTCCAGTGAGACACCCGCCACGGGGGAGTAGGAGGCGGCGTCGAAACCGGCGGTGCCGTCCCGAAAAGCCCCAAGGGCGGAATCCTGTACGATCTCGGCCAAAGGCGGCGCGGAGATAAAATAGTCCTGGTCTCCCACCGCAGCGGCCCAGGACGAGGCGTCCGTGGCGAAGCCGTTCTCCTTCTTCGTATTTCCGGGACTCATTTCACCGCTGAAATCCCTGCTGTAGTACAGGGTATAATCGAGGCGGTTAAAAACATCGGGGAAAAGAACACCGCCGAATTTTACATCGAGGCCCAGGGTATCGAGCTCCTTGCGGGGGTCCGTTCCGTAGCGGTAGCTTTCCGCGGAGGGAAGGATTCTGACCGTATAGATATCTCCTGTGCGGGATTCAAGAGGAAAAAAAAGGCTTACGGAACGATCGGTGGGCATAAGCTCTTCCTGGTAGATAAGCAGTCTGGTGCCCTGGACCCATCCGTCGCCGTACCATGAACGGAAATCCACCCCGGGATCGGAGACGCTGTTTGTAAGGTTCAGCCTGGGGGACAGGGAGAAGCCCTCGAAGGGGCTGATCTCCGCCTCGGTTCGCCAGGTCTGGTTGAGGGTGTCGTCATTGTAGGAGGCCCGGGAGATAAACCCGGCACGTACCCGCGGGGTTTCAAGATGCAGGCTGTTCTGCTTGGTAAAGCTGAAGTCCTCCTGTACCGGATCGTGGGTGTAGCTGTCTTCGATCTGCAGGGGTCCCTGTTCCGGAATAGTGAGGGTATGGCCGCCTGAAACCTGGGGCCCCGTATCAGCTTCCCTGATATTGAGATTGAAACTGGCCCGGGAGTAGAGGCTGGAAAAGGCGGCCTGGTTATAAACCCGGTACACCCGGCCGTCGGCGGGGGTAAAGCCGGAAGCGAAGCCCGAGGAGGCCACCCGGGAGTTCCCCGACCAGCTGAAGTCGCTTAAAAGGGGAAGCCCTCTCAGGTCAAGAATTTCCCCGTCCCTGGAATAGCGGGCGGAGCTTAAGGCCCCCAGATCGCTGGATAAAACCGGGTCGCTTATATGAAGCTCGTCGAGAAAAATGACACCCCCGTTTCCGTTTTCGATGCTGAATCTTGCCTGCCGGGCTATGATGCTGGCGCTGCCGGAGACTGACGCAGCGGGATTATCTCCCTTGACCGAGACCCGTCCGCTTTTCAAGTCCACGCTGACCTCGCTCCAGGCAGCGGATACAGAAATGTTTTCGAGTCTCACAGTGTAATCCCCTTCGTTACCCTTGAGGGTAAGGGATAAATCCGTAGGATCACCGGGCGTACCAAGCGAAGCAAGGCGGTAGTAGAAACGCAGGGTTTCGTAGGACTTCAAGGGGACTTCCGGTACCGGGCCGACGGCCGTACCCTCCATTCCCGTCCATTCCAGGCGCAGCACCTTCTGGTCCTCGTCGCCGTTATTGAAGCGGTCTTCAACCAGGTCGTATGCGGCGTGCAGGGGAACAGAAGGTCTTTCGTCGGGATCCAGGTCGTACTCCGAGACCTCCCCGGTTCGGGATGATGCATTGCCGGGGACAAAGGAGCTGCCGTGAAAGCGAAGCTCTCCGACAAGCAGTCTGCCGCTGGCAGTATCACTTGCTTCCAGCAGAACCTGTACGGCCCGGGTGGCCGCCAGCTGTGCCCGATCGGACCCGGAGAGGGGAATGTAGACTTCCCGCCATGAACCGGAAGTCGGGGTGCCGACGGAATGTTCAAAGACCTGGCCTGGGGTCTCCCGGTTCAGAAGGCCGTTCCCGTCGGCGTCCTCGCTCTCGGCGGTTCCGTTGCCGAACTCTCCCCGCGGACCCCTGCCGCCGCCTCCGACGTAGAGGGTGTAACCACTGGGGGCGTGGGTGTAGGGAAAACCTGAATCGTAGGGACCGTTCTCCTTGTCCAGGATTCTGTCATCGTCCAGGTCCTCCGAGACCGCCCCCGCCCGGAGGGTCATGCTGAGGTCGGCGGGATCGCCTATAATCCTGTACTTGAAGGAGATACCTGCCGCCCCCGAAAGATCCAGGCTGCCCCCGGGGGCGTTTATCTGGGCCCCGACCCATTCGCTGTTGTCCAGATTGTAGTCAATCACCGCCACGATGCCGTCAATGTCATCGTCCTGTGCCCTGGCCACCGAGGGGCCGATGGGGTTTCCGTCTGCAAAGGCGTAAACCTGCTCGTCCGGGGGGGACCAGTCGTACTCCCGTAAAGTACTGCCTCCGGTGGAGAGGTACTGGTAATAGTCGGTGTAGGGCATCTCTCCCAGCTCAGCCTGGGCAAAACCGGCACTTGGCGCCGCGGGAAAGAGGCTGTGCCCGCTGATGCCGAAATCCACGCTGCCCCGGTTCATCCCCCCAAGGCGCAGGTAACCCCGGGTGTCGTGGGTCCCCACCGAAAGACCGCCGTTTATACTGAAACCCCAGTCCTCTGCCTGGTAGTCCGCCCCTGCTGCGGCAAGGAGGCTCCCCGGGGCTTCGGCGTACTCCTCGCTGTAGCCCTGGGCGTCCATGTTCCAGCGGACCCCCAGGTCTCCCCGCAAACTCAGTTCCGGAATGTTCTTCCAGGGCTTAAAGGTGTTGGTGGAGACAAAGAGCAGGTCCGCTCCGGAGGCCCCGTCGTCGGGAAGCTCGTAGCTGACCTCAACGCTGTCGCTCTCGAAAACGGGAAAGGGAAAATCCAGGCTGCCGTCGTCACGTCGGGTAAAACGGGGTTCATTTCGTCCGTTTATACTGACCCTCACCGAGCCCTTAATTGCCTCCTGAGGAACGCTGATGGAGGCGGTGCCGACAGCCCGGGTGTAGAGGAGTATATAGGGAACCAGGGGATCGTAGTCGGTGGCTCCCGGGTAAATCTGAGGCAGCAGGCCTTCCAGAGGTTTTCTTTCGCTGGCTCCCTGCCGGAGGGTTATGGTCCCGGCGCCGTACTCCCCCGTAAAAACCTTCACAGCTTCAAGTTCCCCGGAGGGACGCAGTTCCACCTTTACGGTTCTGCCGGGACGGGCGTTGGGGGCGGGGTAGACTGCCAGGAACTCGTACTCCGATGGGGCACCGTCCTCGTAGAGGAGCAGGAAGGGCGTGCCGCCTATGGTCAGGTCGGCGGTATAGGGCACAGATCCTCCTGTTTCATAGTAGATCAACACCCGTCCTGCAGGGCTCCTGGAAAGACTTACAAAGCCCTGCTCCGCGGAGACCGCCGCCTCAAAATCGGATGCTTTCTTGTAACGACGGCCGTCACCGTCGACAAGATTCCCGTTCCGGTCCTCCAGGTAGACCGCGGCGTTCTCGATGTCTTCGTGGTCCAGCAGAAAATAGCGGCCCCGGATAAAGTTCGCCGGATCAAGGCGCAGCTCTTCGGTTTCCGAGGTTCCGGCGTAGGTTTTAGTTACCCGGGATGTCCGCTGGTAGCGAAAGAGCAATTCGTGACGGCTGCGCCCGGTTTCCAGGGTGGCCGAGGCCCCCAGGGCGCCTTCAGGGTGTTCTCCCGGATCGATCAGGGGAGTCGAATCGATGGCGCTTCCGGTATTTCCAAGGCGCACCTTCCGGACAAACTCTCCCTCCCGTCCTTCGTAACCCAGCAGGTAGGTGTTGAAAGAGGAGTCTTCGGTTATGGTGCTTTCGAAGAAGTAGCGCTCCATGAGCCAGAGGGAGAGGGTCAGATCCGGCAACTGATTGAACATGAAGCCGGAACTGAATCCCGGCACGGAGGGGGTTTCGGGAGACGGGGTGCCCCAGATCCCGCCAAGGCTGGTGGAGATGTTCCAGCTTCCCGTTAAAAAGAGATCCACATCGGCATCTCCCAGACTGGTGGAAAAGAGGGCTTCCGGGGCTTCTTCCTCCGGCAGCGGTACTGAATCTTCACCGACGGCGGGCCTGGCAGCGGCAAGGGTGAGGAGAAGTAGCAGCATCAGTGTCGTCTTGCTAAGATCCATTACCTGCATTACTCTATAGTTGCAAACAATACCACACCCCAACCGTTTTGTAGAGGATTTACGAATAGAATGGTAGTTTCCATGATCCAGGTGGTTTTTGAACTGCCGGAAGCGACGTCCTTGAAGGAGAAACGTCAGACCCTGCGGTCCCTGAAGGACCGCTTAATCAGAAAGTACAAGGTATCGGTGGCGGAAATCGATCTGCAGGACTCCCTCTCTTTCTGTCATATTGGCGCGGCTTACGTAACCAACTCCCGGGAGATTGGAGAGCGGGTAATGCAGAGGGTCGCCGATTTTGTTGAGGATACAATCCCGGGGCGGGTCCATAATATAGCGGTGCACAGCGAACGTTTTTAAATCTCCTGGTCATCGTTTTCGTTGTGTATGTCCACAGCCTCCTTGACTGCGCTGATGCAGAGGTTGAAGTCCTTCAGGGTCTCCTTGAGGGAGTAGAAATTGAGTCCGGCAAAATAGATTTTCGAGAAGACCGAAAAGGAGATCTCCTCCTCCTTGCTGATGTTTATATAACATCCGAACTCGTAACAGATTTTCAGCATTTCCACCAGACGGCGCTGCAGAAACTCCGATGTTTCCGGGGGAAAGGCAAAGGTATAGGCGATCTCGAGGAACTTGTTGTCCATGTCGATGTAGAACTCTCCGGCAGCCCCGTCGCCGCCTTCGAAACCGGCAATGTAGGAGGCCTCGTCTCCGGAGTTGTCGAAGACTTCGTAGCCCAGTTCCTTGAAGAGTACGTTTACCCGTTGAATCCGTTCACGCATAAGTTTAGAGTATTTCATGGCTGTCTCTCATTGGGGCTACTGTAGTATCTTTTGGTTCCTTCTTCAAGGCGATTCCCGTGCAGTGGCTTGTTCTCCGAAGAGACTGGTCATGATTTCCGGCATATACGGGGCTGCCGAGTGTGCAATAACGGGGGGCAGAAAGAGCCGGACCTTGCGCAGGGACCGGGTAAAACCCTCAACCACAGAGGTTGAAAAAACAGAGCCGCTGGATGCGAAGGGCAGGAAGCTCTCGTTTCTGTAGATTAAAAGATCTACCTCAAAGGAGATGGGCTCAGGGATATCGAGAATCACCTCCCAGGTCTCGATCCGGGTATCGTATTTGTCACGCAAAACAGAGGCTATCCGGTTTTCCAGGTCCAGCCGGGTGTTCAGGTCCGTCGCCTGATTGTGCAGCCGGGGGTCAAAAGGACACTCGTAGGCGGTTTTTAAAAGCCGTCGTTCAAAAACCATTCTGGCCAGCTGATAGTAGCTCCTTTCCCGTATGGCCAGGGTCCGGTAGAAGCCGGCGTCGTCCAGGCCGTAGAGCGCTTCCTGGTCTATATCGTTCTCGGTCAGTCCAAGGAGAACCGCTTTTTTGATCATCGCTGTAGCAATCCGTACCGTGCGGTGCCAGTAGACACTGCGGTACATCTGATACTTGGCAAAGAGCAGGCTTTCAACGGAACCCAGGCCCCTCTCGTCCAGAGCCAGGGCGGAGGATGTGGGGATAATCTTGTCGATAAAGAAGTCCGTGTCCTGAATACCATAGGGAACGCCGCAGAAGAAGGCATCCCTGTTCAGGTAATCAAGCTTATCGGGGTCCAGAACCCCGGATAGAATTCTCCGGAAAAAGAGGATCTCGCCGCTGTTGTGGTGATCAAGCTCCTCATCCACTATGGCTGCGACCACGTATGGTTCCACGCCCACATCTTCCCGCAAAACCCGCTGAAAAGGAGGCGTCATGACCAGTCTTCCAGTGAGGACCTCATGGTCGAGGAGGGGAAGATCCTTGAAGGAGTGGGTATAGGGAAAGTGTCCCAGATCGTGGAGCAGGGAGGCGCATAAAAAAGCCTTGACCCCTTCAAGACTGACAGGAGGACTGCGCCGATCGACGCTAATGTGCCGGATTATTCGCTTGGCTAGATGAAAAACCCCGAGGCTGTGATTCAAACGGGTATGGGTCGCCCCTGGATATACCAGGTAGGCCGGTCCCAGCTGACGAATTCCCGCCAGCTTCTGGAACTCCCCCAGGGATATCAGCTTCTTCAGTGCCGGGGTCAGATAAATGTTCTGCCACAGGGGATCCCGGATTGCCTCGGTATAATCGCTGCTCAGGTGTTCAAGGATTTTTTGACGAGTCTGCTGTTCTATTCCCACGTTTATTCCCTTATTTAGCAAAAACAGTCTACTCCGGTGTTTTTCCTTCTGTCCAGTGTGTTTGACAGAAGGGGTGCTATGGGGCTACCATTTTGATGATGGGCAGACAATACGGCAGCTTATGTATCCT